>CALVIG010000004.1 GCA_944329425.1 uncultured Bacilli bacterium
CACCGCTTGTGCGGGTGCCCGTCAATTCCTTTGAGTTTCAGCCTTGCGACCGTACTACTCAGGCGGAGTACTTAATATGTTAACTTCAGCACTGGGAAACCCCAACACTTAGTACTCATCGTTTACGGCGTGGACTACTAGGGTATCTAATCCTATTTGCTCCCCACGCTTTCGTGCCTCAGCGTCAGTAATGGCCCAGTAAACCGCCTTCGCCACTGGTGTTCCTTCTAATATCTACGCATTCCACCGCTACACTAGAAATTCCGTTTACCTCTTCCATACTCAAGCCTGCCAGTTTATAAAACGAACCGGAGTTAAGCCCCGGGCTTTTATTTTATACTTAACAAGCCGCCTACGCACCCTTTACGCCCAATAAATCCGGATAACGCTCGCTCCCTACGTATTACCGCGGCTGCTGGCACGTAGTTAGCCGGAGCTTTCTGGCACGGTACCGTCACTCCAAACTCATTTCCTAGTTTGGTCGTTCTTCCCGTACAACAGAGTTTTACAATCCAAAGGACCTTCATCACTCACGCGGCATTGCTCGTTCAGGGTTTCCCCCATTGACGAATATTCCTAACTGCTGTCTCCCGTAGGAGTTTGGGCCGTGTCTCAGTCCCAATGTGGCCGTTCAACCTCTCAGTCCGGCTACGCATCGTCGCCTTGGTAAGCCATTACCTCACCAACTAGCTAATACGCCGCAGGCCCATCTAAGAGCGACGCTTGAAAGCGCCTTTTAATGCAGAAACGAAACTGCATATCATCCGGTATTAGCTACCGTTTCCAGTAGTTATCCCAGACTCAAAGGTAGGTCACCCACGTGTTACTCACCCGTCCGCCACTAGATGGAAAATCCAAATCAGAAATTGTGCAAGCACTCAAACTTCATTGGGCCATCTCGTACGACTTGCATGTCTTAGGCATGCCGCCAGCGTTCATCCTGAGCCAGGATCAAACTCTCAAAAATATATATTTATTTTTTTAGTTTTGTTTTCCTAGCTACTCAAATAATCTTGACGTTTTGCTCAGTTTTCAAAGATCATTTTCACCTTTGTTTTACAAAGGTTTTTTACACTCTTTTTTGTCAAGTGCGTTATAAATATACCACATCCAAATAAGCATGTCAACAACTTTTTTTAAATTTTTTTATTTTTTTTTATTTTTTTTTCAAAAAACTCTTTTTTGCTTATTTTTTAATGTATTTTTGACTTTTTAACATGCTCATTCTTATTTAATATATGCAAACTTTAATTATTTATTACCAAGTAACAACATATATTTATCATAATATTTTTTTACACATTTATAATCAAATGGCCCCCTCTTAAGTTCATATAATTTTATTAAGTTTTTTAACTCTTGCTTTACAATCAAATCTATTTCTTCAGGATAATTCATTTTGTTTTTATGATACTCATATTCAGACTTATCTAAAATTTTATAAGTACCATCTTTAAAAACCCTCAAGTCCAAATCATAATCAATGTATTTTATTACCTTGCCTTCTATTATGGTTGGGCTTGCTATATTACAATAATAATAAATTCCGGATTCCTTAAATTGAGTAATTATGTTGTACCATTTATTTTTATAATAAAATATAATCGCTGGTTCTTTAGTATACCATACCCTACCATCACTATTATTAACCCTTGCATGCTTGTTTCCAAATACCAAAAATTCTTTACTTACATCAAGAAGCATGGCTTCATCCCAACTCCTATGAATTGATCCATCATGCTTATAGCAGTGAATGGTATAATTATCACCTATTTTCATGTTCTTCATATGACATCACCTAACTTTTATTATACTATATTTATTTAAATAAAAAAAGCAAGATAAATCTTGCTCTTATTTCGCGCTTACTAATTCCAAAGCTTTTTGTAGTTGATTATCATTATCAATTGATGGATTAGCTTCATAGCTTGATGAAAGTTCTATTTCATGGGTTGGTTTTACACCAACGTCGTTTACCCAGTTTCCTTCTGGAGAAAGCCATTTTTGGATGGTATATTTAATCATTCCGCCACTTGATAAATTTTTAGTTGTTTGAACGGTACCTTTTCCGTACGTATAAGTACCCACCACATATGCACCATAAGATTCTTTTAGACTTATTGCAAGTATCTCAGAAGCCGATGCACTAGATTCATTAACCAAAATTGCTAACGGGTAATTCCTAGATTCTTCAGTAGTTGAAGTATATTTATACGTCTTGTTTTTGTCGGCTATTTGATAGATAATTTTTCCTTTTGGCAAAAACATGTTTAACATGCTAGTAACCGAGTGCAAATAACCTCCGGAATTATTTCTTACGTCAATAATTAATCCCTCTATATTTTGTGATTCTAAAGATTCTACGTTTTCCCTAAATTGTTCATAAGTATTATTCGCGAACGTGTTAACTATAACATAACCTATTTTTTTATCATTTTTCTTAAGAACTTGCGACTCAACTGACTCAATTTCCACGTTTGATTTTTCAACATCAAACTCTAATTCTTCGTTTCCACGTTTTATTTTAATATGTGCAATAGAATTTTTTTCATCTTTTATTAAAGCTACAACCTCAGTAGTTGATAATCCTTTTGTAGAAGTTCCGTTTACCGATAAAATAACGTCATTAAATTTTAAACCGGCCAAAGCAGCAGGTGAATTTTTAAAAACCGAAAATATAAAAACTTCACCGTCAGAATTAATAGAAATTTCAGCCCCAATACCTTCATACGAACCATTCATTAATTCATTAAAGTTTTCTGCCTCTTGCTCACTAAAATAACTGGTATGTGGATCATTCAAAGAGGATAACATTCCGTTTATGGCTCCATTAACCAATTCATCTTTATCGACGTCTTGATAATAAGAATCATTTATTAAACTATAAACCTCCTCAAATTCTTTTAAAGCATCATCATCTAATGAAACGTTACTGTTTTTTATACCAGTAGAATTTATTTCATTCATTATAACAACGGTTAACAATACTGATGAAATTATTATAAAGAAAGAAAATAAAACTAATTCATATATTTTAAAATCACTTCTTGCTTTTAATTTGTTTTTTATTAAATTTTTTTTATTACCTTGTTTATTATTTTTCATCGTAACCTCCGCATAATAAAAGTATAACATAGGCAAAGAAAAAAGTAACTAAAAAGTTACTTTAACTCGCTTACTACGTCATCTTCACCCGTTATATAAGAACTAATTACACCGTTACTTATGGTTATTAAAGTTACATCATTTATTTTAAGGTCACTAAAAGTTTTTGCGTTAGGATTTGATTCATCACTAACAACATATTTATTTATGGCTTCATCAATGTTTACCTTGTAAAGTTTTATACCATTGCTTGAAGAATCATACGAAGAAATTAAACTTTTTAAATTATCACTTGCTTCATTTTGAGAAAAGAAAATTACTTTGTACTCACTGCTTGATTGTTTAAACGTATCACTAGCTATTATCATGTTGTCATATAAAGAACTTACAACGTCATTCTCTTGTAAATTTGAAGAATCATTAGAGCTTTCTTTTTCCGCTTTAGTGTTTCCTATTTCACCAGTCATTAAAAATGCCGTAGCAAAATAAACGATTACTAAAACCAAAATCACTATAACAGTTATTATTATCCCATTTTTTATTGTTGAATTCACTAATATCACCCGTAAACATTATAACACATGTTTACGTGAAATTTAAATTATTTATTTATAGGAAGTGACGAAATTGATTTTGCCACATTCAGTAAATCGCTACTACTCATTTCACTTGATACTAAGTAATAATCCACTCCCGCACTAGACCAGCTAATAGAAGAGTCATCAACAATAGCAATTGTATCCATGAATATGTCTAAATCACCACTAGTTGGTATAACGGTCATTTCTTCTTCTTTCGATACTGGTTCTTCAACCAACATAAAAGGTGTTGTCCCAGCAAAAGTAAGAATTATCCTTGAACCTTGATCAAGTTCAACCGTTTTTTCCGTTTCTAGATATGTACCTTCAGGCAAATACATTGGATATATGGCTTCGTCCAATTCATTCATTTGAAGTTCGGTTTCTTCTTCAGTTTGTGAAAACGTTTGCATGTTTTCTTCCAACACAAAATAATCATCATCAAATTTTGCTTTCATGTCTATGGATTTAAAAGTAACTTTTATACCAGCATTTCCTTCATCATCTAATACCGTAACACTTTTAATTTCATAATTTTTATTAACCACTACTTCTTGATGAGTTAAATTAACATTATTTTTATAATTAACGGTACTAGTAAATACATAACCATTATCATTTTTTTTCATACTAAGTTTAGAATCGTTTTTCATATCATTAATAACGGATTGTAACAAATAACTTTGAGAATTATTATATGGCCATTTACTTTGAAATTTAAAACTTTTATTAAGCGTAGGCGTTAAAACATAAACTCCATCTTCGTTTTTCAAAATTATTTGTTCATGATTATTAGTTTTGTTTCTAAGTGAAACCCTGTAGTTATCATCCTTTTTATAAGATACCGTAACATCATATTTATACGTATCTTCATTATTTATTAATTCCATTTCAGCTTCTAGCTTATAACCATTAACATTATTAACGTTTTTATCCAATTTATTCAGTATTGATTTTTTATCTTCCTTTCCACAACCCGTTAAACATACAATTACGGTTAAAACAAAAAAAACACCAAAAAATTTTTTCATTAATTCACCTCTTTTAATCTTCAATTAATTATATGGTTTAATTTTACTATTATTCACGTATAAAAAAATTTTTTTTGATTATCATATAAGTATAAAAGGAGGAAAATTATGAAAACATTACAGATTATAGCTCTAACTGTTATGATTATTGGTGCGTTAAACTGGGGACTTATTGGTTTATTTAACTTTGACCTTGTTGCAACAATATTTGGCGGAGCTAGTGCTTTAGGATCAAAAATAGTGTATATTTTAGTTGGTATCTGCGGACTTATTGGTATTAAGACCCTTGCCGATTTAATAGAAGATATTAAATAAAACAGTTTTCATGATGAAAACTGTTTTTATTTATAATCAACCGAAATTAAGGTTAGCCCTTCTGCGGGAGCTGTACCAGGAGCGCACCTTCTATCCTTTTTAGCTATTAATTTGCTTACGTCTTTATATGATAGTTTGCCTTCTCCTATTTTTATTAATAAACCTACCATGTTCCTTACCTGATATTTTAAAAAGCCCTTGCTTTTAAAGGTAATTGTAATGATGTTCCCTTTTTTTCTTAATTTAGCATAAGTTATCGTTCTAACTTTATCATCACGTTTATCTTCTGCCGAAGAAAACGTAGTAAAATCATGCTTGCCTTTAAAGTACTTTATAGCCCTTTTCATATCCCTAGCGTTTAAAGTTTTACAATATTGATACACGTGGGTGCGAAGTAAGGGATTGTAACAACCTACGTTTATGTTATATTCATAAGTTTTTGACTTCACCATATATCTAGCATGAAAATCATCCGCAACAACATAAACATTATTAATGTGTAAGTCATTTGGAAGATAATTATTTAAAGCCCATTTTAATTTATATGGTGTCAAGTTAACCTTTAAATCAAAATGAGCTTTTTGATGCAAAGCATTAACCTTACTATCAGTTCTTCCGGCAGAGTAAATTATTACTTGTTCATTATTTATATTTGTTAAAACTTTTTCTATCTCGCCCTGAACGGTTCGTAATTTAGGCTGCTTTTGATAACCATTAAACAATTGTCCAGAATAAGAAAAATCAATTAAATATCTCAACTATGACCACCCCAACCATATTACCACATATAATAAAACTATATCAATAAAAACTAGTGTTTTATCAAATTTGGTAACCTTATTCTCATGATAATTAGTTCTTTTTTTTGAATACCCATAAAACCTTAATTTCATTGCCATAATTGTTTGACGCGATAATTTATAAGAAAGATTAATAGACGGAATAACCATTCTATTAAACGACTTAAGTTTATTTTTACCATATGCAAGCCCACGATAAGCCATGGATTTTCTAACTTCATAAAATTTTTCAAATAACGTTGAAATAAACTTTATTGAAAAAGCTATTCTAAGTGAAAAATTAGAAACTGAAATTCCTATTTTTTCCATCGGCCTTAAAACACACTCAATTCCCCAAGCAATTTCACTTAAAGACGTGGTAAATGTTAAGACAAGAAATAACACAATAATCAAAATGGTTTTTAAAACATCAAAAAATCCATTTAGTATGTTATGGTTAATTAAAAAAGACCCCACAAACACAATTATGTAAATAGGATATATTCTTATTAAGTTTTGCATGTATATCTTTATGTTTATTTTGCTTTGCAAAATAATAAACATTAAAAATAATAGGCAAATAATTAAAGAAAAGATATCTTTTATGATTAAGAAATTGATGATTAAAAGAATGAACCATATTATTTTCATTTTAGAATTCATCAAATGAAGTTTTGAATTTCCAGTTACGTACCTAAAGAATTGATGATTACTTTTCATTATTAACCACCACCATCTTTTTTTGTTCATTAATTACATTAGTTATTTTCCTAACTAACGAATTCATGTTTTCTACATATCCTAAATCAATACCAAAATTATCTTTTATTATGTTGCAAGTTCTAACCACGTTAGGAACGGGAACACGTTTTTCATCCAATAATTTTATATCATTAAACACTTCAATTTTATTTCCTGTCTTAATAACCTTTCCGTCACTTAAAACAACAATATCATCAACTATTTCGTAAAGCATATCAACATCATGAGTAACTATTATTATGGTTTTTAAATACTTTGTTTTTAAGCCTTTCAAAAGTCTCATTAATCTTTTTTTGCTATTACAATCAAGTCCTATTGTAGGTTCATCCAAAATAAGTAGTTTTGGGTTTGAAATTAATACGGATGCTATTGCAACCCTTCTTTTTTCCCCACCGTTTAATTCAAACGGACTTCTTTTAATATAGGTTTCATCTAACCCTACCATTTTTAGTACCTTTTTAACTTTATTTTTTATGTTTCTGTTTTTGGGATCAAATATTTTTTGTGAAAAAGCTATTTCTTCACCAACGGTAGAACAAAAAAACTGTTTTTCTGGAAATTGGTAAACAAGCCCAACATCATATCTGAAATCATTAAAATTAAAATTACTTTTTTTATTAGTAAGCTCATACTCACCAACAAGTACTTCACCTTTAGAAGGCAATGTTATACCATTCATAAGTTCTAACATGGTTGATTTACCACTTCCAATCGGACCTATTATCCCATGAATTAGGTTACTTTCCAAAAATACGCTAACATTATTTAAAGCTAGTTTACCAGTTGGTGTGTCATTATATGAAAAACTCACGTTTCTAAAAATTACTTCCATACGTTATTCACCAACCTTTCAAGGTCTAAACAAATGTCATCAACTAATCCATAAACCCTTAATTTTTGACTTAATTCAACCGTAAAAGGAACTTCAAGTCCTATCTTTCTCATAACTCTTTCCTCATCAAATACCCTAGGAAAAGAACCATCTACTAAAATTTTGCCATTATTTAAAACAACTAATCTATCAGAGTAGATAGACTCATCTAAATTATGAGTAAAAGAAACAATGGTAACCCTTTTTTTTCTGTTATATTCTTTCAAAACTTTAAGAAGTTTTTCCCTTTCATTAATATCAATCATCATTAAAGCTTCATCCAAAATTAAAATTCTAGGTTCTAACATAAGCGCACACCCTAAAGCAACCTTTTGTTTTTCTCCACCAGATAAAGAATACGGATTTTCCTTTAATAAGCTTTCTAAGTTTAAAAGTTCTGATACTTCTTTTATTTTCTTTTTGATTGTTGATGGTTGAACAGCCATGTTTTCTAAAGAAAAAGCAAGTTCATCCTCTACCGTTTCACAAGCAAAAAAATTATCTGGATTATCAAACACAAATCCCACTTCTTTTCTAATCTCATATAAATTCTTTTTAATAACCTTTTTACCCATAATAGTAACGTCAGAATAATTTTTCGCTAATCCCGCTAAAACCTTAACAAGCGTTGTTTTACCTGCTCCGTTTGGACCTGCGATGGTGACCCAAGTTCCACGTTTTATTTTCAAACTAAAATCATCATAAATAAATTTGTTTCCATACCTAAACATAAGGTTATTTATTTCAATAATGTCCAACTTAAGTCACCTCCTTAAAAGTTAAGGAATTATTATATAACAAAAAATAAAAAAATGCTACCTATTGATAGCACTTTAATACATTATTCCTGTTTATAACCTTCTGTTTCATAATTTTCACAAGATATATATCCTTTAAATGATGGTCCGTCCGCTGTTTTTTTTACTTCTAAATAACCATCACAATACCCACTGCCAAACGGACTTTTTAGTTGGCAATTATCTTTTTCACATTTTAATTCTTTTAAGTAATCTTTCAATTCATATAATGTTATTTTTTTAGAACTATCTAATTTCATATCATCATAATTAAGTATACTCGTATCATCAGTTATAACTTCATTGCTATAGATTCCAGGCCCCAAATCCGCAATCGTATCTTCTAGTTTTTTAGCTTCTTGCAAAGCTGCATCATTCCTTATTTTCATAACCGAAACTCCCGCAATAGTCATTATAACACCTAAAACCACTATTACCGCTAAAAGCTCGATAAGAGTAAAACCCCTGTTTTTCATTTTAATTTCCCTTTCTGTATTTTATAATCTATTTTTAATAATAATTTAAGTGGTGCGAACTTACACCCAAAAGCACCAATCTTGGACATAACTCCAGGAATAATTACCAACTTGTTTTTAAACATCTTTTTAATGGCGTAATTAGTTACATAATTACTGGATAAACTTTTAACTGAAAAACTAACTTTTGCAACGTTATTAAAATTTGTGTCTACTGGGCCTGGGCAAAGAATAGAAACTTTAACGTTTGACTTAATTTGCTTTAATTCCTCATAAATAGCTGCCGTAAGCTTAAAAACGTAAGATTTAGTCGAATAATACGTACTCATTAAAGGGCCTGGTAAAAAGGCTGCTGATGAAGCCACGTTAAGAATTCTTCCAGAATCTTTTTTTATCATTTGTTTTAAATATAGTTTAGTAAGTATGTGTACCGCTTTTACGTTTAAATCTATCATGTTAATTTCTTTATCTAAATTTGTTTCATAAAAATTACCAAACAAACCAAAACCAGCGTTATTTATTAAAATATCAACGCCTCTATATTTATTAAATAATAACTTACAGTTTTTCTCTAAAGAAAGATCTAAGTCTTCTATAACCACGTTTGTTCTACATAACTTTGAAACTTTTTTTAAATTTGTTTTATTCCTCGAAACAAGTATTAAATCATATCCTAAATTGCTTAATTTAATCGCAAAATCTTTTCCTAAACCACTAGATGCTCCAGTTATTAATGCTTTCATATTATCACCAACCCTATTATACTATAACATTAATAAATAATCAAAATTTTATATGTTGTAAATAATTAAAGATTATAATAAATCTTATGTTATAATTTTAATAAGGATGGATGTTATGAAAATAAATAAAATTAATCTTAAAAAAGTAATCACATTTATATTAATTTTGGCACTATCACTGACATTTATTTTCTGTATGTATAAAATTATACTGTGGATAAATGATGGCGTAAAAACAAATAAAATAAAAGAAGAATTAATTAAAAACGTAGATGAAAAACCATCTATAGAAGAAAATACGGAAATAATAAATCCACCAAATGACAAGAAAAATGATTACTGGGATTACATAAAAATGAATATGTTAGACGTTAACTTTAGTGAACTCAAGAAAAAAAATAAAGATACAATAGGCTGGATAAAATTAGAAGGAACAAACGTTAATTATCCTGTTGTTCAAGGAACGGATAATTCGTATTACTTAAATCATTCTTTTGATAAAAGTTATAACAAGGCTGGATGGGTTTTTATGGATTACCGAAATGATTACGAAACTTTAAATAAAAACACCATAATATACGCCCATGCAAGAGTGGACGGAACAATGTTTGGAACACTAAAAAAAGTTTTAAATGAAGAATGGCATGAAAATAAAAGTAATCATATAATAAAGTTTTCTACTATAACAAAAAATTATTTATGGCAAATATTTTCTGTTTATGAAACTAAAAAAGAAAGCTACTACTTAACAACCAAATTTTCTTCTGATAATGATTTTAATAACTTTATTAACGCATTAAAAGAAAGAAGCATTTTTAATTTTAGTGCTACACCAAAAATAAATGATAAAATAATAACTTTATCTACTTGTAAAGACAGTAAGGGCAATAGAATCGTTGTACATGCAATATTAATAAAAATGGAAACAAAATAAAAAAAGAAAGTTTTTTTACTTTCTTTTTTTAATCTACTAATTCTAGTATTACCATTAGGGCATCGTCGCCCTTTCTTTCGGTTAATTTTAATATTCTAGTGTATCCACCATTTCTTGTTTCATAACGTTTAGCTAAATCATTAAATACTTTTGTTACAGCTTCATTATCGTTATGTAAGAAAGCAAGTGCATTACGTCTAGAAACTAAGCTACCATTCTTACCATAGGTAACCATTTTATCAAAACATTTACGAACTTCTTTAGCACGAGTTTCGGTTGTTTCAATACGTTCATTTTTAATTAGATCTTTAGTTAAGTTTGCAAGCATAGCTCTTCTGTGTTTATTATTACGACCTAATTTTCTGTATGCCATTTAAATTCCTCCTTACTTATCTTAATCGTCATTTCTAAATGAAAAACCAAGTTCTTTAACTTTATCAATAACTTCTTTAAGTGATTTTTTACCCAAATTACGTATCTTCATCATTTCATTTTCAGACTTTTGAGTTAAATCTTGTAACGTGTTAATGTTAGCTCTTTTTAAGCAGTTATAAGCCCTTACTGAAAACTCTAACTCATCAATTGACATTTCCAAAGCCTTTGTCTTTGAATCATCAACGTTTTGTTTCATAAGTCCAGTCTCATCTGCTATCTCATCTAACTTAGTTAAAATCTCAAAATGCTCAATAATTATTCTTGATGCCAAAGCAATAGCTTCTTCTGGTTTCATTGAACCATTAGTCCATACTTCCATAGTTAATTTATCATAAGTATCATCTTGCCCAACACGAGCTCCTTCTACTTCATAATTAACTCTTTCAATTGGAGAAAAATTAGAATCCATTGCAATCGTGTTTAATTTAACGTCGCCTAATGCCTTCTTATTAGCTTCAGCTCTTACGTATCCACGGCCACTACCAATGGTAATTTCCATGTCTAGTTTTCCACCCTTAACTAACGTAGCAATTTCTTGTTCAGGGTTAATAATTTCAACGTCAGCATCCTTTTGTATGTCAGCTGCCGTAACAACGCCTTCCTTGCTTACATTTAATTTTACAGTTTTAGGTTCGTTAGTATGGTTCTTAACAACCACACTTTTTAAATTTAATATAATTTGAGTTACATCTTCAATTACTCCATCAATTGTTTGAAATTCATGAAGTACACCATCAATGTGAACACTAGTTATAGCATCCCCTGGTAATGATGATAACATTACCCTTCTAAGTGCGTTACCAAGTGTTGTACCAAAACCTCTTTCCAAAGGTTCTATCTCAAATTTTCCATAATTTCTGCTTTCCACATATTCAGCAACTTTAAATTGTGGTTTTTCGAATTTTATCACCTAAATTCACTCCCTTTTTCTAAATTATCCACGTGGACGTTTTGGTGGACGACAACCATTGTGTGGCACCGGTGTTACGTCTGTAATTGAAAGAATTTCTAATCCGGCTGTTTGTAATGAACGAATTGCAGTTTCTCTTCCTGCGCCTAATCCTTTTACAAAAACATCTACTTTTCTCATTCCAGAATCATATGCTGCCTTACCTGCTGCTTCAGCACTCATACCAGCAGCAAATGGAGTTTTCTTTTTACTTCCTTTGAATCCTGAAGTTCCAGATGTAGCCCATGATACAACGTTTCCATCTTTATCCGTAATGGTAACTATCGTATTATTAAACGTAGAATGAATGTGTGCTTGTCCTTCAGGTATGTTTTTCTTTACCTTACGTTTTCTTGCTTTGTAAGCCATTATTTACCCTCCTTTTTCCTACTTCTTCTTGTTTGCTACGGTTTTACCTCTACCCTTACGAGTCTTAGCATTACTTCTTGTAGATTGTCCTCTTACAGGTAAACCTTTACGATGACGAATTCCTTGGTAAGAACCGATTTCCATCTTAGTTTTAATATTCATTGAAACTTCTCTTCTTAAATCACCTTCAAGTAGGTAATTATCTAATTCTTTACGAATTTTAGAAACTTCTTCATCAGTTAAATCCTTAGCCTTTGTATCTAAGTTAATGTTTAACTTTGTTAATATTTTTCTTGATAATTTTCTACCAATACCATGAATGTAAGTTAACGCAACTTCGATTCTTTTTTCGTTTGGTAAATCAACGTTTTTTATACGAGCCATTTACTTTTACACCTCCTGTTATCCTTGTCTTTGTTTGTGTTTTGGATTTTCACAAATAACCATTACTTTTCCATTTCTTTTAATGATTTTACATTTTTCGCAAATTTTCTTTACTGATGGTCTAACTTTCATATTCTATCCTCCTATTACTTTCTATAGGTTATACGCCCACGTGTTAAATCATAAGGTGATATCTCTAGAACTACTGTATCACCTGGTAAGATACGAATTTTATTCATTCGCATTTTACCAGAAACGCGGGCTTCTACAGTATGTCCATTTTCTAATTTGACTTTGAAATCTCCACCTTTTAGAAGTTCAATAACCTTACCCTCAACTTCTATAACGTCTTCTTTAGCCACTTATAAATCACTCTCCCGTTAATATCTGATAACCATCTTTAGTAACTAAAACCGTGTGCTCAAAGTGAGCCGAAGGTTTTCTGTCTAAAGTTGTTATTGTCCAGTCATTATCCTCTACCACTATATCATCAGTTCCTAAATTAAGCATTGGTTCAATTGCAATTACCATTCCTTCTTTTAATATAGGACCAGTATGAGCAAAACCATAATTAGGAACGTCGGGTTCTTCATGAAGATGATTCCCTACACCATGACCACATAGTTCTCTTACAATGCCAAGATCATGGTCATTTGCATAGCATTCAATGGCATGACTAATATCACCTATTCGATTTCCTGGTTTAACCATTTTTATACCTTCGTATAAAGCTTTTTTTGTATGCTCCATTAAATATTTTTTATCATCATCAATTAAACCAACCGCATATGACCAAGCGGAGTCTCCATGATAACCTTTATAATCAGCACCTATATCTATAGATACTATATCACCTTTTTTTAGTTTTCTATTAGAAGGAATTCCATGCACAACTTCTTCATTTACTGATATACATGTTGCATTAGGAAACCCTTCATAATTCTTAAACGAAGGCTTGGCACCTTTGCTTATTATAAACTTTTCCGCTTCTGAGTCAAGTTCTAACAAACTTACTCCTGGTTTTATTAAAGGTTTTAAATGTTTATGGGTTTCATAAACTATGTTGCCCGCAACAATCATTAATTCAATTTCCCTTTTTGATTTAATGCTTATCATCTTTTGCCTTCTTATTTTTCTAAAATTTCAACCGCATCGTTAAAAGTATCATACTTACTTTCATGCGCTTCAATCGTTTTTAATACACCTTTATTTTTATAATAATCAAATAATGGCATAGTTTTGTTTACGTATTCATCAAACCTTTTTATAAAAGTTTCTTCACTATCATCTGAACGTTGTGTTAATTCAACTCCACAATCATCGCAAATACCTTCAACTTTTGGTTTCATTTCATTTGAATACTTATTATAAATCTTTCCGCATTTTGGACATGTTATTCTTGAACATGCACGCTTCATAGCCATTTCTTTATCAATGTTAATGTATATTACAACGCCTAAATCCTTACCAAGCTCTTTTAATAATTCATCATATTTTTCAGCTTGAACTAAAGTCCTTGGAAAACCATCTAGTATGTAACCATTTTCACAATCAGGTTTAGTAATACGATTAGAAATAAGCTCTATGATAACATCATCAGAAACAAACTTACCTTGTTTCATTAAATCTTCGGCTTGTTTTCCAATTTCAGTTTGATTTTTTATTTCCTCTCTTAATAAATCTCCTGTTGATATATGGCCATAACCGTACTTATTCACTAACATTTCTGATAAAGTGCCCTTACCCGCAGCAGGTGGTGCTAAAAATATTATATTTTTCATTATCTTCGATAACCCCTTTCATATTTTCGTGCTGATAGTGTACTCTCAATTTGATTATAAGTTTCAAGAGCAACACCAACTACGATTAATAAACCAGTACCTCCAACGGTAACACTTGTTGGTAACTCACTAAAGTTAGATACTAATATTGGAAGTCCTGCTATTATAACCAAGAATAACGCTCCTAAGAAAGTTGTTCTTGATAATACCTTACTAATATAAGTTTTGGTTTCTTTACCAGGTCTGATTCCAGGAACATAACCACCTTGTTTATTAAGGTTTTCAGATAATTCCTTTGGCCTTAACCCAGACGCCATAAACGTATATAAATAAGAAAATAAAATTATCAATAGTACATATAAAATGAATCCAGTTACCGTATTGTAATTAATATAGCTATTTACAAAAAGCGAAAACGAATCATTTTTTACAAAAGCCGCTATTAATGACGGTATTGATATCAAACTTGATGCAAAGATTACTGGCATTACTCCAGAAGAATTTAATTTAAATGGTATGTAAGTTTGCTTAGCTCCATAAGCCGTAGATGTTCTGTTAGAATATTGGATTGGTATTCTTCTTTCTGATTTTTCAATAAATACCACTCCAACAATAATAGCAACATAAACTAATAAGAATAACACAAACTTTGTAATTCCTAAAGCAACTTCTTGAACCGTTCCGGTTACCACGAAAGAACCAAACGCATCAACCATCATTGACGGAGTACTTATTAATATACCTGCCATAATTAAAATTGATATCCCATTTCCTACTCCTTTTCTAGTGATTTCATCACCTAGCCAAAGTAAGAAACAAGTTCCTGCGGTTAAAATAACCGAAACCCTTAAGTATTCAATTGCTGTTGCAGATTCTCCAAGGAACGAAAATGACATCACAAGTCCTTGTAAAAAAGCCATTGCAATACCGACGTACCTAGTTATCTTATTTAATTTAACTCTCCCAGTATGTCCTTCTTTTGCTAAATTTGAAAAATACGGAATAATGTCCATTTGAAACAACTGTATTATAATTGAAGCACTAATATATGGAGTAACACCTAAAGCAAATATTGAAAAATTTCTTAGTGAGCCTCCACTCATAACGTTTAAAAGTTCCAAAAAACCTAAATCTTGAGTTATGTTATTAGTGCCTGGAACCCTTACGGTTGTTCCTAATTTATAAACGAACAATATAAGAAGCGTAAATAAAATCTTATTTCTAACATCTTTATTGCCAGGAGAAAAAATCTGTTTGATGCCCTTAAACATTTTACATCACCTCAGCTTTTCCACCTGCTGCTTCTATCTTTTCTTTTGCACTATTAGAAAATACGTTTGCTCTAACCGTTAATTTCTTTTCAAGTGAACCGTTTCCTAAAACCTTTACACCTGATAATTGTTTTTTTATAATACCCATTTCTTTTAATAATTCTGGGGTTACTACCGTACCTTCATCAAACATGTTTAAATCTGATACGTTTATTATAGAATAAGTTGTTTTAAACATAGCGTTAGAAAATCCACGTTTTGGTAACCTTCTATATAAAGGTAATTGTCCACCTTCAAAAGTAGGTTTTACACCTCCACCACTTCTAGCATTTTGTCCTTTATGTCCTTTACCACTTGTTTTTCCAGTACCGCTACTAGAACCACGACCTAATCTTTTGATATCCTTTTTAGAACCTTCGTTGTATTTTAACTCATTTAACTTCATTATCCTAAAATCTCCTCTACAGATTTTCCTCTTAACTCAGCAATATGATTTGCTGATTTTTGTGATTTTAGAGCGTCAATTGTAGCTCTTGCGGTATTTAATTTTGTATTAGATCCAAGTGATTTTGAAATAATATCTTTAACTCCAGCTAACTCTAAGATAGCACGAACTGAACCACCAGCTATGATACCAGTACCAGCTTTTGCAGGTTTAATTAAAACCCTAGCAGCACCAGATGTACCAATAGCATCATGAGAAACGGTTCTGTCTTCTACTAAATCTAACTTAATTACGTTATTAGTAGCATCTTGAATTGC
This sequence comes from uncultured Bacilli bacterium, assembly GCA_944329425.1. Taxonomy (GTDB): domain Bacteria; phylum Bacillota_I; class Bacilli_A; order RF39; family UBA660; genus Aphodocola. The sequence continues at coordinate 16,343 of CALVIG010000004.1, forward strand.
TTTTTTGATTGCATCTTGAACTTCGTTTGCTTTTCCAGTTCCAAGGCCAACTTTTCCTTTTCCATCTCCAACTGCAACGGTTGCTGCAAAACGAAGACGACGTCCACCTTTGGTAACTTTTGTAACACGATTAACGGAAATAACTGATTCGTTATATTCTTTTTCGCGTGGTTTGCTATTTCTTCTTTCCACTTTGTTACCCTCCTTTAGAATTCTAATCCATTTTCGCGGGCAGCTTCTGCAAGCGCTGCTACACGTCCATGATATAAGTATCCACCTCTGTCGAATACTACTTTACTAATTTTTGCTTTCTTTGCCTTTTTTGCAATCTCAGCTCCTACAATTTTACTAGCTTCTATGTTGCCACCATTTTTAATGTTTAAATCTTTATCTAATGATGAAGCGCTAACCAAAGTAACTCCTTTAGTGTCATCAATTATTTGAACACTAATGTTTTTTAAAGATCTAAATACACATAATCTTGGTAACTCACTAGTTCCGCTGACCTTTGCTCTTATTCTAGCGTGTCTAGCTTTACGAGCTTCATTACGTGATGTTTTCTTTATCATTGTAATAATCTCCCTTTCCTATTATTTAGAAGCTTTCTTTCCTTCTTTACGGCGAACATGTTCACCTTTATAACGGATACCTTTACCTTTGTAAGGTTCTGGTTTTCTAACTTCTCTTATTTCAGCAGCAAATTTTCCTACTGCTTCTTTGTCAATTCCTTTTACGTTTATTTCTGTTGCACTTACTGTTTCAACCGTTATACCTTCAGGAATATCAAGATTAACTTTATGTGAGTATCCTGCGCTTATTTCTAATACTTTCCCTTTAACGTTAAAACGGTAACCAACACCTAAAATTTCAAGGCCTTTTTCATATCCTTCTGATACACCTTTAATCATGTTAGCGATTAAAGCGTTTGTTGTACCATGCATTTGTTTAACTTTTTTTATTTCACTGTTTCTTGTAACCTTAACTTCGTTACCTTCTACCAAAACGCTAATGTTTGCGTCCAAGTTTAATGATAATTCTCCCTTAGGTCCTTTTACAGTGATTTGTCCTTCTGAAGATGTTACGGTAACGTTTTCTGGAACCGTTAACACTCTATTTCCAATACGACTCATCTTTTAGTTCCTCCTTGTTTGAATTACCATACATACGCTAAAACTTCTCCACCTAAGTTTTCTTTTCTAGCTTCTTTACCAGTCATAATACCCTTAGATGTTGAAACGATAGATATTCCAAGTCCATTTAAAACCATAGGTACATCTTCTGCTTTAGCATATACACGTAGTCCTGGTTTAGATATTCTTTTTAAACCAGATATTACTCTTTCTTTATTTTGTCCATATTTTAATGTAACGATAATGTTATCTTGTACTTCGTTTTTTTCTAGTTTGTAGTCCTTTATATAACCTTCATTTTTTAGTATTTTAACTATTTGTAACTTAACGTTTGATGAAGGAATAACTACTTCATTATAACGCATTTGATTTGCATTACGTATACGCGTAAGTAAATCTGCGATTGGATCTGTTACTGACATATGAATCCTCCCTTCTCGTATCTTTATTCTTACCAGCTTGATTTTTTAACGCCAGGAATTTCTCCTTTGTACGCTAATTCTCTAAAGCAAATACGGCAGATACCAAACTTTTTCATTACTGAATGTGGACGACCGCATCTGTTGCAACGAGTGTATTCTTGTACTTTATATTTTTTTGGTCTTTTTGCTTTTGCGACCATACTTTTCTTTGCCATTAAATTCCTCCCATTTGCCTACTTTTTAAAAGGTAAACCAAATCCTTTTAATAAGTCTAATGCTTCTTCATTTGTTTTCGCTGTTGTAACAAAAACAATGTCCATTCCACGTACTTTTACAACTTCATCATAAACTATTTCTGGGAATATTGTTTGTTCTTTAATTCCTAAAGTATAGTTTCCTCTACCATCAAAAGCTTTTGGAGAAATACCCCTAAAATCACGTACACGAGGTAAAACGATTTTTATAAGCTTTTCTAAGAAAGTATACATAGTTTCTCCACGAAGTGTAACCTTACATCCTATTGCTTGTCCTTCTCTTAATTTAAAACCAGCAATTGATTTTTTTGCTTTTGTAATAACAGGTTGTTGACCAGTTATTTTCTCAAGTTCTGAAACTGCAACGTCTAATAATTTACTATTTAAAGTTGCATCTCCAACTCCCATATTAACTACGATCTTTTCTAGCTTTGGTACAGCCATGACAGTAGTATAATTATATTTTTTCGTTAATTCAGGAACGATTTGTTTTGTATATTGTTCTTTTAAACTGTTCATAGTTACCCTCCTTCCAACTTAGTCTAATTTATTTTTCGACTTGCTAGAAACTCTAATTTTTTTTCCATCTTTATCGATTTGTTTTGCTATTCTGGTACGTTTTTTTGTTTTTGGATCAATAATCATAACGTTTGAAACATGAATAGCGGCTTCCTTATCAACAATTCCACCATTTTGGTCTTGTCCGTTTGGCTTAATATGTTTTTTAACCATATTAACACCTTCAACAAAAACTTTTTCACCTTTCTTAGCGATGATTTTTCCTTCTTTTCCTTTGTCCTTACCAGCAATAACAATTACTTTATCTCCAACTTTTAAATTCATGATTTTTCCTCCTTAAAAGGTCTATAACACTTCTTTTGCCAACGATACAATTTTCATGAAATCTTTATCACGTAATTCGCGTGCTACTGGACCTAAAACTCTTGTTCCAACTGGTGTCTTGTCATCTTTAATAATAACGCAAGCATTATCATCAAATTTGATGTAAGAACCATCATCTCTGCGCATTCCAAACTTACTTCTAACGATAACCGCTTTTACGACTTTACCGCTTGCTATATTACCATTTGGAGTTGCTTTTTTTACTGTTCCAACTACTATGTCACCGATATTTCCGGTTTTCCTTTTACTTCCGCCTAAAACCCTAATTACCATTAGTTCACGAGCACCAGAGTTATCAGCAACCTTTAAACGACTTTGTTGTTGAATCATTAACGTTTCCTCCTTCTCATTTGTAAAGTGCCTATAAAATTACGGCTTCTTCTACTATTTCCACTAAACTAAATCTTTTTGTTTTTGATAATGGTTTAGTTGCTACAACCTTAACGATATCGCCAACTTTTGCTTGGTTATTTTCGTCATGAGCTGCATACTTCTTTGAGTATTTAACACGCTTACCGTATTTTGGATCTTTTTTATAAGTTTCAACTAAAATTGTAATTGTTTTATCATTTTTTGCACTTACAACTTTACCGATTACTTCATGTCTTTTCTTTTCCATAAATAACCCTCCTTACGCTTCCTTACGTTCAGCTAAAATAGTTTTCATTCTAGCAACGTCTTTTCTTAATTCGTGTATTCTTGAAGGTTTTTCTAGATTTCCAGTAGCTTGTTGCATGCGTAAATTAAATATCTCATCTTTTGCTTCAACAATTTTAGATTCAATTTGTTCAGTGGTTAATTCTCTAATTTCTTTAACCTTCATTTGTTTCACCACCATTTTCTTTTGTTACAAACTTACATTTAATTGGTAACTTATGCATTGCAAGCCTTAAAGCTTCACGTGCAACTTCTTCAGTAACACCTGATACTTCAAACATAACTTTGCCTTCCTTTACAACAGCAACCCAACTTTCAGGATTACCTTTACCTTTACCTTGACGAGTTTCCAAAGGTTTCTTTGTTAATGAAAGGTGTGGAAATATATTAACATAAACTTTACCGCCACGTTTCATGTAACGAGTCATAGCAACACGAGCTGCTTCGATTTGTTGTGCAGTAATCCAAGCACCTTCCTTTGCCATTAAACCATATTCACCAAAACTAACTTTAGTGTTACCTTTAGATTTTCCTTCGTAATAAATTCTGTGAGGTTTACGATATTTAGTTCTTTTTGGTATTAACATCTTTATTACCTCCCTTATTCTTTGAAGGAAGTATTTCACCTTTATAAATCCATACTTTAACACCAATCTTACCATAAGTTGTATCTGCTTCAGCAGTAGCATAATCAATGTCAGCTCTTAAAGTATGTAAAGGTGTAGTACCTTCATTGTAGCCTTCGCTACGAGCGATTTCTGCTCCGTTTAAACGACCTGAACACAAAGTTTTAATTCCTTTTGCCCCAGCCTTCATAGTGTTTCTAATAGCTCTTTTTTGAGCCATTCTGTATGAACCCCTGTTTTCTATTTGACTTGCAATGTTATTTGCAACTAATTGTGCATCCAAGTCGGGATTCTTAACTTCCATTATGGAAATTTGTACTTCCTCACCAACTAATTTATTTAAACTATTTTTTAACTTTTCGATTTCTTCACCGCCATGCCCGATAACAACACCAGGTTTTGCAGTACTAATTTTAACTTCCGTTTTCTTATTGTTATTTCTTTCAATAGTTATAGAAGAAACCGCAGCGTTCTTTAGTTTTTTTGATAAAAACTCACGAATCTTCATGTCATTTTCCAAAGTTTTAGAGAAATCTTTACTTGGTGCATACCATTTAGCAGTCCAATCCTTGTTTATACCAAGTCTTAAACCTGCAGGATTAACTTTTTGACCCATTAGTTTTCCTCCTTATATTATCTTTCTGCAACAATCACTGTAACGTGACTAGTACGGTGATCATTCTTTGCAATTCTTCCTCTTGAATCAGGAACTGATCTTTTAAGTACAGGACCATCATTAACATAAGCTTCTTTTACATACAACTTACTTTTATCAAGATTATGGTTATTTTCAGCATTAGCTACTGCTGAAGTTAAAACTTTTTTTATAACGCGAGCAGCCTTATTATTCATGTTATTTAAAACACTCATGGCATCACTTACGTTTTTTCCGTTTATTAACCTCATAACTAAACGAGATTTTAAAGCGGAAATACGAACTGTTTTCGCAATTGCTTTCGCTTCCATGTTTATTCTCCCTTCTAGTTATTACTTTTTATCTTTATTCTCGCCGTGTCCACCACATTTACGAGTAGGTGAGAATTCACCAAGTTTATGTCCAACCATGTCTTCTGTTACATAAACTGGTATGAATTCTTTACCATTGTGAACCGCAAATGTATGCCCAATAAAATCTGGAAATATTGTTGAACGGCGTGACCAAGTTTTAATTACTTCTTTTTTTCCTTCTTTGTTTAATTTTTGAACCTTTGTTAATAATCTAGGAAATACATAAGGTCCTTTTTTAATGCTTCTTGCCATTTACACTTCTTCCTTTCTTTTATTTTTTACGGCTTATAATTAACTTAGTTGAAGCTTTTTTACTCTTACGAGTCTTCATACCAAGTGCTGGTTTACCCCAAGGTGTCATTGGTTGTTTACGTCCTACTGGAGCTCTACCTTCACCACCACCATGTGGGTGATCGTTAGGGTTCATAACTGAACCACGTACCGTTGGGCGAATACCCATATGGCGTGTACGGCCTGCTTTACCGAAGTTAACCAATGCATAATCAGCATTTCCTACTTCTCCGATAGTAGCCATACAAGTACCAAGTATTTTTCTTGTTTCACCACTTCTTAATCTTACCAATACGTATTTTTCTTCACGTCCAAGAATTTGTGCACTTGATCCCGCACTACGAGCAATTTGAGCTCCTTTTCCTGGCCTCATTTCAATGTTGTGAATAACGGTACCAACTGGAATATTAGCAATTGGCATTGCGTTACCAACCTTAACATCTACGTTTTGTCCACTAACAATTACATCTCCAACCTTTAATCCGTTTGGTGCAATTATGTATCTTTTTTCACCATCTAAATAATTGATTAAAGCAATGTTAGCACTTCTGTTTGGATCGTATTCAATTGCAGCAACTTTACCAGTAATATCAAATTTATTTCTCTTAAAATCAATAATACGGTATTTACGTTTTTCTGCTCCGCCACGGTGTCTTACCGTAATGCGTCCCATATTATTACGTCCATCTGTCTTTTTCTTCTTAACTACTAAGCTTTTTTCAGGAGTATTTTTAGTTATTTCATCATTAACCAAAGTACTCATTTGTCTTCTAGCATTTGTAGTTGGTCTGAACTTTTTAACTGGCATTATTTTTCCTCCTTATTAGCTTAAGTCTAACTTGCTACCTTCAGCTAAAGTTACGATTGCTTTTTTGTAAGCTTTAGTTTTTCCTTCGTAGCGTCCTACTCTTTTTTTCTTAGCGCGAACACTTACCGTGTTAACGTTTGTTACTTTAACATCAAAAGCTTTTTCTACAGCTTGTCTTATTTGAACTTTGTTTGCATCCTTTGCTACTTTTAGCACTACTTTTTTTCCATCAGCTGATATATTTGCTGATTTTTCTGTTATAATTGGTGCCTTTATTACGTCTTTCATTACTTAAGCACCTCCTCAACATATTTTAATGCATCTTCAGTAATAACCAACTTATCACAATATAAAACGTCATAAGTGTTTATTTCGTTTGCTAATATTAATTTAATTGAATCAATGTTTCTGGTAGCTAAAATAGCGTTTTCCGTTAATTCGGTAGTAACGATTAACAATTTACCAGAAAGCTTTAACCCATCTAATAGCTTAAGCATGTCCTTAGTCTTATTTGTTTCAGCGTCAAACTTTTCAATTGCAACTATTTCATTAGCTTTAGCTTTGTAAGTTAACGCTGATTTAAGTGCTAAACGACGTTCCTTTTTATTCATTTTTTTAGTGTAGTTTCTATCTGAACTAGGTCCAAATACAACTCCACCACCAACCCAGTGTGGTGCTCTTGTAGAACCTTGTCTTGCATTACCTGTTCCTTTTTGTCTCCATGGCTTTCTTCCACCACCAGAAACCTCACTACGAGTTTTAACTTTATGGCTACCTTGTCTTGCGTTAGCCATTGTTAAATTTATATGTTCATAAATGACTTGATCATTCGGAGTTATTCCCCAAACATCATCATTTAATTTAATGTCTTTAATTTTTTCACCTTTTAAACTTAAAAGTGCTGTCTTTGGCATTTTAGTTCCTCCTTTCATCACAAGTATAAACAATCACAATAAATTTAAATAACAAAATTATTCAGCTGTTTCTTGTGATGTTTCGTTTATCTCAGTTTCAGCTTCCGAAGCGGTTTTAGGTTCTTCGTTTGAATAACTAACTAATTCAACCTTTTCTTTTTTAACTTCAGGCATTTTAACAGCTGACTTGATGATAACTAAAGACTTTTTAGCACCTGGAACATTACCTTTAATTAAAATAACGTTTTCTTCAGGTATAACAGCTACTATTTCAAGGTTTTGCATAGTAACGGTTACTTGTCCCATGTGTCCTGGTAATTTCTTACCCTTAAATACACGCATTGGTCTCATTGTTCCTAAAGAACCAACACCTCTGTGATATTGAGAACCATGTCCCATAGGTCCTCTTGATTGATTGTAACGTTTAATAACGCCTTGGAAACCTTTACCTTTAGAGATTCCAGTAACATCAACCATTTCTCCTTCTTCAAAAACTTCTACGGTAAGTTCTTGACCAAGTTGATACTTACTAACATCTACTCCGCGAATCTCTTTTAAGAAGCGCTTAGGAGCAGTATTAGCTTTTGCTAGATGACCTTTTTCTGCTTTGTTACTTAGTTTTTCTCTTTTTGTGTCAAAACCAAGTTGAATAGCATCATATCCATCTGTTTCAGTAGTTTTGATTTGAGTAACAACGTTTGGTTCTACCTCAACTACGGTAACAGGAATAAGCTTACCATTCTTAGAGAAAACCTGAGTCATTCCTAGCTTTTTACCTAAGATTCCTTTTCTTTCCATTTTTTCCTCCTAATAATTATTTAATTTCAATATCTACACCACTTGGTAAATCAAGATGTTGTAACGCATCTATTGTTTCCTTGCTTGGTGATAAGATATCTATTAATCTTTTGTGGGTACGCATTTCGAATTGTTCACGTGAATCTTTATACTTATGAACAGCTCTTAATATCGTGTACTTTTGAATTTCGGTTGGTAATGGTACAGGTCCGCTTACCTTTCCTCCAGTACGTTTAACTGTTTCAACTATTTTAGAAGCAGCTAAATCCAAAGAGCGATGATCATATGCTTTTAATCTAATTCGAATTTTATTTGTCATACTCATATATCCTCCCTTCGCCTATATCTGGTATAGACTTGCTCCGAACGAATTACCTGAATTCCCTTTAAGTACAAAAGCAACTTAACCGGGTGTATCAGCAACCTCGCACATCTATGCATCTACACGCAGTAACAATTATATCAGAAGAATTCCTTTATTTCAAGGGGTTTTTGCAAGTTTTTTAAACTTTTGTTAATTCACATTAAGAAGTCCCTTTTTAAATAAAAACTGCAATAAATTTAAATACATTATAATATATGTCACACTTCTCGCAGTTTAAATAAAAAACAAATTAAATACATTTAAATTAGAAAGATAAAAAAACTATTAGCTCATGTACTACTCACAATCATAAATTAATTAATTTTATTAATAAAACATATATAACTACTATAAAAATGATGTTTTATAAATAATAATGCCATTATAAATAAAAAATATCTAGATATTCTAGATATTTATTTACCTAACTTTTTTAATCTTCTTACGCCAACTATTACTCCTGTTAAAACAATTAACGTAACCAAACCAATAATTACTATGTTTACATCACTTGTACTTGGATTTTTTATTTCATTTTGTGTACCATTAGTTGTTTGGCCTGCTTCTTCATTGGCATTTGTATTTTGATTATTATTAGTTTCTTCATTTACTTCTTTTTTATTTACAAAAGTTAGTTTTTTCGTTACATTTCCGGCAGATTTTTCTACTCCATCCACGTTTCCTAGCATAATATCATTTACACTTAGTGTTATTTCTTGACTTTCTCCTACCGTTATTCCTTCTTTTATTTTTACCTTCATTGTTACTATATTAAACGTACCAGTTTTTTCAACGTCTGTATATAACTGTATATCTCCGTTTTCGGCATCTCCTTCCCATATATCTGATGCCGTTGGTATTATTTCAAACGTCTGATCTTCTGTGTTTAAACTTCCTGATACACTTATTATTTCTTCGTCCGTTGTTGCCTTTAACGTACACACTGCTTCTTCTTGAACGTTATACGTTTGTTTATCACATGCTATTTCTACTTTACTTGCAGCCTTGATGTTTAATGGCATAATTGCCATTAATCCTATTATCATTAAACTACATATCTTCTTCATCTTTTCACCCTTTCTATAACTCATTTATTTTTCCTTTAACATACCTATATAACAATGATACATCCATTATTGTTATTTTACCATCATTATTTATATCACTTATTAAAAGTGTTTCTTGGTCTGTTATTATGCTTCTTTTCTTTATGTGTCTATATAACATAGACACATCTATTATCGTTATTTTATCATCATTGTTTATATCACCTTTTAACCTTGATGATACCGTATATGTTTTTATTACTTCACTACCATACTTAATATACAACTTACCATTACTATACTCTTTTGCTGCGTTTGTTACTTTAATATTATCTAAATCAAACGTTTCATCTTTTCCTATTCTTATATTATCCTTACTTAAATCATACTTACTTGATGATACACTTACTATTTTGTATGATTCCATAACCGTATTGCCATACTTTATTTCCAAAGTATTATCATTCACCACCGTTGTTAAATTAACTAGTTTTATGTTACTTAAAGAAAAACTATTTGTTCCAACATAAATATACTCTTTACTTAAATCATAAGTAGTCGATGAATAACTTAATAACTTATAACTATCTAATGTTTCACCATTGTACTTTATGTTTAAAATATTATCATTTACCTCTAAAGTACAATTTATACAATTTATCTTGGTTTTATCAAACACATTTGTTCCAACATAAATATACTCTTTACTCATATCATACTTACTTGATGATACACTTACTATTTTATATTCTTCTACAACAACATCTCCATCCATTACTTTAAAGATACTATTTTCTATCTTTCCAGTTCCATTTTCAACCGTTATATTTTTCATTATAGTGCTACTATCGGTATCATTCTTAGTATAAATATATTTATCCTCTTTATTTATCTCATATTTATCAGACTTTATATCAAACACCTTTATGGTTCCTTCTACTACTAAATCTTCAGAATTACTTAAGGATGAAGATTTAATTCCTTTTAGTGTTGCTTTTAGAGAAGTCGTTCCACTTTTAAGTCCTTTTATTGTTCCATCTTCATAAGTTGCAATATCACTATCTTCCATTTCATACGTAATTGGAAATTGCTCTGGTAATTTTATATTACCAACACTATTACCTTCCACAACAGTTCCTTTAATTAGTCTATATTCTCCAAGTGATAATGGATTGTTATACAATTCCAAACGTTTTAAGGCGGTATTCTTACTTACATCTATACTACTTATGTTATTAGAATTCAAATCCAAAGTTGTTAATGCTGTATTGTTACTTAAGTCTATACTACTTAAGTTATTAAGCCTCAAATCCAAAGATATTAAGGAGGTATTCTTACTTAAGTTTATACTATTCAAATTATTACCACCCAAATCCAAAGATGTTAAGGAGGTATTCTTACTTAAGTCTATTTCACTTATGTTATTACCACCCAAATCCAAATATGTTAATGCAGTATTGGTGCTTACATCTATATTGTTTAGATTGTTACTATCCAAATACAAAGCTTTTAAAGCAGTATTATTACTTAAGTCTATATTGTTTAGATTGTTACTATACAAAAACAAAGTTTTTAAAGCAGTATTATTACTTAAGTCTATTTCACTTAAATTATTATGACCCAAATCCAAAGTTGTTAATGCTGTATTGTTACTTAAGTCTATTTCACTTAAATTATTATGACCCAAACCCAAAGTTGTTAATGCAGTATTTTTACTTACGTCTATACTGCTTAGATTGTTATAATACAAATCCAAAGATTTTAAAGCGGTTAATTTTTCCAATCCTTTTGCACTTGTTATTTTTTCATTAGATGGTTTAAATAAGTCATCATAACTAATACTTGTTATAGTGCTTAACTGCTCATCCGTTAGGTTTGTTGTATATGGTAAACTTGTTTTATTTTCTTTGTTATATGCATCCACTACTGCTTTATAAAATATCTCATCATCAAATGCTTTATTAGCAGGTGCTCCTTTATTTATTACGCTTGCTATTATACTATTTATCTTCGTTGGGTTTGTTAAATTAATGTATATAAAAGCTGAGGTAAATATCATTAAGAACATTATGGTTAACAATACTACTTTTCTTTTATTCTTTGTTATTAAACTTATTATTTTATTCATTCTTTTTTTCATATTATACACTCACCACACTATAATTATTGATAACTAATACTGCTCGCCACCTTATGTTTATAGTATCATTAATAATAATTAGTGGTCAATATTTTGACTTTTCTTGTGGATAATTTTGTGTCAATTTTTGTAAAACAAAAAAACACCTTAAAGGGTGTTAATCTCTGATTTTGCCAAACAAGTTAAGTAAACTTAAAATCAGCTATCAAAAATACACAGCAAATAATTTCGTAGCTGATGATGATACTTTGTTTTTTACTAATAGAAATATTTTTAGACGTATTTATATACATTTATATTATGAATTTATAGTTTCATATTTTTTAACATCAAATCATAATAAACAATTTAAGCTATTAAAAACATAATTTTGTTTATTATCCTATTAGTTTAGCATGTAAAACCATTCTTTTTTCATCATCATAGCATGATGATAAAGTAAGTATTTTATCGCTAGTTGTAACCGTAACACCAAAATCATAAATGCTTCTTGATTTGATAGTTTGTAAAAAAGCATTAAACTTTTCATCATTACTGAAACTAGTTGTTATATAATAGCTTTCTGGTTCTATAGTATATATACTAAATACTTGCCATTTCAAATTTCCATTAGGAGTTGCTATCGTTATTATTTGGTTATCTTTGTTTTTATACCAAGAAGGTTTTAAAGTCTTTCTCATTGAGCCAAACATTTCATTAGTAACAAGCCCATGAGCATACAAAACGTTATTTTTACTTAAATTATTTATATCATTCCTATAGTCTAAGAACACCCATCCTTTTTTATTGCTTGTTTTATCAAATGTATGTTTTAAGTAATAGTCATTATCATTAGTATGTACAAAAGGATAATTTATTTTAGTTCCGTTTACCTTTATCCATCCTACCGTATCAGGATTGATGTTTTTTAAGTTATCAAAATTAACTTCCAAAATACTCATATTACCATATATATCATATAAAGTAGGTTCTTTTGTCGTGGTTACTTTATTCTCATTAGTAGTAGTTGTAACCGGCTTTTCTTCTAACTCTGCTACCTCATATATAGTATCTAAAACTTCATTTGTTTTTTTATTTTCTAAATACCAATTAATAAGAATAACCATTAAAATTATTAAGATAAAAGAACATATTGCTATAACAAAAGTCCATATATTTTTTTCAAGCTTTACCTTTTTCTTAGCTTTTTCATTAGCTTTTACAATTCCATTAATATCAGTTATATCAAGTGTTTTAGTAAAGTCTAATATTTCTATTACCTCTTTACTAGGCATTTTAATGCTTTGTGTAAAATCAAGTACTTCAATATCTTCTTTTACTGGCTTTATTTCCTTTTTAATTACTGGTTTATTTTTATATCTTTTCTTTAATTCTTTAGAATATATTTTTAAAAACCTCTTAAACCATCTTTTACTCTTAAGCCACCTAACGTCCTCTATTGATAAATAACTAGAGCTTAAACAATCGAGTAAGCTTTGTTCTTCAGAAGAAAAAACATCATTAGCATCTTTTTTATTCATAATTATGTTCTCCCTTCTTTATTCTACAAATAATAATACCATTATAAATAAAAAATATCTAGATATTCTAGATATTTATTTACTTAACTTTTTTAATCTTCTTACGCCAACTATTACTCCTGTTAAAACAATTAACGTAACCAAACCAATAATTACTATGTTTACATCACTTGTACTTGGATTTTTTATTTCATTTTGTGTACCATTAGTTGTTTGGCCTGCTTCTTCATTGGCATTTGTATTTTGATTATTATTAGTTTCTTCATTTACTTCTTTTTTATTTACAAAAGTTAGTTTTTTCGTTACATTTCCGGCAGATTTTTCTACTCCATCCACGTTTCCTAGCATAATATCATTTACACTTAGTGTTATTTCTTGACTTTCTCCTACCGTTATTCCTTCTTTTATTTTTACCTTCATTGTTACTATATTAAACGTACCAGTTTTTTCAACGTCTGTATATAACTGTATATCTCCGTTTTCGGCATCTCCTTCCCATATATCTGATGCCGTTGGTATTATTTCAAACGTCTGATCTTCTGTGTTTAAACTTCCTGATACACTTATTATTTCTTCGTCCGTTGTTGCCTTTAACGTACACACTGCTTCTTCTTGAACGTTATACGTTTGTTTATCACATGCTATTTCTACTTTACTTGCAGCCTTGATGTTTAATGGCATAATTGCCATTAATCCTATTATCATTAAACTACATATCTTCTTCATCTTTTCACCCTTTCTATAACTCATTTATTTTTCCTTTAACATACCTATATAACAATGATACATCCATTATTGTTATTTTACCATCATTATTTATATCACTTATTAAAAGTGTTTCTTGGTCTGTTATTATGCTTCTTTTCTTTATGTGTCTATATAACATAGACACATCTATTATCGTTATTTTATCATCATTGTTTATATCACCTTTTAACCTTGATGATACCGTATATGTTTTTATTACTTCACTACCATACTTAATATACAACTTACCATTACTATACTCTTTTGCTGCGTTTGTTACTTTAATATTATCTAAATCAAACGTTTCATCTTTTCCTATTCTTATATTATCCTTACTTAAATCATACTTACTTGATGATACACTTACTATTTTGTATGATTCCATAACCGTATTGCCATACTTTATTTCCAAAGTATTATCATTCACCACCGTTGTTAAATTAACTAGTTTTATGTTACTTAAAGAAAAACTATTTGTTCCAACATAAATATACTCTTTACTTAAATCATAAGTAGTCGATGAATAACTTAATAACTTATAACTATCTAATGTTTCACCATTGTACTTTATGTTTAAAATATTATCATTTACCTCTAAAGTACAATTTATACAATTTATCTTGGTTTTATCAAACACATTTGTTCCAACATAAATATACTCTTTACTCATATCATACTTACTTGATGATACACTTACTATTTTATATTCTTCTACAACAACATCTCCATCCATTACTTTAAAGATACTATTTTCTATCTTTCCAGTTCCATTTTCAACCGTTATATTTTTCATTATAGTGCTACTATCGGTATCATTCTTAGTATAAATATATTTATCCTCTTTATTTATCTCATATTTATCAGACTTTATATCAAACACCTTTATGGTTCCTTCTACTACTAAATCTTCAGAATTACTTAAGGATGAAGATTTAATTCCTTTTAGTGTTGCTTTTAGAGAAGTCGTTCCACTTTTAAGTCCTTTTATTGTTCCATCTTCATAAGTTGCAATATCACTATCTTCCATTTCATACGTAATTGGAAATTGCTCTGGTAATTTTATATTACCAACACTATTACCTTCCACAACAGTTCCTTTAATTAGTCTATATTCTCCAAGTGATAATGGATTGTTATACAATTCCAAACGTTTTAAGGAGGTATTCTTACTTACGTCTATACTACTTAAATTATTACTACTCAAATCTAAAGATGTTAAGGAGGTATTCTTACTTACGTCTATACTACTTATGTTATTAGAATTCAAATCCAAAGATGTTAAGGAGGTATTGTTATTTAAGTCTATGCTAATTAAATTATTACTACTCAAATACAAATACGTTAATGCTGTATTGTTACTTAAGTCTATACTACTTATGTTATTAAGCCTCAAATCCAAATATGTTAATGCAGTATTGGTGCTTACATCTATACTGCTTAAGTTACTAGACCTCAAATACAAATACGTTAATGCTGTATTCTTACTTACGTCTATACTACTTAAATTATTATTACTCAAATACAAAGTTGTTAATGCCGTATTGTTACTTACGTCTATACTACTTATGTTGTTATATCCCAAATACAAAAATGTTAATGCGGTATTCTTACTTAAGTCTATACTACTTATGTTATTATATCTCAAATCCAAAGTTGTTAATGCGGTATTGTTATTTACATCTATGCTGCTTAAGTTATTAGAGTACAAATTCAAATATGTTAATGCTGTATTCTTACTTACGTCTATACTACTTAAATTATTATTACTCAAATACAAAAATGTTAATGCGGTATTCTTACTTAAGTCTATACTACTTATGTTATTATATCTCAAATCCAAAGTTGTTAATGCGGTATTGTTATTTACATCTATGCTGCTTAAGTTATTAGAGTACAAATTCAAACGTGTTAATGCGGTATTCTTACTTAAGTCTATTTCACTTAAATTATTATTACTCAAATACAAAGTTGTTAATGCCGTATTGTTACTTACGTCTATACTACTTATGTTGTTATATCCCAAATTCAAATATGTTAATGCTGTATTCTTACTTACGTCTATACTACTTAAATTATTATTACTCAAATACAAAGTTGTTAATGCCGTATTGTTACTTACGTCTATACTGCTTAGATTATTATAATACAAATCCAAAGATTTTAAAGCGGTTAATTTTTCCAATCCTTTTGAACTTATTATTTTTTCATTAGATGGTTTACCATAGCCACTATAACTAATACTTGTTATAGTGCTTAACTGCTCATCCGTTAGGTTTGTTGTGTATGGTAGGCTTGTATTATTTTCTTTGTTATATGCATCCAATACTGCTTTATAAAATATCTCATCATCAAATGCTTTATTAGCAGGTGCTCCTTTATTTATTACGCTTGCTATCATACTATTTATCTTCGTCGGATTTGTTAAATTAATGTATATAAAAGCTGAGGTAAATATCATTAAGAACATTATGGTTAATAATACTACTTTTCTTTTATTCTTTGTTATTAAACTTATTATTTTATTCATTCTTTTTTTCATATTATATACTCACCACTCTATAATTATTGATAACTAATACTGCTCACTACCTTAAGTTTATAGTATCATTAATAATAATTAATGGTCAATATTTTGGCTTTTCCTGTGGATAATTTTGTGTCAATTTTTGTAAAACAAAAAAACACCTTAAAAGGTGTTAATCTCTACTTTTTCCAAACAAGTTAAGTAAGCTTAAGAATATGTTAATAAAGTCTAAATACAAATCTAGTGCACCATATATTGCCATTTTACCTAACTCTCGTTCATCAGATGAATAATAATTATACATTGCCTTTAATGCTTGCATATCCCAAGCGGTAAGTCCCAAGAATATTACCACTGACACTATTGATATAAATATGTTAAATGATTCATTACCAACAAAAATGTTTATAAGTGACATTACAACTATTGCTAGTAAGGCAAATATAAGTATTTTACCTAAAGATGATAAATCTTGCTTTGTTATGTATCCATATAACGCTAGTAAACCAAACATTACCGCTGCTGATAAAAATACCAAGCCAACACTTTCAATTTTATATACTAAGAAAATTGATGATAACGTAAGTCCACTTATAGCGGAATATGCAATAAATAAAATTTTAGCAACCAGTGGTGATACTTTATTTCTTAAAGCGCTAAAAGCTATTACAACGATTAGTTCAATAATAAGTATCAAGTTAAAGCTTGAATAAACCATTCGTATCATTGCTGGAGTAACAGAAGTGTAATAAGCAACGCCTCCTGATATTAAAAGTCCTATGAACATCCATAGGTAAACCTTGGAAAAAAATTTTGATATTCCGTTTTCACTATTTATAACCATAAAATCCTCCTAATAATTATATTATATCATCCAATTATTAAAAAATTATTAAAATAAACAAAAAAAGCTAAAATATTTAGCTTGTTTGCTTTGCATTATTAAATTCCAACCTTAATTTATCAGAAACGGTCACAATAAACTCACTATTAGTTGGTTTTGCTCTATCATAATCGACGCTATGACCAAAGATTTCTTCCATTAAATCAATATCACCACGGTTCCAGCTAACTTCAATAGCATGTCTTATCGCTCTTTCTACTCTAGATACGGTTGTATCAAATCTATTTGCAATTTCTGGATATAATTCTTTAGTGATTGCACCAACTATATCTGGTTTTTCATACATTAAAATTACGCCTTCTCTGATATACTGATAACCCTTTATATGGGATGGTACTCCAAGTCCATGTAACAACTTAGTTACCGAGATTTCCAAGTTATTGTGATACACGTTTATTTTACTATCCTTGGATGGCACAAAGTTTACTGCATCAAGAATCTTATTTTCTAAATCACTCATATCAAATGGCTTTAATATAAAATGTTTGGGATTATATTTAGATACTCTAGCGATCGTTTCATCAGCATTAAAAGAAGTTCCTATCACAACCGGTTTTTCTATTCCTTTTTTCTTAAGTTCTTCTAATACGTATATACCATCTTTTTTTGGCATTATTAAATCCAAAAGTAAAACATCAAAATTATCCTTGTTTTCTTCTATTTTCTTAACCGCGTCCAATCCGTTATAAGCCTCATTCACAATGTTTATCTTTTTATGATCTTCAAAATAATCTTTAAGCATTCCAACCAAACTTTCGTTATCATCTACAACCATTAATCTTATTTGTTTTTCTTCTTTCATTATATGTCCTCCTTGTCAAACTATTAGGTATTATATTACACGGTTTTTAATTAAATTATCAAACATTGTCGAATAAAAAAAGAATGTAATACTACATCCTTAAAAATTATTCTACTTTTTATTTTATGCTGCTTTTGAATCTGGATTTGAGCCGCCTTCTGCCGGGCTTTTATAATGTCCATCGGTCTTTATTAGTGATCTACCTTTACCATTACCAGAATCTTGATAAATATCATTATCAATTATATTCTCCATTTGGTTAATTGATAAAGATTCATTATCATTAGTCTTGCTTGGCTTAATTTCAAAATACTCTTTAAACAAATCATCTATAGCCGAGCTAACACCATCGTCCTGAACCACATGTTTTTCATCAGAAAGTATTTTTTTAAATTCGCTTTTCTTAATATAATCACTAACCAACTTTTTAATTGTTAAAGTAAGACGTATATCCAGCAAAGCATCAATAAGCTTACTTCTATCCGGTTGTTTTGGAAATTCAATAATTTCTGCCATATTTATACTTCCCTTCCTAGTCTTACATTTTTAGCATAGCACAATTTTAACAGAAAAGAAAAGAATAATTTGTTGAAAAACATTATCCTTTACACTATTTTATACAATTTATTATTTGTTGTAGTTCTTTTTCGTCCACTGATGAACTTCCTATTAGATAACCATCTAATTTTTCACTTTTAATATTACTTATGTTGTTTGAAGTAACTGAACCACCATAAAGCAGTTTATAATTTCTTATACCATAATAATCCACTATTTTCTTTATATACGTAATAGTATCATCTATTTCTTTTTTAGTTAAAGCGGTTTTACCACCGATTAAATATTCTGGTTCATATGCAATAAATATTTCCTGCGAATCATCTAGTTTTACGTTTTCTAAAGCGGTATCAAGCTGTTTTTTTATGACTTCTGGTGTTCTCATAAGTTCTCTATCAAGTCTAGTTTCTCCCACGCATAAAATAGGTGTCATTGAATTTCTTAAAATTGCTTTTATTTTTGCGTTAATCGCCTTATTATCATCATACTTTCTTCTTTCACTATGACCAACTAATGAGTATTTAACTCCTATTAAAGATAAATCGTAAGCGGATACTTCTCCAGTATAAGAACCTTTATCTTCATAAAAAGCATCTTGTGACCCCAATTTGTATCTAGAAAAGACGTCATAGTTCAAATAATTTGGACAAATTATTAAATCTATACCAGAAGTATCAATTGTGTCTATTTTTTTTCTCAAAACCTTAGATTCATCCCTAGTCAAATACATCTTATGGTTACAAACTATTATTTTTTTCACTTCGTATCACCCGTTTTAACAAAAACTTTTTTTACTTTATTAATAACTTTTTTAAGTGTATTAGTATCTTTGTTTATTACACTTTCATACACCTCAAGTACCCTTTTTGCATAAACCTCAGGATTATAAGCGTTAGCGGTTATTCTAGCTTGTTTTGCAATCATCTTTGCATAAGATGGATTATTATAAAGTTCTATTATTAACCGTTGATACTCTTCTTTTGTTTCAAAAAATAGTCCATCTTGTTTATCCTTCATAACAAGTTCAAAGCTTTCGTCTTTAATCGCCACAACTGGTTTTTCCGCTGCCATTGCCTCTATTACGGTAAGACCTTGAGTCTCTGTTTTAGATGCCGTAACAAATACGTTAGCTAATTGATAATATTTTGGAATTTCACTCCATGGTACTTTACCAGTAAAAGTCACGTGTTTATCCAGCTTATTTTCACGAACCAAGAGTGCTAGCTCGTTCATGTCTGGCCCATCTCCAACTATTATCATCCTTGCTTTCGGAACTTTCTTTAATATTGCTTTTAAATTTTTTATTAAAAAATCTATGCTCTTTTCTTTAGCAATCCTACCTACAAATAATATAACAAAATCATCCTTTTTTATATTTAATTCCTTTTTTAGTGACTTAATTGATAATAAATCCACGTTTTCTTTATAAAACCTTGTTACATCTATTCCACTAGGTATTATATGAACATCTCTTTTTACCTTATATTTTTCTTTAAATAAATCATGCGTTTTCTTTGTTGGAACAATTAATTCTTCTACCGTTTTATCGCACAAAAACAATGTAAGGTACTCAACCAATTTTTTAGAAGCCCCATCAAAGTATCCCTTGGTTATATAGTATATATACTCCTCATACATGGTATGGTAAGTATGAACAAGCGGAATATTGTACTGTTTTGCAATTAGCCTAGCAAACGTGCCAACGGCAAATTCAGTGTGGGTATGAATTACATCTAAATTCCAGCTTTTTATTATTTTTAATGCCCTTAAAGGATACAAGCTTGTCATTCTAAAATCATATATTCCAATAGGAATACCTGGTATCATTAAAACGTTATCTTCCTTTTTATAATGAAAGTTCTCACTGTTTACCGTAACAACATACACTTCGTGCCCAAGTTTTTCCAATCCCTGTTTTAACATTAAAACACTAGTTGAAACTCCGTTTATGTATGGTGGATAAGTATCCGTAAATAACCCTATTCTCATTTTTTATTCACTTCCTTTTTAAATACTAAAACCATATAGCCAATTACCATCCCTAAAAAATAAGTAACAAAACGCCATAATAACATCGCACTTGATAAAATTGACTTGCTTGAAATAAAGCTGCCAAAGAAACAAATAAAACTATATTCAATTCCTCCAGTTGCACCAGGTATTGGAATAAAGTTGCCTATTAACATTATAAAGGCCGTTACAACAACCGAAGCAAAAGGAGTAACACTATCACAACCAATTGATTTAAAAATAATAAACGGTATTAAATAAAGTAACACTAGATTAATTACGTTATATGTTATTGCAAGAAAAAGTTTTAACTTATCTTTTCTTAGTTCAATTCCACTTTCATAAAAATTTGATAACCCTGACATTATCCTTTCCTTTGTAATACTTGTTTTTTTAACAATTTTTAGCCTAAAAACCGCATCCAATAATTTATTAATTATTTTTAAAGACGTTTTCTTAGTGCTTGTTATTAAAAACAAAAACAAAAGTACTATAACGTTTATAATAAAACCTAGCCCAATCAACCAATTTAGATAACTTTGTTTAGCCATAACACCAAATAATTTGTTACTAACGAGCGCTATTACTCCCATTAAAATTAGGGCTATTTGAAAAGAAATAAAATCCTTTATCATCGCACTTGTGGAATCACTTATTCTAATTCCTTGTTTCTTTAACAAATAAACTTGAAATGGTTGGCCCCCTGATTGAAACGGGGTAATACCATTTAAAAACTGTCCAATTAAAGTTAACTCGTAAGTTTTTTTCCAAGGATAATCTTTTTTATGATTTTTAATAAACATATGTAAGCTTAACGATTTAAATGCTAAAGACGTAACGTATATAAGAATTGCAAAAACAAAGATCCAAAGGTTAACCTTAGATAATTGTTTTAAAACATCTTTAAAATTATCTTTTAGTGCAAAATAAAGTACTAACAAAAACGCTATCGTTAAAATAAATAAATTAATTTTTTTATTTTTCATACTACACCTATTTTTCTTCTATTATATCAATTCCAGGCAAAGTCTTTCCTTCAATAAACTCTAAAGAAGCTCCACCACCTGTTGAAATGTGCGAAAAAGAATCTTTATATCCAAACTTTATCGCTGCTGCCGCAGAGTCACCACCACCCACAACAACAATTGCACCACTTTCTTTTAAAGTTTGACAAACCTGTTTAGTACCATATTCAAAATTACTAAATTCGGATACCCCAACTGGCCCATTCCAAAAAACCGTTTTCGCTTTATTTATGTATTCTGAAAACAATTTAATAGTCTTAGGCCCTATATCTAAAATCATAATCCCATCAGGAATGTTTGTCATATCAGAATAACTAACTTCAAGGCCATCTTGGTATGCATTAGAACCATACCCATCAATTGGCAATATAATTTTATCTTCATATTTTTTTAACATATTACTTGCAAAAGATATGCTATCTTTATCATAAACCGAAGACTTAATATCCATTCCCCTCGCTTTAAGAAAAGTATTAGCAATGCCGCCGCCAAGCAAAATATAATCCGCCTTAGTAACTAACTTTTCAATCACAGGAATTTTATCATTTATTTTGGCACCCCCCATAATAACCAAATAAGGCTTTTTAGGATTATTTAGGGTGTCACCAAGCATCTTAAGCTCTTGCTCGATTAAAAAGCCTATACCAGATGGCAATATACTGGCGATACCAACATTTGAAGCATGGCACCTGTGAGCGGTTCCAAAAGCATCATTTATAAATATATCACCCAAACTAGCCCAATATTTTCCAAGTTCCGGATCATTTTTACTTTCTTTTTTATCAGGATAGTCTTCATATCTTGTATTTTGAACTAAAATTACATCTTTAGGTTTCATGTTTTCAATTGCATTTTCTAACACATGTCCACGTGTTTCATCTATAAATTCTACCTTGGTATTAAGTAATTCAGAAAGTCTAATTGAAACTGGATAAAGAGAATTTTTAATTTTATCTTCCTCGCTACTTACCCTTCCTAAATGAGATAAGATTATTACTTTAGCATTATTATCAATAGCATATTTTATTGTTTTAACGCTTGACCTAATTCTATTATCATCAAGTATAACTCCATCTTTTATTGGAACGTTTAGGTCACATCTTATTATTACCTTTTTATTTAATAAATCAAAATCCCTTATTGTCTTTTTCATGCTATCCTCCATTTTCATTATAACACGGTTAATAAAAAAATAGGAAATAAATTCCTATTTAACGGTAACTCTAGTTGTCGCCGACTTACCGTTTGAACCTCTTACGGTTATTATTGCACTTCCCCTTGATTTAGCATAAACAACTCCGCCACTTACGGTTGCTACGCTAGGATTATCACTACTCCAAGAAACCGTTTTATCAGTTGCGTTTGATGGTGTATAAAAAACCGTTAATGTTTTACTTTGTCCAACCGATAAAACGAAATCATTAGGTGATATTGATATTCCCGTTAGAGGTATACTACTTGACTTAACCACCACGGTTCTGCTAACGCTTGACTTATTACCATAATTATCCGTTACCGAATACGTTATGTAATAAGTTCCAGCTACACTAGTATTAACATTACCTGATACCTTAACCCTAGAAGTTATGTTACCGCCCAATGAATCCACGGCAGAATAACCAGGGTCATTATATCTATCACCCGTATTTATCGTAATTGTTCTACTACCATACAAAGTAATTACAGGAGGCGTGGTTGGCCTTTTTGTAGTAACTTTTTTTGTAGTGGTAACATTATTTTTCTTGGTGGTGGTTTTTTTAGTACTTTCCGTTTTAGTGGTGGTTGCTTTTTGAACAACCTTTACCGTTCTTTTTACTTCAGATTTATTTCCGGCTTTATCTGAAACAGAGTAAGTTATCGTATATGTACCAGCTTTCGACGTATCAACACTACCGGTTTTCTTAACTGATGAAGATAAATCTCCATCCACGTTATCGGTTGCCGTTACTCCAGGGTCTTCAAACTTATCCCCAACGTTTATCACTATTTCTTTTTCTCCCTTTAAAACCAAATCTGGTTTAGTGGTATCTTTATTTTCTTTAGTAGTTGTTGTCTCATTACTAATTAAATTACTTACATAACCCGAAGTGGTATACATATTCCCACACTTTATGTATGAAGAATATTTTTCCGTATCTTGCTTAACCGCAATAACGTACCCTTCACAAACTTTGGCCGCTTTAACTTTGCTAGAATCAATAAATCCGCCATTTTCTAACAATAAATCCTTTAAGTTTATTACTAATTCTTCTCCAGTTAAAACAATCTGCTTTTGAGAAATATAAGTAGGTGCTTCCTCCACCATTCTTTCTTCTAACTTATTAAAGTCATCTAAAGTATAAGTTTCTTTTTTCTTTTCGTTTACTTTCACAACGATAATCACAATTACGGTTATTAAAATAATAAGTGCTAATACCGCTAAAATAACCATACCACGGGTTATTTGAAACTTTTTTTTATCTTTTGTTTCATATTCAACGTCAGTAGAATAATTTAAATCATTCACAATATCACCACCCTATTATTTCATATATTTTATTATAACATGAATAAATTAAAAAAACACTAGCTTTTTTAGCAAGTGTTTTATTTATTAACAAAATATTTAGCCGTTCTAACCATTTGTTGTGAATAACTCATTTCGTTATCATACCAAGCAACAACCTTAACTAATTGTTTACCATCTACTTCAATAACGTTAGTTAAAAGTCCATCTACCAAAGATCCACATTCGATACCAATTATATCACTTGAAACGATAGGATCAGTGGTATACTTTAAGGTTTCGTTTTGGTTACTGCTAAACAACTCATTTATTTCCTCTTTAGTTACGTTTGTTTTAAGTTCTAAAGTTAAATCAACAACAGAGCCAGTTGTAACAGGAACCCTCATGGCCGTTCCGTCAAGCCTACCTTTTAATTCAGGAATAACAAGACCAATGGCACTTGCCGCTCCAGTAGACGCTGGCACAATGTTAGCGGCTGCCGCCCTTCCTCTTCTTGACATAAAACCTTTTTTATGAGCAACATCAAGGGTTGCTTGATCATTAGTGTACGCATGAACCGTTGTCATAAAACCTTTTTCTACTCCATAATTATCACATAATAATTTCATAACTGGTGCTAAGCAATTAGTGGTGCAGCTAGCAGCACTTATTATTTTTTCATCTCCTGTTAAAGTTTCATGGTTAACGTTATAAACGATTGTTTTTAGATCTCCCTTAGCTGGGGCGGATATAATTACCTTTTTTGCCCCCGCCTTTACGTGAGCTTCAGCTTTTTCCTTACTCGTAAAAAAACCAGTACATTCGAACACTAGGTCTATACCTAAACTACCCCATGGTAAATTTGAAGGATCTTGTTCCTTATATATTTTAATTTTTTGATCTCCTATTATTATATTACTTTCATCATTTGTAATTTCTTCAGTTCTATACCTTCTATGTGAAGTATCATACTTAAGTAAATAAGCTAACTGGGAAGCATCAGTTAAATCATTTATTGCTACCACTTCAAAAGAAGGGTCTTCCTGCATTATTCTAAATACTAATCTACCTATTCTTCCAAAACCATTTATTGCAACTTTAATAGCCATTTAATCATCTCCTATAAATATATTGTAACATTTGTTAATCTTTAAAACAACTTCCTCCGATAAATTCTCTAATTATCGAATCGCTAGGAACATTATCACTAGGCATACCTAAAATCATTCTAAATAAATTTATTAGTCTAATTGCCTCATCATAATTTGGATCATCTTCCATTACGGAAAATAAAAGTGGTTCTGCATAAGTTTTTAAAACCCCAAGTTCATATACCAATGACGTGTTTAATAAATAATCAGCGTCTTTTAAGTATGGCAAAATTATTTCATCTTCTGCTTTTCTTACGTTTTTCCAAGTTTCTAGGGTAACTGATGCAGAAGCACCCCTTGATCTATTATCCCTAACGATTCTTCTTAAAAGCCTATTATCAGTAGATTTAAATAAGTTATGATTATCAATGTTTAATGGTGTTAATGGACATATGTATATCTTAAACTTATTTTTATCTGGAATCATTTCGGTAAGTTGTTCGTTAAAAGCATGAATTCCCTCTATAATTAGTACGCTTTTTTCATCCATCTTTGTTGCTTTTTCACTTAATTCTTGCTTTCCTGTAATAAAATTGTACTTAGGTAAATAAACTTCTTTATTATTTAATAACTCAGATATTTTCTTGTTAAATTGGTTAGTATCAATCGCTTCAATTCTTTCTTTTTCTGGCTGTCCATTTTCATCTAAAACCCTATCTTTTAAGTCAACGTAAAAGTCATCAACCGATATAGGTATTGGTTTTAAGCCCTTACTCTTTAAAAATAAAGTCAATTTTTTAGAAGTTGTGGTCTTCCCTGAAGAAGATGGACCCGTTATTAAAATTACTTTCAAATCTTTATTCTTGCTTATTCTTTCTGATATTTCTAATAATTCATTATTTTGAAGTGCTTCACTTACCCTTATTAAATCATCATAATTACCAGTTGATATAGCTTTATTAAGTTCAACTGACGTACTTATATCCAAACTATTTAAATAATCATCATTTTGTTTAATGGCTTCAAGCATCTTTTCATTTTTTACAAACTTATAATCATCAAAAGAATCTATGTCATTCATGTTCGGCATCAGTAACACAACTTTGTTTTCCTTTAAATATTTAACATTAAACTTATCTAAAAGCTTAGTGTTATTTGGTAAAACCCCATAAAAATAATCTAAGGTATCATCTAATTTATATAAACTTATACTTGAGTTACTTATATATCTAAGAGAATTTGACTTATCTTCTTGGTTTATTTTAGAATAATAATCAATAGCTTCAATTCTTGATACCATTATCTTTGATATCGGAATACAATCTTCTACTAAATGTCTCATTTGAATTTTTATTTTTTCTACCGTAACTTCTGAAATCAAGTTATTAGTAAGTATTTCAGCATAAACACCTTTATCTAGTGAATGTAATAATTTTACATCACAGTTTAAAACGTCTTTTACCGACTTACAAAATAAGAAAAAAACGCCTCTTTCATAAACGTTACTACCAATAACGGAAGATATGTCAAAAAAATCAATTACACAATCCCTAGTTAGTTTATCATCTAAACTAGTTAACCTATTATTAACCGTGGAAGCTAATATATCATATTTATAATCTTCCTTTACTTTTTCAGCAATTTCACTAACTAAAATACCTCTTTCATACTCAGTTTCCTTGTTTTTATACGTTACTTTTATAACAGACATATTATCACCCTTATCTATTCTTTAATCCTAATAATATTCTATCAGAAATGATGAAAAAAGTCACAATATTTTAGGTAATATTTATTAACTTACCATACATAATATTACTAGGGTGATAAAATATGAACATAATTCCTAGTATTATTGAAAAAACAAAAACAGGAGAAAGAGCGTATGATATATATTCTAGGCTTTTAAAAGACAGAATTATATTTATAAGCGGAGAAATAGATGACGAACTAGCAAACTCAGTCATTGGACAATTACTGTTCTTAGATTCAAAATCCCACGATGATATAAGTTTGTACATAAATAGTCCGGGAGGAAGTATAACAGCTGGTATGGCTATATACGACACAATGAACTTCATAAAAAGTAGTGTTTCTACGATTTGTGTTGGAATGGCTGCTTCAATGGCTTCAGTTTTACTAGCTAGTGGCGAAAAGAAAAAAAGGTTTATATTACCAAATAGTGAGGTTATGATACATCAACCTTTAGGAGGAGTTAGTGGTCAGGCAACGGAAATAAAAATAGTTGCAGACCGAATTTTATATTTACGAAATAAATTAAACAAAATATTATCAGAAAAAACAAATAAAGATATTAAAATGATAGAGCAAGATACCGAAAGAGATCATTATTTATCCGCAAAAGAAGCATTAGAATACGGAATAGTTGATAAAATTTTATAAAGAGCACTATAAAAGTGCTCTTTATTTTAACGTTTTTTACTAATAAACGTTTTCGTACAATCAGCTAAGACTAATACAACAAATATAATAGTTACCCATATAGGAATCTTTTTTATTATATTTTTTAAAAACGGATGAATAACATAAATAAAAATTATGCTTATAACACCCCAGACGGCAGTCATTTCTAAGGATATATACTTACCTATATTATGTTTATGATTGCTATAATCCCAAAAAGAAATTCCAAACGTTTTTTCAATTAAAACTCCACCAAGCGCTTCAAGTGTTGATAAAACTATTGCTGCAACTATGAAAACAACAAGGGTTTCAATTATTCTATTCATATGCAGGTTTTTAAATAAATATTCTGATATAAACAAAATAGTTACGGCTCCTATTCCATATACCGGAGTCCACCATCCATTTAAAATACCACTTTTATAACTTGTATTAGTTATTAAGGCAACAACCGTTTCTAAAACGTAACCTAAAATGGAATAAATAAAAAAGCAATTTAAATAATACACATTACTCACCTTCTATTAGTATGTATTATTAAATTGCTTTCTATACTATTTTATTAACGACCAAGTAGTTCCTTCTCTTGTATCTTTAATCTCAATGTTTTTTTCTTTTAATTCGTTTCTTATTTGGTCCGCTAGTTCATAATTTTTATTTTTCTTAGCTTCTTGTCTTTCTTTTATTTTTTCTTCTACATAGGCTTCTAACTCTTTATCAACCGTTGTTTGTGTTAATAAATCAAGTGATAAAACCGAATCAAAAGACTTAATTAGTGTTTTTTTTGTTAAATCACTTAACTTACCATCTTTTAAAACATCATATAAAACAGTTAACGCACTAGATGTATTCATATCTTCATTTAAAAATTTTAAAAATAAGTTTTTATAATTATTAAACTCATTTTCATCTAAAACTCCATTATCTGTTAAGGACAAAGTTCTTTGCTTTAACTTTTTATACGATTGCTCGGCATTATCTAAGTTTTCAAAAGAAAATACAAGTTGTTTACGATAATGTGATTGTAAGCACATTAATCTGTATGATAATGGATTATATCCTTTTTCTTCTAGCAACGAAACGGTAAGAAAATCTCCTTTACTTTTGCTCATTTTTCCGTTTTTATCATTTAGGTGTTCACAATGTACCCAATAATTACACCATTTATGGCCTAAATATGCTTCACTTTGTGCAATTTCATTAGTATGGTGCGGAAATATATTATCAACACCACCGCAGTGTATATCCACGTATTCACCTAAATGCTTCATACAAATACAAGAACATTCAATATGCCAACCTGGATATCCCAATCCCCAAGGAGATTCCCATTTTAATTCTTGATCCTCAAATTTAGACTTTGTAAACCATAACACAAAATCTGCTTGATTTTTTTTGTTAGAGTCACTTTCAACACCTTGTCTTACTCCTACCACCATCTCATCTTCCTTATGGTTAGTAAGAACGTAATAATCTTCTAATTTAGACGTGTCAAAATACACGTTTCCACCAGAAAAATACGCAAAACCTTTTTCTAATAAAACCTTAATCAAATTAATGTAATCGTCAATCAAGTTAGTGGCAGGTTCAATTATGTCTGGTTTTTTTATGTTTAATTTTTTGAAATCATTAAAAAATGCTTCGGTATAAAACTTAGCAATATCTAGTACCGTTTTATGTTGCTTTTTAGCGCTACTAACCATTTTATCATCACCGGTATCAGAATCACTAGAAAGATGCCCAACATCAGTTATATTCATAACCCTTTTTACTTTATAACCATTATACATAAGTGTTTTTTCTAATATATCTTCCATTATATAACTTCTTAAATTACCAATGTGAGCATAATGGTAAACGGTAGGACCACACGTGTACATCCTAACCACGTTTTTTTCTCTAGGAACAAATTCTTCAACCTTTCTAGTTAAAGTATTATAAAGTTTCATTTGCATCACCTTCATTTTATTATAAAGCATTCAAACGCTTTTTCTTAATACATTATATTATACTATAAATAATAAAATTAAAAAAGTGATATTATTCTATAACATCACTTTTAACAAGTATTTCTGATTGCTTTTTGATTATTCCGTCTATTACTTTACTTTCAAACTCATTTTGAACCAAGGTATCAATGTTTATATTATTCTTAGCATTTTGTAACTTAAATAATATTTTATTTAAATAATTATCATCAACGCTTATCTTAAAGTTTTCATACTTTTTTATAACTTTACCAATTTTTTTATTAAGTAGCGTTTTTTTGTCTTCTTCGTTTAATTCCTTCATCGCTATTATTGTTGATACGTTATTAGTTAATTCATCGGGCAAAAAAGAAAAATCTTCTTTAACATTTGAATTAAAACCAACCGGGCAATCACTAACATCCTTATCTTCAATAAAGAAGATCATCCCATTAGTAAAATCTATTTCTTTTCCACTAGAATCTTGTACTTTTCCTTCCGTTAATATTTTAATAAATAAACTTTGCACTTCTATGCAACCTCTTTCAAAATTACTTACAATTAACGCTGTTGAAGGATTTGTTCTAACCTTTTCAAATATGTTATTTTTATTATCATATCCCAAATATCCTGCGGTTGTTCCTAAAAGTTTACTAATCATATGGTGTTCCGTATACTCAGATAAATCTATTTTAATTATACTATTCTTATTAAAAACGCTTTTAATAAACGTATTAACAAGTAACTTTTTTCCACTATTTTTTTTGCCCATTATTAAAGCAGAATAACATTTTTTATTTTTAGCTATGTTTTTTATTCTAAAGTTCATGATTAATTTTCTTATGTTTTCGTCTTGACCAATAACTTCTTTTCTTATCATACATTCAATGTTTTCGTAAAACGTATTTTGATTTTCATCACCAAATGGTATTTTAATGTTTCCTTTTTCTTTTATTACTTGTAAAACATCATCTTTATTTACTTTTTTTATGCTGTTTTTTATGTTATTTATATTATTTATTACGTTATTTTCATCATTTTTAAGCTCATAAGCCCTTTTAAAATCCTTATTTGATAAAGCTCTTAACTTTTCTTTTTTTATTTTTTCCAATCTTTTTTCAAGAACGTTTTTTCTTCTTTCTTCGTAGTTTTCTGTCGCTGAAGATCTTGCACAGACCTCATCTAAAATATCAATTGAACGGTCAGGTTCCGCTCTATTAATTAAGTATCTTCCCGCTAAAATGGCAATATCTTTAAGCAATTCATCTGAAATTAATATGTTATGGTATTTTTCATATAAAGGTTTTATACCTTTTAAAATCTTAACAACGTTTTCAAAGTTAGGTTCTTCAACTAATACACTTTGAAACCTCCTTGATAAGGCTGCATCAGGCTCTATAAATTTTTTATATTCTTCCGTGGTGGTTGCACCTATTATTTTTATTGTACCCCTTGCTAACGCAGGTTTTAAAATGTTTGATGCGTCGACCGCTCCTTCAGCACCACCAGCACCAACCATGGTATGAATTTCATCAATAAATAAAATAACATCTTGGTTTTCTTCCAACTCTTTAATTAATAACTTCATTTTTTCTTCAAATTCACCTCGGTATTTAGTACCTGACACCAATTGAAACATGTTTAAAGCAATGATCTTTTTATCTTTTAAATATTTTGGACATTTATTAGAAATAATTAAATTAGAAATACCTTCAACAATTGCGGTTTTACCTACTCCTGCTGGTCCTATTAAAATTGGGTTATTTTTTTTCCTTCTAAGTAAAATTTCAATGGTTCTTGAAACCTCTTTTTCTCTACCTATTACGGGATCAAGCATTTTATTTTTTGCAAGTTTTGTCATGTCTGTACCAAGTTCATCTAACAACAACTTTTTTCGTTTGTTGTTTTTAACAACCCTATTATTTTTAATATCAAAGTACAACTTATCAATGTTTACTTTCATACTTTTTAAAATAGTGTATGCAACACCATCTTCTTCATCTAAAATAGAAATAATAAGCATTTCTGGAGTAACGTTTTTGTTATTATCTTCTTTAGCTTCTATAACAGAATTTTCCAAAACCCGTTTTAAAAGTGGGGTATATAAGATAAAATCACTTTGTTTACTTCCTATTCCTACTAAAGAAATTAATCTTTGTTTAAATTTATCATACGTGATCCTATGTTTTTTAAATATTTGCGTTAATTTACTATCTTTTAAAATGGATAATAGTAAATGCTCACTTCCAACGTAAGGATGGTTTAAATTATCTTTTTCAGCTTCAGCTTGCTTTAAAAGATGTTTAGTTTCTTCACTAAAGTTAACAAACATAGAAATCTCCTTTCTTAATTATTCTATGTTTATTATGAGTGTAATATTTTATTTTGATACAAAAAAAGAGACCTAAAGGTCTCTTAAACTAACGCATATACAATTATTGAAGTTATGATTACTATAATTAGTAACGCTACTAACAATTTCCATATGAACTTAAACCATTTGTTATATGGGATGTTTAAGTAATATAATCCTATTACTAATCCAACTGAAGTAGGTGCTATTATCATTACTAAATTATATACACTTTGTAGTATTAAAGAAATTACACCATAATATTCTTGGTTTGAAACTACAACGTTAAATACAGTACCTACGGTTGATATTAAGTAATAAAAATCACTTGTTAAAACACTACCAATTATTGTTGCAAGCGTAGCGGTCGCTATATTGAAACCATCAGCTAGTTTTAATATTCCGTTAGTTATTGTTACACTTATTCCGGTTGTTACTGCCATAACCAAAACAATGCTTAATAACATTGCCGTTAAAGCAACTGGCAATATTTTTTTAGTGCCTTCAGTTACGGTTGCGATGAAATCATTAACTTTAATACCATTAATCACAGCAAACAAAGCGGTAAGCACAAATAATAGTATTGCGATATCCGTAATTGACCAAGTACCAAACACACTAATTACACCGGTTGTTGAACCTGTCGTTTGATCAACCGATAAAGGTAATCCAATAATATTACCAAAAATAGAATAATCACCTATTTTAATGCCTGCTAACCAAGTATTAAAATCACTAAATACGCTACAATTTTCTATTAATGATTCCCAAGGTATTATTGCGCCAATTATAAATAGCACAAATAGTACTAGAGCAACACCAAAAGAAACGTTTCTTCTTCTTTCACTCGTAACTGATATCATGCCTTTCTTATCAGCTTTTTCAGTTAGCACGGTAATGAATTCTGCTATTGATAATATGGTAGGAATTCCTGTCCAACAGAACAATATACTTAGTATTCCTGCTTTTACTTTACCAGCATAAAATTTATTTACACCGATTGTTCCAAGTAACAAGGTAAGAATTGCATAAACTGATTTTCTTACTTTTTTATCCTTCGTAGTAACCTTTTTAACCGGTTTTTCTTTTACTTCCTCTTTAGTAGTCTTTTTAACTGCTTTAGAAGTTGTTTTTTTAACTACTGCTTTTTTAACTTCTTTTTTAGGTGCGGTTAAAATCATTAAAACTGCTATAGATATAACAAATAAAATTAACTTAACTAATAATAGTGTATTTAAATCAAGTCCAAATGCAGTAAATAACGTACTGTTATAAATTCCGCACATAGAACCGATTAAAGCTGCTACTAAAGTTGAAGATAAAATTATTTTTTTATCTATGTCTAACTCTTTCATAACCTTGTAAATAAATGGTACAAAAACCAAAAGAATTAAAAAGTCATTTACTAAAAGAGCTAAAATTCCAAATACTAGCATGGTAATAATAACTAATGCTTTTTCTTTTCCTTTGAACAAAGAAGCTGTTTTACTAACAAAAGTATTATAAACATCTACTTTATTTAAAACTGCATAGAAACATGCTAATGCAATTAAAAATACTGCAATTGCGTTAAAGTATGATATTGAAATACTTAAATTAGATAACAATCCCCATATTCCTACTCCTGTAATTCCGGTTGTTGCAACTTCACCAGTGTAATCAACGTATGAACCAGGAATAAACAAAGTAAGCAACCAAGTTATAAAAATCGTTATTGCTAAAACCTTGAATAAATTATACTTTTTCATTTTTCCTCCCTAATAATATTTTATTTTATTTTTGGGCCAAAATTATGTCATTACGCACCATTATCATAACCTTGTCCTACAATTAAATTATAACACAAATTTCTATAAAGTTTCCATATATTCTTTCATTGTATTAATAAATTCTTCTTTTGTAGTAATCTCATACAGCCTCTTTTTCACTGCAACGGCGTTAGGCAACCCTTTCAAATACCAAGCTCCATGGGTTCTCATTTCTAAAACCGCTATTTTTTCTGGTTTTATTTGTAATAAATAATCAAAATGTTTAAGACAAGTTTGTATTTTTTCTTTAGGAGATTGATTTGGAATTAGTTCACCAGTTTTTAAATATGTTAAAACTTGCTTTATTAAAAACGGATTACCTAGTACTCCCCTTCCAATCATTACGGCATCACAACCAGTTTGATCAATCATTTTTTTAGCATCCTTTGCGCTAACAATATCACCATTACCAATTACCGGAATATTAACGCTTTCTTTTACTTTTTTTATTATAGACCAATCAGCCAAGCCTTGATACCCTTGGCTGCGTGTTCTAGGATGAACAGTTATGGCACTAGCGCCAGCTTTTTCACATACTTTTGCTATTTCAACCGCATTAATACTATTATGATCCCAACCGCTTCTTATTTTAACGGTTACCGGAACGTCAACGGCTTCAACTACTGATTTAACAATTTCATATACCTTTTCAGGATCTTTAAGAAGGGCAGCCCCTGCCTGAGCCCTAAGTGCAACCTTAGGAACAGGGCATCCCATGTTAATATCAATAATATCAGGTGACATTTCTTTTATAACCATTTTTGCCGCCTCAACGAAACTTTTTTTATCACTACCAAAAATTTGCTGTGCTATAGGCCTTTCCTCTTCAGTCATATAAAGCATCTCTTTTGTTTTTTCGTTGTTATAAACAAGCGCCTTATCACTAACCATTTCAGCATATAAAAGGCCGCACCCCATTTCTTTTATTATTCTTCTAAAAGCGCTGTTACAAACTCCTGCCATAGGTGCCAAAACAACTTCATTTTTCATTTTTATATTTCCTATTTTAAACATAAATATCACTTCCAAACTAAAATAATTATATAATAAAAAGAACTCATTTAAAAGTTCTTTTATTTTAATACTCTTAATTACTAATGCTTATCTTTTAGAGCGCACAAATTTTAACGTTTTAACCGCAGCGTTAAACATTGAAAACCAAAACTTATTAATAACTAAATCAAACTCCCCAACAAGCTCTAATACTTCCGGATTAAACTTAGATTTAAAAGTAGATAAATGATCGTTTAAAGAACCATCAACACCACCTAAATCGCAATAATCACAACCATTATCTAAACAATAACAAAGTCTATAGTACATAAGACCATTTGTTATTTTTAATGAAGGCATAATTTTCGTATTAGTGCCCGCGTACAAGAACGAAGCCGTTTTTATACCAGTATTACAAGTTGGCATCATAACAATAGTAGCACCCGCTAAAGGTTTATTTCCAAATTCTTTTTTTATTTCTTCCGCTTCTTTTATTTGTTTTTCACAAAACTCTTTTTTATCAGGATGTTTTTCTAAATCTTGCTTTAAAAAATTAACGTACTTTATAACATCTACTCTTGCAAAGAAAAGAACCGCGTTTTTTGGAAAACAATCCATTACTTTTTGAAAATATTTTTCACTTCTTAAAGCTATATGCTGTCTTTGTTCAGTACAATGAAGTACGCTAACTAAATCTTTTACATCTTCCTTGTTGGTAGAATAACTAAATTCCACTCCCCTTTCTTCTTGGTAGGAGCCTATATAATTTCTTGTGTTTTTAGGAAAAGTTCTTCTTAATGATTCTTTATCATAAAAATTACCATTTTTATCTTTTAAAGATATTGCCATTGTATATCTAGGCTGAATATATGCATTTACTTCTTTTTTATATCCACCATGTTTAAATCCTAAATCTTCTAATTCCTTAATAATCTCATTGGTATTAGTGGTAAAACTTTTCCTAACTTCTATTCCTTTGTTTTTTCTAATGTTTTGAATGTTATCTTCGTTAAAACATATAAACGGATCAATTTTTATATCAATTGCGCCATCTTTTTTTGCATATTTTTTTAATTCAACCATAAACGTTTTAAGAGCCTTTTTATCTTTATAATCAGCAACTATTCCTCTTGGAATATAAAATAACTTTTTACCCAAAAAAAGTTTTCTTTTTAATATCATGGCACCACAAACCAATTTATCTTTCGTATACAACCCAACAAAATCGTGTGCCCAAGCCGTTTTCACATGTGCCCAAGAAGGGGTTTGCATAAAACTTGTAGAAGGAAAATTTCTTACAAACGTATCATATTCTTTTTCATTAATACCAATCTTAAACTCATAATTCATATAATCATCCCTTTTTATTTTACTATTAGTTCTGCCTCATCACCATTATTAATTAAAAACGCATTAGCATCATCGGTATCCAAATGAACCTCATAAGAAAATTTATCACTTAATCTAACATATACATTTTCTAGTATTCCACTTTTTTGTCCTTTTACTACCAAAGTAACAAATTCCTTATCTTTAAATCCATATTTTTCAGCATCCTGCATTGTTGCATGTATGTGTCTTGCAGCAATAATAGCCGCGTTTTTTGTAACTTGTCCTTTAGGTCCAATTATCGTTATTTCTGCAGCACCATCAAGATCACCAGAATTTCTAACCGGTGGTTTTATTCCTAACACAAACGAATCAGTTCTTGATACCTCTACTTGAGTCTCATTTCTTTCTGGGCCAAGTATCCTTACTCTTTCAATTTTACCCTTAGGTCCACAAATTATAACTTGTTCGTTACACGCAAATTGACCAGGCTGAGATAAATCCACTTTCTTTGTTAACTTATAGTCTTCTCCAAATAAAACTTTTATATCTTCCTTAGTAACATGTACGTGTCTAGCTGACACACCTATTTTTACCATCATTTATAACATCTCCTTAACAAGGATAATTATAACATGTATAATTGTTTTAATTCAATCATATGTTTAAATGAATTAAAAAAAAGGAGATTTTATATGAACACAAATTATTATTCAAATCCAACTTATCCTAATATTGGAGAAGCGGGATTTCAAGCCACCGCAATGGGCGGAATTGCATCTATGCCAAGCAATAACACAAACAATGCTAGTAATAATAATTT
Organism: uncultured Bacilli bacterium; assembly: GCA_944329425.1. Lineage (GTDB taxonomy): Bacteria > Bacillota_I > Bacilli_A > RF39 > UBA660 > Aphodocola. Next base: position 53,067 of record CALVIG010000004.1, read on the forward strand.
AGCAAAAATACAATCAAATAATAACATGTTAGAATTAGAACAATCATACATCGAAAATATTTTAAGACTAAACCGAGGAAAGTTAGCAACCCTTTATTTTTCATATCCGGATTCTGTTGAATGGAGGGATAAAACATACACCGGAATAATTGAAGCCGCAGGAAGAGATCACATAATCGTCAGTGATCCTAAAAACGGAAAATGGTACTTATTATTAATGATTTATTTAAATTACGTAGAGTTTGAAGAAAAAATAAATTACAGCCCAGAATACTATCCTCAAAACTAAATTACCTTGTAAATATTATTTAGTTTTGCTATAATCATTTTAGGATAGAGGTAGATAAAATGATATTAATAGTTATAACTTTAGTAATATGTTTAATAGTATTTATGGGAGTAATGTACCATGATAAACTATCTTTTCTTAACATAAAATTAAAAAATATTGAAGAAAAAATAAATAGTACACTAATTAAAAGAAAGTCTTTAATACAAGATTCTGAAACAATAATTAAAGAAGTTTTAAACACTGATAAACAAATTTATGAAAACCTAACAGAAATAAATAACCAAAGTATAAACATGATGGAATTAGATAGAAAATTATTAATATACATTAACGAATTTTATTTAATAAAAGATAAATATAAGAAATTACAAAATAACGAAAATTTTCAGCAAATAGCATATGCGATAAACGAAACTGAAGATAAATTAAACGCATACAAAGAATATTATAATGATAACGCAGCTAAATATAACGAATTGATACAAAAGTTCCCTTTAAATATAATATCTTTTTTTAAAAAAAGAAAAGAAAAAAATTTCTTTGACCAAAAAAGTATAAACGACAATGATTATAACGATTTTAAATATTAAAAAACTTGTTAACCATTTAGTTAACAAGTTTTTGTTTGCCTAGAACTTAATTTCCGTTTTATTATGTTCTTTTAAATACTTATTTGTTTTAGAAAAGGGTGCACTACCAAAAAAACCATTATATGCAGATAAAGGCGAAGGATGAGCAGATTCTATAATATAATGACTTGGATTGGTTATAATACGTTTTTTTTCTCTAGCCTGTCTTCCCCATAGTATGAATACAACGTTTTTTAATTTATCATTTATTTGACCTATAACATAATCAGTAAATATTTCCCATCCAATATCTTTGTGAGAATTAGCTTTATCTTTTTCCACGGTAAGAACGGTATTAAGCAAAAAAACCCCTTGTTTAGCCCAATCAGATAAATCCGTATCAGTTCTGTTTATACCTAAATCATCGTATAACTCTTTAAATATATTTCTAAGCGAAGGTGGTGTTCTAACCCCTCTTCTAACCGAGAAAGAAAGTCCCATAGCCTCTTTTTCTCCATGATATGGATCTTGCCCTAATATTACAACTTTAATGTCTTTAAAATCCGTTAACTTAAAAGCATTAAATAAATCCGTAGCTGGTGGATATACGGTTTTTGAAAGTCTTTCTTCCTTTATAAACTCTTTAATATGTTTAAAGTAGCTTTTTTGCATTTCCTCCTTTAAAATATCATCCCAACTATTATGAAACATGTAACCACTCCTAATATTTTTATTTAACGAAACATTATTCATTAAGTATATAATAACACCATATTAACTAAAAAAAAAGCTACTTATGATAGCTTTCTTTATTTATTATTTTAAATGCTCTATATATTTGTTCTAATAAAATCACCCTAAATAATTGATGTGGAAAAGTTAAATTAGAAAAAGATAAAGAATAATTAGATCTTTTTATAACATCTTCACAAAGGCCATATGAGCCTCCTATTACAAAAGTAATGTTTTTTGAAATATTTTTATCAATAAAACCAGAAAATTCCATCGATGATAAAGGTTTACCCGCTATCTCTAACGTTACAACAAAATCCTTATCATTTATTTTAGATAATATTTTTTTACCTTCTTCATTAATTGTTTTTAACACATCATAATTAAAATCCGGCACCTCAATTATTTCAAGCTTTGTATATTTTACAATTCTTTTTTGATATTCCTTAATAGCTTCGTTAAAAAACCTTTCTTTTTCCTTACCTACACAAATAATTTTTATCATACTTCTATCCAATCCGTTCTTTGTTTTTGCTTAGCAACGATTAAAGTTTTCAGCTTTTTATCTTTTTTATCAAGCACTTCTTTTACCGTTTGTAGTGCGATATCAGGATTATTATTTTCATCACTTAAATGGGCTAAAATAACCGTTTTGGTCTTATCTCCAATAAACTCTGATAAATAATACGCAGCATCATCATTAGATAAATGCCCTTTATCACCTAGTATTCTTTTCTTTAAATGGTAAGGATACCCTCCATTCATTAACATCTTAACATCATGGTTACTTTCCATAATATATAAATTATGGTTTTTTAATAAGGAAAAATATTTACTATTAATGTATCCCGTATCGGTTATGTAGACACATGATGAATTATTGTCATTTATTACAAAGCCAACTGAACCTTTTGCATCGTGTGATGTTTTAATAAGGGTAATTGTAATATTACCTATTATTGCTTTATTATTTTCATATAGTTTGTATTGGGCATCTAAATCATATTCTCTTAATAAAGACAATAATTCTTCAGTAACATACACGATTGGGTGGTATTTTTTTAAAAAAACCTTAAGACCTTGTATATGGTCCACGTGGGTGTGTGTTATTAATATTGCGTTTATATTTTTAGGATCCTCTTCTAACTCGTTCAATTTTTCTTCTACGTATGATTTGGTGACACCTAAATCTATTAAAATTTTGGTGTCACCATTATCTATCAGCGTACTATTACCTTTACTTCCGCTTGATAAAACCGATAATTTCATTATCTATATAAAGTTAGAGGATCGATAGGAATTCCATCCCTGTATGGCATTCCGTTTTTATATAAACCAAAGTGAAGGTGAGTTCCTGTTGCAAAACCAGTATGGCCCATAGTTCCAATTTGTTGCCCTTTTTGAACAGCTTGTCCTTGAGTAACCAATAAAGACGCCATATGTGCATAAATTGTATAATAACCATTATTATGATTTATTACCACGTAGTTACCCAAACTACTTGCATTTCTTTTAGCCGTAACAACGTTACCTGCACCAGCTGCATAAATAGGAGAGCCTTCTCCACTACCTGCGATATCTAATGCTTCGTGAACTTTACCCCAACGATAACCAAAGTAACTAGAAATATAATATTGTGAAATAGTTGGCCAAACCCAGTCACCAGAAGCTATTACTACGGTACCACCTCCAATTGATTTAGTACCAATTTTTACAACTTTATCAACTGCCGGTGTTATTGTTTCAGAACTTACGATTACAACGTTATTGGTTTCACCATTAACCGTTTTAATCTTTGTAGTTAAACGATTTACTCCGTTTTGTCCTTCTACTTCTACTTTTTGCGTACCTGCAAGCATGGTTGAATCATATTCTGTTACTGTTTTATATTGACTTTCTTGGTCCAATACCGTATGTGATTCTACCACCACATCAACTATTGGAGCTATTAAACCTACTTTTACTTGCTGTCCAACTGATAATAAGTTATTTGCACTAGTAAACTCCGGATTAACAATCAAAAACTCTTCTGTAGCTAATTTGTGATCATAAGCTATAGAATCAATAGTATCTCCTTCTTGTACCGTATAATATTGATCTTCTTTTAAATCACCAAAAAGCAAATACTTTGTTAATAATTTTTCATCAGTAAAAATCTGCTCGTCAGTGGATATATATCCTTCTTTTATGGTAATATCTTGATCTATATATATATCCTCTATTAATGAACCCACGTCTTTTATTTCAGGCTGTGTGTCATTTTCATAATTTTTTACCTGATCAGCACTAACAAAAGCTTCTACAACAGATCTTAAAGCCTTGTCAAACATGTTCTTGTCTAAAACGTTTATTATGATAGGTTCTTCACCTTCTGTATTTGGCTTTATGGTTATCTTATAACCCTTAATCGTAAATGGTTTTTCTTCCTTTATCAAATTATGAACTTGTTTAGCAGTAAGAACTTCTTTTTCATAAGTAGTACATTTTTGTATATCAACACCAGACGGTATATATACTTTATCAACGTTGTATTCTTCTTTTAAATCTTTTTGCTCATCATTTATGTATTCCTCTAACTCTTGCTTATCCTTTATATTTCCAATAACCTTACCATCTAAATATACTTTATACACTTCTTTTGGGCTTAACTGATACTTATTTACAAAATTTACAAACGACATAATAAGTACCGCAACCAAAATGCTTATTAAGTAAAAAATCCCCTTTTTTATTACATTTATCATTATTATTCACCAGTCTCTTTCTGAAAATTAACAAACGTGCTAGTATCTTTTCTAAACAATAATTCTATTGTCTTAGTAGGACCACTTCTGTTCTTGCCAATAATAAACTCAGTTATACTAGCGTTATCATCACGTCTTGCCTCTTTATTATAATAATCATCTCTGTACAAAAACGAAACTATGTCAGCATCTTGTTCGATAGAACCAGATTCACGTAAATCACTCATAATCGGTCTTTTATCTTCACGAGATTCAACCGCACGAGAAAGCTGTGCTAAAGCTATTACCGGAACGCCAAGCTCAAGTGCCATGGTTTTTAAACTTCTAGATATTTCCGAAACTTCTTGTTGCCTATTACCTGCGGTTTTAGCTGGTCCTGTGATAAGTTGTAGATAATCAATTACAACCAAACCCAAACCCTTATCAGAATTACTTAGCCTTCTACATTTTGACCTTATTTCACCAATGGTTATTCCCGGTGTATCATCCAAAAAAAGGTTAGTATCAGACAATCTACTTATAGCCTCATTAAGTCTTTTCCAATCATTATGTTCTAAGCGTCCAGTACGCATTTTACTTCCGTTTATTTGGCCTAAAGATTGAAGAATCCTATTGGCTAACTGCTCCACACTCATTTCAAGGTTAAACAACGCAACTGATTTTTTACTATGCATGGCAGCATAAGTTGCTAAATTAAGTGCAAAGGCTGTTTTTCCCATTGCAGGACGAGCCGCTATTATTATAAATTGGTTAGGCTGTAAACCAGCGGTTAATTTATCAAACTCGGTAAAACCTGTGGATAATCCCGTTATTTCTGCACCTTGTTCTGATAATTTTTCTAAGTTTGCTTGCTCACGATAAGCAACATCTTGTATCCTTTGAAATTCAGAAGTTTTTCGCATGTTACCTATACGCAACATTTTCATTTCAGCGTTTTCTAAAACTTCATAAATTGAATCTTCGGAAAGATAAGCATCATTAGCTATCTCAGTAGCAGTTTCTATTATCTTTCTTCCTACCATTTTTTCCTTAACGATATTTATGTAGTATTCTACGTTTGAAGCACTAGGTACGGAATCAATTAACTCGGACAAATATTCAACGTTACCTACTTGACTTAAAATTTTCTTATCATTTAATCTATTTGTAAGAATGGTTATATCAATAGGCGATGAAGAATCATTTAGTTCTTGCAAAGTCTCAAAAATCTTAGCATTAGCTTCGCTATAAAAGGCATCACTTGATAATTCATCACACATTTTTTGCAAAGCATTTTTAGACAAAAGGGCAGAGCCCAACACTGCCTTCTCCGCTTCTATACTATTTGGTGCTTTTCGTTCTGCCATTTCATCACATCCTTTACTTCTTATTTAATTAATTGAACCGTTATACTAGCTTGAACTTTTTTATGTAAATTTATCATAACCTTATGAAATCCAAGAGAACTAATTTGTTCATCCAAAACTATTTTCTTTTTATCTATATCATATCCCATTTTTGCTAGTTCACCAGCAATTTGCTTTGTTGATATACTGCCAAAAACTTGATCTTGCTTTCCAGTTTTAACCTTAAAAGTTATAACCTTATTATCTAACTCTTGCTTTATTTTTTCACATTTTTCTATTTCCTTAGCAAGAGCATCAGCTTTATTTTTGTTTTTTATATCTAAAATTTCTTTACTTCTTGATGTATATGCAACCGCATATCCGTTTCTTATCAAAAAATTTTGAGCATATCCATCCTTTACTTCTTTTATTTCTCCTTCTTTTCCTTGACCCTTAACGTCCTTGATAAATATAACCTTCATCTCATTCACCTTCCAATTAATAGACAATTACTTTAGTATTATAACATAATTTTTATTTAAATAAAAGAAAGCTTATGCACAAAGCATCGCTTTCTTTTTACTTTGAAAATGGTAATAAAGCTATCATTCTAGCTCTTTTAATTTGTTGTGCAATATGTCTTTGGTGTTTTGAGCAAGCTCCAGTAACCCTTCTTGGTAAAATTTTACCTTTTTCATTTATGTATTTTTTTAATATTTCAGGTTCTTTATAATCAACGCTTTTACCAGCACACATTTGACAAACTTTCTTTTTCTTTCTAAAAAATTCTGCCATTAGTATTCCTCCTTATCATAATTAAAATGCGATATCATCATCACTTATCTCTATACTACTACCAAAATCTGCAAACACATCATCAGAAACATTAGTTTCTTTTTGAGGTTCGCTTTCTTGAAAATCCGCAGGTGAAACATTATTAGTCTCATCAGTTGAAACGTTCATAGAATTACCAGAATTTCTAGAATCAAGGAATTGAACTCGGTCTGCTACAACTTCTGTAACATATACCCTTTTCCCATCCTTATCTTCATAATTTCTAGTTTGAATTCTTCCATCTACCGCTACTAAAGAACCCTTAGTAACGTATTTTTTTATGTTTTCTGCTTGCTTTTGGAAAGCAACGATGTTAATAAAATCCGTATCTCTGCCACCCTGGCTATTAGTATATTGTCTATCAATCGCAATCGAAAAATTTACTATTGCAGCATTACTAGATGAATATCTTAGCTCAGGATCCCTTGTTAATCTACCAATTAAAAATGCTTTGTTCATTTTTACTTCCTCGTTTCTTATTAATCTTCTTTTACAATTATGTGACGAATAACATCTTCACTTATTAACGCTAGACGATCAAATTCATTAATCGCTTTTGCATCATTTGATTCAATGTTAAATAAGAAATAATATCCAGTTTTAAAACCTTTTACTTCATATGCTAATTCTTTTTGCCCTAAATCTTTTGAAGAAGTTATTGTAGCACCATTATCTGCTAAAATCTTTTCAAAACTTTTAGCAACTTCCTTTATGGCGTTTTCTTCAAGATTTGGTCTAACGATGAACATAATTTCGTATTTCATATTATATTTTCCTCCTCTTCTGGTCTATTCGGCTCTTAATCTTGTTAAGAGCAAGAGAGTAAATTCATTTACTCGCTTTGTATTATAACAAAAAAGATAGGTATTGTAAACTATCTTTATTTAATTATAATTTAATTATTTTATTTTATGTTTCTTTTTGTGAGTTAAACGTTATTATTTTTGCAGGAATCTTTCCTTCTTCTTGATTTATGTATCCATCATCACAATCTAAATTTTCATCTATAAACAAATCATGAGCTTTTTTTAGAGCCAAGTTGCAAAATTTTATATCAACTATATTTTCGCTGTCTGAAAGATCTCTACTATAATCGGCATCAAAATAAATTTGAGAAGTTCTAAAAGAATAATAATATAAATTATCTTTAAATACTTGAGCAAGATTCATTCTTCTTATTACAAATTCTTCAAGTTGCGTTTCGGTAAAACTTGGCTTTATTTTAGCATCATCAAAAAGTTTTTCTATATATTCTTCAAAGATGTCTACTTTATTAGAATTATTACATCTAACAAAGGAATCCCAAATATTATATATTCTTTTTAAATCAGCTTTTATTTTAGTTAAAAGATCTGTATGACATGATAAATACCAAGATAAATTTAAATCATGTTTAGAAACATAATTAATTATAAAAGAATTAATGTTTTTATCTTCAAGTTCACTTTTATCCTTAGCTATTCTATGAATAAGCATTTCAAAATTATGCTTTTTATTTCGATAAAAAATTTCTTCAATACACTGTTTAGCATAGTAATCCAGTATTATGTATCTACTTTGAAACATATACTCAAAGTAACAAAAACCCAATCCAAAATTATTATTTTTTTTGACATCAGAATTACTTTCATGTGACGCCAAAAACTCTACTAACAATCTGTTATACATAGCTTTATTTAACAATATAAATTTATCAAATTTGCCATTTTTAGAACTTGATAGTAAACCTTCCATTATTATTGCTAATTCTACGCAATTAGCGTCTATTTCTTCAGCTTGATTATTATGCTTTTTTAAATAATCATCCGCCAGCATAACAATAAAATCTTTATCATTCTGAAATTTATATATCATAAATTTAATAAATTCATAATCATCTTTAACTTTTGAAGAACAAAATTCATACATTTTTTTATCATTTGTTTTATCAATAACTTGCATCATAAATTGAGAATCATTTTCTAATTCCTCAACATCATATTTGTCTATATCATTACCTTGTACATAGTCTTCAACCAATTTATCATCATACATCTTTTTCATTTTAAAACTCCCCTTTTAAAAATGTGATTATAATAACAAAGAAAAAAAAGAAAGTCAACAAACTTTCTTAATTATTAAACCTAAACAAGCAAACATCACCATCTTGCATAACGTATTCCTTGCCTTCGCTTCTAAGTTTTCCCGCTTCTTTAGCTCCTTTTTCACCATTATACTTTTTATAATCTTCAAAAGATATTACTTCTGCTCTAATGAATCCTTTTTCAAAATCACTGTGAATAATTCCCGCACAAGCCGGAGCTTTCATTCCCTTTTTAAAGGTCCAAGCCCTAACCTCTTTAGGACCAGCCGTAAAATAAGTTTGAAGACCTAACAAATTATAAGAAGCTTTTATTAACTTATCTAAACCACTTTCTTCTATGCCCAATTCCTTTAAATATTCTTTTTTCTCTTCATCATCAAAACCACTTAATTCTTCTTCTATTTTTGCACATAAAGTAATTACTTCAGAATTATCTTTATCAGCATATTCCTTTACTTGCTTTACATATTGATTTTCTTTTCCAATTTCATCTTCTTTTATATTAGCCACGTATATAACTGGTTTCATCGTAAGAAGATTAAAAGCCTTTAATAATTTTAGCTCATCTTTATCATATTCTAATTTTCTACAAGGCACGTTATTTTCCAAAGCTTCTTTTATTTTTTTTAACAAAGCAACCTCTTTTAATGCTTCTTTATCCTTAGTAGAAATAGCTTTTTTTTCTATTTTTGCTAATCTGTTATCAACAACTTCTAAATCGCAAAAAATAAACTCTACTTCAATTATTTCGATATCCCTAACCGGATTAGTACTACCTTCAACGTGCGTTATGTTGGCATCATCAAAACATCTTATAACCTCAACTATCGCATCCACGTTCCTTATGTGAGATAAAAACTTATTACCTAATCCTTCACCATTAGAAGCTCCCTTAACCAAACCTGCTATGTCGGTAAATTCAAACATTGTTGGAACTAAGCTTTTAGGTTTAATTAATTCGTTTAAAAAATCTAACCTTTTATCTGGTACCATTACCATACCAACATTAGGCTCAATGGTAGCAAACGGATAATTTGCTGCTAAAATATTTTTTTTGGTTATCACATTAAATAACGTTGATTTACCTACGTTTGGTAACCCGACAATTCCTGCTGTAAGCCCCACAAAATCACTTCCTTCGCCTATGTATTATACCATTTATAAAATCTCGTGTAAATTATGAAAAGAAAAAACAGTAAAAATATACTGTTTTAATATAATTTAACCAAAACTGCTATTAAAGCACCAGATATAATTCCTAATAAAATTACCGACCACAGCAAGCTAATGAACGCTGCCTGTTTTTTTCTTTTCTGCCAAGGTGCTTTTGGCACCATGGCTTGGCCTACTTCTTTATCGATATCATCTTCTTCTTGAATTACCTCAGGATCATTTTCACTTTTTTCCTCTTTATTTGGTTCTTGAGATTCATTTTTTGTATTTTGATAATTATTATCCGGGTTGTATCTATAGCCCGTTTCGTCTAACGGCTTTAAACTATAAACGTTTATTCGTCTACCATCTTCGGTAACATGGTTTTTTACGCTTAAAGTTTTAGTTTCATCCTTGGATGGATTACTTTTATCGCATATAACAACGATGTTTTCAGAAGGTGAAATATAAATTTTTTTATTAAGTATTTGTAGTAAAGTCTGCACTGGTTTTGTACTCAGTTCTCTTTTTACATCGTCTGCTACCGGCAAACTAGAAACCAAAGCTCTAACAGTCCCATACACCCTTTGTTTTTCTTCGTGTGATAATTTTTTATATTCAGTTGAAGTCGAAACATCTTTAATATCCATCATGTTTATTTCTATACAATCTTTTACCAAAGATTGTTCAAAAATAGACGTTGCGTTAATAACACCATCAACACTCATAGCACCTTGGGATTGTAAGATAGACTCAAACCTTTCTTTTCCCGTTTGGTGAGGATTAGTTCTATTTTCAATAATTCTTACAACATCAGAAGGATATGGATAACGTATTTTTATATAACTTTTCCCATCTTTTTCAAAATCGGTAACGTTTTCTAAAGAAAGAGTATACTCCGTTTTTTTAGTAACATTATCTTTTGATATATCTTCTTTTACTTTTTCATCAGTAGCTAACATTTTTTGCAAAAAGTTCATATCAAACCTAAGTTTATTAATCTCTTCATGAATTAAACCATATGGCCTGACGTCATTTTTATATAAATTATATAATTTATCCTTTTGCTCAGAATTTTTTAATACGCCATCGTTCAATAATTTTTGTAGTGCCAAATCAAGAGATTTTAATTCAAACTCACTTTTCAAATTAATCACCTCTATTTTAATTATAGATAAAAGTATTTAATTATCAAATTAAACGAAATAAGAATGTAAATTAAAAGTAAAAAATGCAGTTATTGCATTTTTAAACCGTAGGATATATACCAGGACCTATAGGTAAACCTATTATATACCAACAAACTATCATAAATATCCACATACCTGCTATTACCGCAAAATATGGTAGTATTAACCTATAACAATTTCTAATACTAAAGTCATTTTTGTTTTTTGTATAAACTTCTATAAAACCAATAAAGATTACGAAATATGAAAATAACGGAGTTATACAATTCGTAATTGAATCACCAGCTCTAAATACTAATTGTGCAAATTCAGGTGTAATATTAGCCTTCATCACTGACGTCATTATATTAGGGGCCATTATTGACCACTTAGCAACTGGTGCTGGCGTAAGAATATTCGCTAGCATGGTAACAACTAATACTAGCAAAATAAGCGGTATAAAGGAAAAATCAGACGCAGCTATTAAATTTGATAATGTTCCAGTTACAACAACTCCTAAATTTGATTCTTTAAGAATAGCGCACAATTGAGCTGCAAAAAATACTAATACGAATATTCCCCCAATGCTTTTTAAATAATCTGTTGAGAAATTCACCATGTCACGAATTCTTTTTATCGTACCAGTTATAACGCCAAAGACAAATCCTTGAACAGCAAATAACATTGATATAATACCAACCAAATTAGTCATTAAAAGAGCATCACTCGAAAATAACATTTTAGGATAAGTATCTTGAGATTTATCCAATAGTAATCCAATAAAACCATCTTTACTTGAAGGAATAATCATAAGAATTATTGGTATCAAAAAAATTATGGTTGCAATTAAAACTCCTATTAAACCCTTTTTCTCATCTTTTTCATCAAGCATTAATTCATCGTCTTCGTCTATGTTATTTCTGCCTAATTTTCTTGAAACTATCTTTTCGGTTATAAACGTACATATTGAAGCGATTAATAAAGCTGCTACGATAACAAAAATTAAATTACTACTTTGTGAAACAGTATATTCTGTATCAAGTAATTTTGCACTTGCTTCAGTATAACTAGATAAATTATAATCCAGGGAATTTATGAAAAGTCCTGCTCCATGACCAGAAGCAATCGATGCAAAACCTAGGGCCAAACCACCTAATGGGTTTCTGTTCATACTCATGAACAGAACTGCACCAAAAGGAAGCAATAAAACATAACCAACGTTTTCATCAATACTTAAAACTATGCACAATAATGAATATAAAAACACAATTAAAAACTTTGGTATTTTTTTAGTTAATTTATTAGATAAAGTTTTTAAAAAACCAGATTTTAGTGCTATACCAAAAGCAATGGCCGCAATTAATAAAGCACCAAAAGGAACAAATGATATTAAATTATCATACGCTGATGTTATTAAAAATTTTAATCCATCCAAACTAAGAAGAGAATTAACAGCTACCGTAGTTGTTTCTACCTCGCCCGCTATTGTTGTTAATTTATCATAGGTAACCTGAAAATTCAGTGCATTAGCAATTCCACTAATTAAAATAAGCAAAATTGACATATATATAAAAAACATGACGGGATGAGATGATCTTTTTGCTTTTTTATCTTTAATCATTTTGAACCTCCAACACCTTTTTAATCTTTTTGTTTAAGTCTACGCGCGGTATCATTATCGTTCTACCACACTGTTCACATCTTATTTTGATGTCAACGCCTACCCTTATTATCTTAAATTTATTACATCCGCAAGGATGATTTTTTTTCATTTCTACCGTAGAACCTAAATCATAACTATTTTTCATGATGAACCTCTATTTGCTGATAAGGAATCTTAATTCCGTTTTTATCTAAAGAATTTTTAAACTCTCTTTTCATTTGTCTTTCTACTTCAAAATGTTTAGCAGGTTTACACTTTCCCACCAATCTAAATATTACCGCAGAATCAGAAAGTTCTTGAACCCCTAGCAATTCAATTTCTCCAACTAAAGCAGGTATTTTATCTTTTAAAGTGGCCGCGGTTACCATAAGTATTTTTTCCACTTTTTCTATTTTGGACTCATAACTGATGGGTATATCAACAACCGCTAAAGTCTCGTCCATACTATAATTAATAACCTCAGTTATATTTCTATTAGATATTATCTTAATTTCACCTGTATATGCTTGTAACCTAGTTGTTTTAAGCCCTAAAGCTATAACGGTACCTTCAAAATCCCCAATTTTTACCAAATCACCAACAGCAAATTGATTTTCAAAAAGGATTGATGTACCAACAAGTATATCTTTTAAAATATCTTGAAAAGCTAGTCCTATTACCAAGCTAGCAACCCCTAATCCAGTTATAATTGCAGCAGTATTAATACCAAACACGCTAAGAATTGATAAAATAGCAATTACCCAAACAACGTACTTAATAACATTGCATAATAAACTTCTTATAGTTCTTAATTTTCTAGAATCAAACCTATGATGTTTCTTGTTTGGATTGAAAGTTTTCTTTACGATAAATTTTAAAAACTTTTCAACTACTATTGCAATTAAAACAATGATTACTGGTAAGTAAACTTCTTTTGGAATGATAATACCAAATAATTTCATGATAATCCCTCTATTCTACCTCTATATTTAAAATTTCTAATATTCTATTAAGATCTTCTTTAGTAGAAAAAGAAATTTTTATTTTATTATCCGAAATAGAAACCTTAGTTCCTAATTTTTCCTTCATAGCGTTTTCAACATACTTATACTCTTTACTTTTTGGTGCTTTTTTAACGGGGATAGCCCTCAAAAATGAATTAGACTCCGCTAAATTTTCAAGCTCCCTTACGCTTAGGTTTTCTTTTATGATTTTATCAGATAATTCCATTATTTGAGCTGGATCTTGAAGTTTACTTAATACCCTTGCATGACCCATGGAAATTTTATTGTGTAAAACTTCATTTTGAACTGATAATGGCAATCTAAGTAAACCAAGCATATTAGTAATATGGCTCCTTGATTTTCCTAGCCTTTTTGCAAGTTCATCTTGCGTTAAACGCATAGCTTCTATTATTGATTTGTAAGCCTTCGCTTCTTCTATAGCAGTTAAATCTTCCCTTTGTAAATTTTCTAATAAAGCAACTTGCATCATTTCATCATCAGTGAAATCTCTTACAATTGCTGGAATAGTAGTTAGACCTGCAATTTGAGAGGCCTTAACTCTTCTTTCACCCGCTATTATGTTATATCCTTTAACACTTTTTTTAACAATTATCGGTTGAAAAACGCCATGTTCTTTTATTGACTCAGCTAATTCTTGTAATGCAGAATCATCAAATATTTTTCTTGGCTGATATGGGTTACTCATCAAATCACTTATGTTTACCTGGATGATTTCATCTTTAGGCGTAGTATCAACTATTTGTTTTTCTACCTTATCAAAATCAAGCATTTCTGAATTAAATAACTGTTCTAAGCCCATCCCTAACGCTCTTCTTTTATTGTTCTCTTCTTTCATTATGTTCAATTACCTCCTTAGCTAAATTAAGGTATGCCTCCGTTCCACGACTCATTGGATCATATGCTATTATTGGTTTGCCATGTGATGGCGCTTCAGTTAACCTTATTAATCTTGGAATAAGCGTGTTATATACTCTTTCTTTAAAAAACCCCCTTATTTCTTCAACAACTTCTAAACCCAAATTTGTTCTAGAGTCTAACATCGTAAGTAGTACTCCTTCTATTTCTAAACCTGGATTAAGTTTTTTTTGTGCCAACATTATTGAATTTAGTAATTGCATTATTCCTTCTAATGCAAAAAATTCACATTGTACGGGTATTAAAACCGAATTAGCCGCCGTTAGGGCGTTTGTTGTTAAAAGTCCAAGAGATGGTGGACAATCGATTATTATAAAATCATAATCATTTATGATTGGTGACAAAGCTATTTTAAGCTGCATATTCTTTTGAAACTCAGGATTCTGCTTACTTTTTTCTATAAGTTCTATATCTGCTCCCGCTAAATTTATCGTAGCTGGTATAATACTTAAATTTTTAAAATTAGTTCGTATTATAGCTTGATTTGCATTACATCTACCAAGAAGTAAATCATAAATACTCTTATCCACGTCGCCTTTATTAATTCCAACTCCCGTTGATGCATTACCTTGAGGATCCAAGTCAATGAGCAAAACTTTTTTATTTTGCACGCCCAAAGATGCAGATAAATTAATACTTGTTGTTGTTTTTCCAACGCCGCCTTTTTGATTTACTAAAGCAATTACTTTGCCCATTATTACACTTCCCCTCACTACTCGTGTATTATTATTTTAACATCTATATTCTATCAAAAAAAAACTTTTTTTTAAAGACTTAATTAACTTAATTTCTTTTTCTTATGTTATCAGCTAATTGTTTTATTTTTCTAAATCTATGATTTAAGCATGATTTACTTATCTTACTACCAGTCTCAATCGTCATAATATTACTTAATTCCAATAATGATGATTCCGGATACTTTTCTCTATAAACAGCACTTTCTTTTATTTTATCATCAAGTAAATCAAACATATCATTTTCTTTTATAAGGTTAATGTCGTTTATAAGTTTGTTTGATGTTGCCATGGTTTTTTCAACGTTAGCCTGTTCACAATTATTAAGTCTGTTAGTCATGTTTATCTTTTCGCGAAAAACCCTTATCTCCTCATAATACATAACTCCGTTATAAGCCCTAATAAGTCTTAAAAAGTCACTTATTTTTTCTGCTTCTTTAACGTATATCATATAACCCTTTTTTCGGTGAAGTATTTTACTATTAAGTCCATTATCATTAAGTAAATTGTTTAAAAATTTAGAATATTCAGTATCACCGATTAAAAATTCCAAATGATACCTTGAAGTTTTTGGATCATTCAAACTACCACTAACCAAAAAAACGCCTCTTAAATAAGCTCTTTTTAGTTCCTCATCAGATAATAAAGACTCACTAGGTATTCTAAGAAGTTGATTTTTTTCGTTTATGATTCCAAGGTCTCTTAGTACTTTTAAAGTATCTTTTTTTAATTCTAATACGTAAATTTCGTTTTTCTTAAAATTATAGTTTTTTCTAAGAGTAATATTCAAATTTATGTCATAAAGAATTTTAAATAATCCAAAAATTCTGTTTGCCACAAATTTATTTTCTGTTTGAATTTTTATATTATATATTTTGATTTCAGCATTTGTTCTAATAATACCAGATAACTCGGATAAGTATTCAGCACGCGTACATTCAGTTGTACTTATTTCTTTTTTTATTTTACTAGAAAACGTCATATTACCAATCACCTTCTTTATTATTATAATCATTATATCAAATAACGTTTTCTTTTTCAACATATCCAGGTGTTTTTATTATATTTAAAAAGAAGCTTACTTGCTTCTTACTAACTTAATTATATTACTTGCAACCATTGCACCCTCACTTGTTGCAGTAACAACTTGATATAAATCTTTACTAATAGAATCACCGCACGCATACACGTTATTAGCGGTGGTTTTTAAATCTTTGTCAACCACTATTCCCCTGTTATCGGTTTTTAAATTTAAGTTTTGATAAAACGCCGAATTATTTGTTTGACCAATACAAACAAAAATTCCGCTTAGATTAATTTCAGTCCCATCTTCCAGTACAACACCTTGAACACCAGTATCATCTCCAATAATATCTTTTAGCTTAGTATTGTATAAGACGTTTACGTTTTCGAGCTTTTTTATTTCTTCTTGGCCTTTTTGATCTGCCCTTAAATTGCTTGATCTATTAATTATGTATATTTTATTTGCAATATTACTCATATAATTAGCAGTATCGATAGCAGTGTTACCTCCGCCTACTATAGCAATATCTTTATTTCTATATAATGCCCCATCACAAACAGCGCAGTAAGAAATACCTTTACCCTCATATTTTTCTGAGTTTTTAACTTCTAACTTTTTTGGAGTTCTTCCGGTAGCTATAATAATGTATTTAGAAACAAAAACGTTATTTTTAGTAAATACCTCATATGAACCATTGGTACTTTTTATGTTTATAACCTTTTCAATCTTTAAATCTATTCCAAGGCTTTCTACTTGGCTGTACATTCTAAAAGCCAGAATCGAACCAGTATCATCAGTAAAACCAGGATAATTTTCAATTTTATGAATCTTATTTAAAAGCCCTCCCGGAGCCTCTGATTCAAGTAATAAACAATTAACATTAGCTCTTTTAAGATAAATACTAGCTGAAATTCCAGCTGGGCCTGCGCCTATTATGATAACATCATATTTAGTATTTGATTTCATTTTTAGCCGCCTTTTCTTCGTTATAATTATTACACTTAATTTTAGTAATTATAAACATTATTATTCCTAATATAACCATAAAAACAGATATTAATTGTGCCATTTTTATATTTCCTAACATTAAACTATCGGTTCGTAAAGACTCAACAAAAAACCTTACTAAGCCATACCAAATAAGATATATTGACGTAGTCGCGCCCAATTTAGTGTTTTTTAAACTTCTAACCCCAATTAACACAAAGAACCCTATCAGACACAAAATAGATTCATATAAAAACGTAGGATGATAATAATTACCATTTATGTGCATCCCGTTAATGATAAATTCCGGTAGGTGTAAACCTTCTAAAAAAGCTCTCGATACGGCACCACCATGTGCTTCCGCGTTAAAGAAATTTCCCCATCTACCAATAGCTTGTGCTAATATAAGTCCTGGAGCTGCTATATCAATCATTTTAAGAACGTTAACACCGTATTTTTTGCAATAAATTATTAACGTTATTACCCCCGCAATTATACCACCATGAATTGCAAGGCCTCCATTCCATACCTTTATTATTTCTATTGGAGCGGCACTATAATAATCCAAATTAAATAATACATAATATATTCTTGCGCCTAGTATACCAAAAACCACACACCAAAAAACTAAATTAGTTACAAAAGCACTAGAAATGTTATTTTTCTTTGCCTCTTTATTAATTACTATACCTGCCAAAATTATACCAGTAAGTATACAAATTGAATACCAAGTTATTGAAACTGGACCTATGTTTATAGCTATTTTACTCATATTATCTTTTACACCTTTCTATTAATGGTTTTATAATAATGTTTTCCATAAGAACGTTCATGAAACTTATGAATATTGAGACCACAAAAGGCGAAAGAAAACCCGTCAAATAAAAGTGCTTACCTAAAATTACGTTTACTAATAATAAAATAAATACGTTTATAACAAAATAAAATAATCCCAAAGACATTCCAATAAGAGGTAATGTTAAAGTAACCAATATTGGTTTTATTGTTTTATTAAGAACGTATATTATAATTGCTGCTAAAATACCATACCAAAAATTTTCTACGTATAATGACCTAAATAAATTTGAAGTTATTAATAATACTAAGGCATAACCAAACATATATATTAACCATTCTAAAAATAAATTCAAACGATACTCAATATTTTGACCATTAACTTTTTTCTTTTTATTATCATTAACCACGATTACTTTCATATTATCACCAGTATAATTATATCATAACCTTGCTAATTTAATCATGCTTTTTTGTCAAATTATTTATTACTAGTTATAAGAAAACTTGCGCGTTATATTTATCTACTTTAAATTTAATAAAATAATATTATTTTATTAATCAAGTGTACAGCTCATAATAAGTTTATTAACTTTGAAACCAAAAAAATTATAAAGTTTTAATGCGTTTTTATTTTGATCACATACTTTAAGTTCCATATACTTTGCATTTTTAAGTTTAGCCCATTTTTTAAACTCAAATACTAGTTGACTACCAATACCTTTTTTTCTATGTTCTTCTAATACGTATAGTGCGTCAAGTACGCAAACAACATCTTTTTTTGTATCTCCATTATCCTGAACATAACCATATACGTACCCAACCACAGTATTTTCTTGCTTTGCAATTAAAAGACACACTGATTGTTCATTATAAAATTTTTCGTATAATGATTTAACAACGCAATATTCATTTATATTATCATCGTATTTTTTTTCATCTTTTATTAACTTTGTTAACAGTTCATTTGCAACTAAAGCTGTTTTTCGATCTGCTTTTACTATTTTAATTGCCATTTTATCATCCTCTTACGATTATCTTAGCATACTTTTAACACTTTTTATCATTAAACTCCTCGGCGCCCAAACAGTATGCAAACCTTATTATTGTTTCCTTCTTTTTAATGTAATAATATCCTAATGAAAAACCTAAATTATTTGCAATATATCTATCATCATAATTATTTTCTTTATCAAGGTAAGTCCAATAAATTATCTTTTTTTCATCCGTAGTTAGTTTATTAAATGAAAACCTAAAATAATTTACAAAATCAATCCTTCTTTTTTGTTCGACCGTATCTATTTTAGTATACTTATTATCAATGCCGTTAATGTCTAATGAAGAAAAAGTAAACGTATCATTAACAAAACTCGTAGAACTGTTATCCACGGATAAGTTATAATAAACATACGTTGATATTATTTGTTCAACATTCTTTTTCGTCTTTGACCACGAAATATTTAATGGTTGTATCTTCACGATAACAGCTCCTTTCAAAGTTATTTTAGCATTTATAAAGTTATAAAAGTTAATGTAAAAATAATAAATTAATCATAAAAAATTAAAATAGAGATATTATTTTTATCTCTATTTTATTTTTATTTTTTATTTATTAAAAACCCTTTAATTTATTTTTAATATTTCTTTTAAATACGCTCCAGTATATGAAGGTTTACACTTAGCAATTTGTTCTGGTGTTCCCTCACAAACTATGGTTCCACCTTCATCTCCGCCTTCAGGGCCTAAATCAATTATATGATCCGCAACTTTTATAACGTCTAAATTATGTTCAATAACTATTACCGTGTCGCCATTATCAACTATTCTATTTAATATTACAAGTAATTTTTTTATGTCATCACTATGAAGTCCAGTTGTTGGTTCATCTAGAATAAAGATGCTTTTACCCGTTGGCTTTTTTTGTAATTCTTTAGCTAGCTTAACCCTTGAAGCCTCGCCTCCAGATAAAGTAGGAGCACTTTGACCAAGTTTAATATAGCCAAGCCCAACGTCAATTAAAACTTGTAACTTTCGTTTTATTTTTGGATGGTTTTCAAAGAAAGTAACAGCTTCTTCTACCCTCATTTGTAATACATCGTATATTGTTTTTCCTTTGTATTTTACCTCTAACGTTTCTTTATTAAATCTGGTGCCACCACAAACCTCACATGGTACATATACATCTGGTAAAAAGTTCATGGATATTTTTTTTACTCCATCACCCCAACAAGCTTCGCATCTTCCTCCTTTTACGTTAAAAGAAAACCTTCCTTTATCATATCCCCTTATTTTAGCTTCCTTTGTTTGTGCAAAAACATCCCTAATATCATCAAACACACCTACATAAGTTGCTGGATTACTTCTAGGAGTTCTTCCTATCGGATCTTGAGTTATGTCTATTACTTTATCAACGTTTTCCAATCCTTTTATACTTTTATGTTTTCCTGGTACAACTTTAGATCCATAAACGTTTAATGCCAGTGCTTTATAAAGTATTTGATTAACTAAACTTGATTTACCACTACCTGATACACCCGTTACAACAATAAATTTACCAAGAGGAAACTTAACGTTTATGTTTTTTAAATTATTTTCCTTGGCTCCCTTTATCTCAATATATTTGCCATTCCCTTTTCTTCTTTTTTTAGGAACTTCTATTCGTTTTCTTCCGCTTAAATAGTCTCCAGTTATACTGTTAGTATTTTGCATAACTTCACTTGGTGTTCCACATGCTACTATTTCTCCTCCATGGTCTCCAGCTCCCGGCCCAACATCAACTAAGTAATCCGCCTGAAGCATAGTATCCGTATCATGTTCAACTACTATAAGGGTATTACCTAAATCCCTCATCTTTATTAAAGAATCTATTAATCTTTGGTTATCTCTTTGATGAAGCCCAATGCTTGGTTCGTCAAGAACGTATAAAACCCCTGTTAATTGAGAACCTATTTGCGTTGCAAGTCTTATTCTTTGAGCCTCTCCTCCAGATAATGTTCCAGCACTTCTGGATAAGGTTAAATACCCAAGACCAACGTTATGCAAAAATTCTAACCTTGATTTTATCTCTTTAATTAAAAGTCTAGCTATTTCTTCTTTTTCCTTAGTTAATTTTAGTTTATCAAAGAAGTCATATAATTTATCTATGTTCATATCAGTTAAATCAATGATGTTCTTTTTGTTAATTAACACGGATAGAACGCTTGGTTTAAGCCTTTTTCCATGACAAATAGGGCAAGTAAGTTCCACCATGTATTTTCCAAGCCATTCTCTTATAAATTCACTATTAGTTTCAAAATAACGTCTTTCAAGGTTATTTAAAACTCCTTCATAAGGCTCATAACTATTCATCTGGTTACCACTTCTTGTTTTAAACTTAAACTCAATAGGTTCCTTGGTACCTCTAAGAATTATATCTAACTCTTTTTTCGTAAAATCCTTCATTTTTTTATTCATGTCTATGTTATATTTATCACAAACAATTTCTAGTTTTTTTATATAAATATTTTGATCATCCATGCCTGCTAGTGGTTCTATACCGCCTCTTGCAAGAGTTTTTTCTTTATCTGGAATTATTAAATCTTCGCTTATTTTTTGCTTAAAACCTAATCCTTTACAATCTGGACATGAGCCATAAGGGGCATTAAAAGAGAACATTCTAGGTTCTAATTCTTCTAAAGAAAAATCACAATGAGGACACGCAAAAGACTCACTCATAACGATTTCTTTGCTACCTGGAATTTCTACTACAGCTTTACCTTTAGACAATTTACAAGCAACTTCTATAGCCTCATAAATTCTGCTTCTTGATTCTTCTTTCTTTATTATTCTATCTATTACTACTAAAATATTATGTTTTTTATTTTTATCTAAGTTAATTTCTTCACTTAGATCTTTTACTTCATCATCTATTTTTATCCTTACGTAACCATCTTTCCTTAAATTATCCATCAAATCCTTAAACGTTCCTTTTTGCCCATAAACTACCGGAGACATAATTATTAATTTTGTACCATCGGCTTCATTCATTATTTGGGTTGTCATTTCCTCTATTGATTGACTAACTATAGGAATATTGTGATTAGGGCAATAAGGCACGCCAATACGAGCGTACAAAAGTCTTAAGTAATCATATATTTCAGTTACGGTACCAACCGTTGACCTTGGGTTATTATTAGTCGTTTTTTGATCTATCGAAATAGATGGACTAAGGCCTTCTATCGAATCAACGTCTGGTTTTGTTGTACCACCTAAAAATTGCCTTGCATAAGCTGACAAACTCTCAACGTATCTTCTTTGGCCTTCAGCATATATCGTATCAAAAGCAAGCGATGATTTTCCACTTCCTGATACTCCAGTCATAACCGTTAATTTATTTTTAGGTATTTCTATATTTATATTTTTTAAATTGTTTTCCCTAGCACCTTTTACTATAATCTTATCCATATACATCACCTTTTCTAATAATAATTCTAACACAAAAAAGTAATTTAATAACTTTTATTTTCTTTTGTTAGGTTTATAGTAAGTAATTGTCATACCATGCGATTGTTTCTCAAAAAAGCAGCTTTTATTAGCATCAACAAACCTAGTATCAAGGCCTCTTTTTCCTATGTTAAAATCATTATTATTACGTTTTTTTACACCGTAACCCGCCTGAATCAAACCCCTGCAAGTAAGCTTTAGCTCTAACTGTTTTAATAATTTTAAAAATTTTTCTAATTCGCATTTACTAAAATAACTACTTATATTAGAAAACACCATTGCAGAATATTTTTCATCTCCAAGATTTTTGTTTAAATCAAAGATATTACAGTCAACAAAATCTACCGAAGTCAATTTTTTCATATTTTCTTGTAATTTCTCATAGTTTTTACGTGTTAAATAACCTGATAATTTTGGATAATGTTTGACGTTTATTAAATTAAATTTTTCACAAATAGTAGCGTTAATCATAACATCAAAAAGCAACTCAAAAAAAAGTGCAACAGTATTTTCTAAATTAGAACATACTTTTTCGTATAAATACGTATCTACGTTTGTTAAAAAACCACCTGCTACATAATTAGAAAAGGGTTTATTAATTTTATATAGCTTTATAAATTCATCATACGATAAGCATGATACCGCGGAAAATTTAAACAATGCAAAATATTTTGCTAATTTATTAATATCAAACATCTTAACGTTTTTAGCACCTTTTAAAATTGCCATTAAAGCTTGATCACCCGAGCCAGTCACCGTAAGAATACCTTGAGTAACATCTAACGGTTCAAAAATATCTTTTAGCCTATCATTAGTAAATAGATAAATATTATCGTAAGTGGAAAAGTATGATGGAGTCGAATCATTTCCAACTTTCATTAATCCTTTTAATTGCATAAAATCATTATCAACGTCATTCCTTGTGATATTCATAATACTTCATTCCTTAGTGATTAAATATACTAACACATTATTAAATAAAACTCAATAAAATCATAAAAACTTGTATATTATAAAAAGGTTTTGTCTTCAAAACCTTTTTTAAAATAATCTAATTAACCTTCATCTCGAATATGATGTCACGAAGTTCCATAGCGCGCTCAAAATCCAATTCTTTAGCAGCTTTTTGCATTTCTTCTTCCAGCTGTTTAATTAATTTATCATTGTTAATTTCTTCACGTTTTGGGCGTTTTTTATTAGCAGAAGAATCATCATCGTTTATACTTACAACATCCATTATTTTCTTTTTTATTGTTTTAGGAACGATATTATGTTCCTTATTATATTTAACTTGAATCGCACGTCTTCTTTGTGTTTCTTCAATTGCGGTTTTCATGGCATCACTTATTATATCACCATACATTATAACCCTACCATCAGAGTTCCTTGCACACCTTCCGATGGTTTGAATAAGACTTCTATGACTTCTTAAGAAGCCTTGTTTATCGGCATCTAAAATAGCCACTAAGCTAACCTCAGGGATATCAAGTCCCTCACGGAGCAAATTAATTCCAACCAGAACATCATATTTTCCAGTTCTTAAATCATGTATAATTCTAAGTCGTTCTAAAGTTTTTACCTCACTATGTAAATAAGCAACTTTAATGTTTAAATCTTTTAAGTAAGAAGTTAATTCTTCTGCCATGCGAATCGTTAAAGTAGTAACTAAAGTCCTATCACCTTTTTTTATTTGTTTTTGAATTTCTTCTATTAAATCATCAATTTGATTATTGGACTTTCTAACCTCAATTAAAGGATCTAATAATCCAGTTGGCCTTATTATCTGTTCAATAACCTCATTGTTTACCTTTTGCAATTCTTCGTCTCCTGGTGTTGCAGAAACGTATATTACTTGATTTATTTTTTTCTCAAACTCCTCGTACCTCAAAGGTCTATTATCTAAAGCACTTGGTAACCTAAACCCATAATCAACAAGCATCTGTTTTCTGTTTCGGTCTCCATTATACATTGCTTTTACCTGAGGTAACGTTACGTGTGATTCATCTATAACCATAAGATAATCTTTAGGGAAGAAATCTAAAAGACAAGTAGGAGTGGCTCCTTCTGGTTTTAACGCTAAATGTCTTGAATAATTTTCAACCCCAGAGCAAAAACCAGTTTCTGCAAGCATTTCCAAGTCATACTTACACCTTCCTTCCAGGCGTTCAGCTTCTAATAGTTTTCCATTTTCCCTAAAATATTTTAATCTATCATCCAATTCTTCTTTTATATTAATAATAGCTTTCTTTAATTTTTCTTCACTGGTTACGAAATGAGAGGCCGGCATGATTGATATTATTTTTTTATCATTTATAACAACACCCGTTAATACATCAAATAAAGAAATTCTATCTATTTCATCTCCAAACAATTCTATTCTTATGCCATGACTTTTTTCATAAACCGGAATAACCTCGATCACGTCACCTTTTGCTCTAAAAGTTCCTCTCGCTAAGTCAATATTATTTCTTTCATACATCATATCCACTAATTTACTTAGTATATTGTTTCTATCTATTGTTTGGCCAACCTCTAAAGTAAGCATCTGGTGTTCATATTCTTCTTTATCACCAATTCCGTATATACAGGAAACAGATGCCACTACTATTACATCTTTGTAGTTTATCAAAGAACTTGTAGCAAAGTGTCTTAATTCATCTATTTCATCATTTATAGATGAGTCTTTTTCAATGTAAGTATCACTTGAAGGAACGTATGCTTCAGGCTGATAATAATCGTAGTACGAAACAAAGTAACAAACGTGATTGTTTGGAAAGATTTCCTTTAGCTCTGAGTACAACTGGCCCGCTAGCGTTTTGTTGTGTGCTAAAACTAGTGTAGGCTTGTTTACTTCTTTAATTACGTTTGCTATTGTAAATGTTTTACCAGTACCCGTTGCCCCTAGTAAAACCTGGTATTTCTTACCATCTTTTATCCCATCAGAAAGCTCTTTTATTGCTTCTGGCTGATCGCCTGATGGTTTAAATTTAGACACTAAATCAAACATTTTGTCCTCCTTACTATGATTACTATCAACCTCAAAAATTCGTATTTTCAAAATTTTGAAGTTTGGCTGATACGTGCCGAAAACACTAAAATACGCCTCTCGGCCACAAATTTAATAAATAACACTAATTAACATGAAATAAACCTTATTAATCTATTCTAACACTTATTTTATAAGGAATCAACAAGGTTTACTAATTTTGATTTAGACGATTTTTAGGCTGTTTTTATATATCTCTTCGCAATCAAATTCGTATCCAACTTTTATCTTGTCGTTAAAATAATAATTTCACCTCAAAAAAAATGCAAAATATCAAATTGCATTTTTCTTATA
Organism: uncultured Bacilli bacterium; assembly: GCA_944329425.1. GTDB lineage: Bacteria > Bacillota_I > Bacilli_A > RF39 > UBA660 > Aphodocola. The sequence goes on from CALVIG010000004.1 coordinate 78,911, forward strand.
TATTAATTATGATAATATTCATTCATTAACAGAACATTCTTCACATTCAGAAGTTTTTAGAGAACATCTCATATATAATTGATTACCACGAAAAGCTGTTTGCCCTTCAAAATAGACATAACCATTTTTTACATCTTTAATCTTTGTACCATACATTACAACTTTTTCTGACAAATCTTTTTTCTTTGTATTACCTCCATCTAATGTATACTCATACACAACTGAACCGAATAATCTAGTAATATATAACTTATCTACAGAAAAATAATTTTGATCTTCAAATTTATAATCGTCTGGACCTGAAGAGTCAAACTCATCAAGTTTAATATAATCATTATCAGAAACTTTATAAAACAACCCATTTATCGCTACTTCACTACCTTCTGGAGTAATATCAGTAACCACATAAGTTTCTTCTTGTTTTGTCTTATCATTTACAATTTGATAACTCATAGTTTTTGTATCTCTATCATTCAAATCATAATGTTCAAAATTTTCATATTCATTATTACTCTTATCAAAAATACAGCCACAAACACAAACAGTTAAAATAAAAATTAATAATATTCTTTTCATACTTAACCTCACTTAATATTTATTTAATAATATAATTCTTTTGGAACATCTTTTTCTTCTATATATTTAACCGTTGATAAATCTAAACTTATTCTTGCATAAAATTCATCTGCAACATAAGTATATTGATAATAAATAAAACCATTACAAAATCCTAAAACTCTATTCATTCTTCCTGGAGTACCATTAAATAATGACGAACTATTGTGATCTATTATTTTTCCGGTAGACAAATCGTATGATTTAACATCAAAGTTTAATATATATAATAGAATCAAGTTGTTTAACTTACTTCCAATCATGGATAGATACCATTTATACAGATTTTCTTGTGCTCTCAAAACTCGTAAAAATCACAAGGCTTACTTTTTTATTTTTTATTTAAATCAATTTTTATTTCCTCTAATATATGGCCTATATTTCCTTCCCCCGCATATTTGCTCATATCAAAGAAGTCATCACTAGCACTCACCCATTCTAATTTATTAACCTCTTCAACCAACTGGACATCCTTATTCAATATTCCATAATATACTTCTAATTCTTTATTCCATTTAACATAAACAATGTCCATAAAGTAAGTTAAATCAATATCACTTTTATGAATATTAGTTTCTTCTTCCAACTCTCTATAAGCCTCATTTAGGCCATCGTCAGGAACCTCTATTTTTCCACCAACCAAATTATACATACCTTTATATGGTTCTTTTGTTCTTTTACACATCAAAGTTTTACTCAAATCTTTGTTAAAAACTACTATTACGTTCATCTTTTTCAAGTTTAATCAACTCATGTACATTTTAACATAAAAACATGACAAAATTAACTATGTTTACTTAATAACTTTAATTATTTCATTTTTCAAATGTTCTCTTAACGGCTCGTCATCACAGTATATATAGCAACCTTTGATACCTCTAGTCAACAAAACTCTATACGTATTTTTAATTAAAGTGTCAGCAATATTATCAGCCTTTTTATAATTTTGCTTATATAACTTTTTTATACCCTTAAATGACGGATCAGCTGATCCGTGACCAAAAAAATCACTTACTACTTTCCCATCGCGATATTTCAAATCACTTCCTATTATTACTCCTACATAATCAAACTCTAACCCTTGTACAGAATGAATACATCCCGCTTCATTTATTGAATCATCAATTGCGAATGTTTGACCTTGACCTAAATTCCAACTCATCTCAAAGTCTTTTATAACAATATCATGAAAATCAGGATTATTGATTTCCTTTTTATTCCAATTCCAACAATATCCAGCTACGACTCTCGATAAATCAGTTTTATTTTTTTCTTTTATTAATCTAACAAGTTCTTGAGGACTATCAATAATTTTTAAATCATAATTAATATTTGCACCATTATACAAATCATTTATTCCCAAAAGATAATCAACAAAATTGATATAATCATTAGAATTATTGCACCTGAATTGAGATTCAAGATTTAGAATATGAACTTTCGAATTTAAATCTTGAGAAAATTTTTTAATATTTTCTATTGTTCCAATATCATTAAAATGAACTCTTTGATTTTCATCTATAAAGAAAACAGAAGTCTTTGAAGAATTTATAATCTCTTTAATTTGGTTTTCGCCATAATTATTAAACAAACCGGATTTTTCAGTCAAACAATGTGCCTCATCAACAAGTAAAACATCAAAAATATTTTTATCTGTTTCGGTATAGCTCCCTGACGATTTAAACAGATTATCAATACTACTTTTTTTCATATTTCCCTTTAACTTAAATGAATATATTACACGCGGAGCAGTATTTCTAGAAACATATTGGCATAATTTTCTTTTATTAATAAAATAATTCAATAAATTAATAGCAATTACAGATTTTCCGGTTCCAGGATTTCCTTTGACAATAATAGTACTTTTTTCTTCGCTTTCTTCTGCCAATACTATTTTACTAAAAGCCTCCATTTGTTCATCGATCAGCGTAAAATAATCATTATTAACTATTAAACTATTAATTTTTTCTTGTAATTTAGGAGATGGAGTCATAGTAGAATTATCGATGTTACTTATAATAACTCCATTATCTCCTTTTGATAAATTACCCTCAATATATTTTTTTAATTCTGTTTCATTATTTTTTCCGAAAATCTCAACTTCTTTATTAAACGTGTCAAACTTTTCATTCAACAAAACATCATTTTTTTCCAAATCATAATTGTGCAATAAAACCGCTAGAGAAACAGATATTTCATTATCCTGAATATAAGTATTAAAATCTTTTAACAATTGTCCATACGACCATACCTGATAACCCGGATGCAAAACCTGTCTTAATCCGCCGTTAATAAATGTCTCAACTAAATAATCACTACTAGGAACATCATTCACTTTTTCCCATTGTTTCAATTCAAAAACAATTAATTTTTCCTTATTGTTTTTATCATAGCCTGATAATATCAAGTCAATCCGATTAGAAGTCATTGGCAAGTTATATTCAAGTGTAATAGCACAATTTTCATCTAAATTACATTCATTAAGAATTTTTGAAAAATAGTTTAATGAGGAATTCCATGATTCAATCTCTGATTTTCCAGAGAATTTAAACATTTTTTTCTTTATCAAATCATTTAAGATTTTAGATATTCCAAAACTAATGTCTCTGTTAAACTCTTTTATATTCTTACTATATATAATCATATTTACCACCTGTTTAAAATTTTATTTTTATCAACACAGTTATACGTCAAATATTCACCAGTTATAAATTTACTATCATTAAAGCGTTTCATTACAACATCATTAAATTCTAAGCTCCAATCCTCATCCGAATAATTAAGGATTTTTTGATAAGTACCTATACTTTTCAAATAATTCAAATACATTTCATAAGTATTAAACGTCATTAAAAAATTATTTCTAGAAGCAGACATTGCATAAAGTCCAGCCTCGCTTACTATTTCGTCCGTCTGTTCTATACTATACCTTCCATTCAATTCGTCATCCATAAATGTTTCTTTTAAATAATTATTTCCTGGTACTGAAAATAAAATTCTACCATCACTAGACAATAAATTTTTAGCTTTCCTTAAAGATTCAATGGGATCAGCCATATGATGCAATACATAACTAAATATTATTATATCAAATTTACTATCAGAATCATACTTCATAAAATCTTTATTCATAAATATCGCTTTATTGTGGTTGATTTTTTCAAAACTTTTTTATGTTTTTTAATAATTAGGAATAGCATAACCATATATATACTTACTGTTTATAGAGTATTTCTTTTGTTTGAATTTATCTCTTGAATTACCCTCAAACATATATACATCTCATACCTCTTTTCAATCTTTTTGGAAAAGAAAAAACATATAAAAAATTACATGTTATTGGAAATATAATTTAAACACCTGGATACGTTTTATACATAGCCGGTATCATATAAATATTTTAATTAATTAACAAACATATCTAATAACTGGATACGAATAAATACGCCTGTCGGCCATAAATTTCTTTTTTAACTATTAGTGTTATTTAAGTTTAATTAAGTATTTCAACGTTATTTGATAACACTAAATAATAATGATTTCAATAGGTTATCATAATAAGATACAAAGTAACATACATGATTATTAGGAAATAGTTCTTTTAGTTCACTATAAAGTTGCCCCGCAAGCGTTTTATTATGAGCTAAAACAAGGGTAGGTTTATTAACTTTTTTAATAACATTTGCAATCGTAAACGTTTTTCCGGTTCCGGTGGCGCCTAACAAAACCTGATATTTTTTCTTTTCTTCAATTCCTTCAGCCAGCTTTTCTATAGCTTCTGGTTGATCACCAGACGGTTTAAAATTAGATACTAAATCAAACATAATATCACCTTTATAATTTTATTATTGTTTTATTATATCATACATAATAAAAAAACATAAGTATGCTACTTATGTTTAATTACAGTTGTTTTCTCTTGTTATTTGATTAATAGAGCATAATCCAACACCAGCATTTTTAACTATTCCACAATCAAGGTCATTAACTATACCGTCAAAATTCACGTCTGCTGATTTTAAATATGCACTACTTAGTTTATTTGCCCCAGAAGCTTGTAACTCAACTGCTGAAGTATCAAAGGAATCAATTACTCCATCTCCATTTACATCTCCAAAGCCAACAAATTGATATTCTTTATATATTTCACCAGTTGAATCTTTTAAAATAATCTTACTTCCGGTAGCATAAATACCATTTTTATTTTTTTCAAAACTAAGTGAACCATTTGATACTTTAAAATAAGAAGAAAAATCTGAATAGTATAATTTATTATCTATCGAATATATTAATCCATTAGCATTATCTATAACCCCATTTTCACCTTTTAAGGTTAATGTCGGCACCTTTGATTTTTCTTCTGCGGTTATTTTGGTTCCTGATATCGCATACTTATCATTACTAATGTCAAGATAATATGAATAACTTCCATCTGCTTCTTCTTTAACGGTTACCGTCCCTGAAACTTCTTCTTTATTATCTATATCCAAATCTTTTACATCAACCACTTTTGGTAAGTTGTCATATTTTTCTGGCATTGATACCATTTCTAATTCAACCGCTTTAACAATGCTTTTAGCGGTTGTTTCAAACGCTGACTTTTCAGATTTTTTTATTGCTTTATTTACTTGTTGAGTTGCAATAACCATTATAATTGCTAAAACCACAATTACTGCTAAAAGCTCTATCAAAGTAAATCCATAAATATTTTTATTTTTCATACACTCTCCATTAAATTAATAAATTATCTATTTGACCAACTTTTTGATCCTGATGGGAATATAATTACATCCCTTGGATTGATTGCGTGACTACCGAAGCTATTAGAACCATAATAATTATAATAATCTACATACCATCTTCCGGTTGCTATACCAAGATGCAAGTGAGGTCCGGTTGAATTACCAGTATTACCTGATTTACCAATTACCGTATTTTTAGTTACTACATCTCCTTTTTTTACGTTTATCGCTGATAAATGACAATAATAAGAAGTATAATACTTTCCGTTTACTTTGTGGTGTACAATTATTTGATTACCACCGCCTTTATTACTATATATCACTTTCATAACCGTTCCAGACGCTACTGAGTAAACCGGAGTTCCAATTCCCACTCCTATATCAACCGCATAATGGTATGAACCAAATGAAGGCCTATATCCAAAGTTACTGGTTATGCGTCCAGTTGCCGTTGGTCTATAAAACGTAGAACCTGAAGGTATAACTTGAACCCTATTTGCACACTGAGTCAACGTTTCATTTGATTTACAACCCAACTTTTTAAAATCTGCTAAAGTATTTTTCATTTCTTTTATTGATTCTGATAAAGAATGTCCTTCTTCACTAAGGCTTGATTTGGTTTTATTTAATTCTGCAAGCTGAACTGAAAGATCGGTTTGTAACTTTGATAATTCTTTCTTTTTATTATCTAAATCCTCTTTAATCTTTTCGTTTTCTTTTATCATTTCGTTCATTTGTTTTATGGATTTTTTATTATAATTTGAAATTTGTTCTGTTATTGATAAACGATATATTAAATCAGTTATTGATTCAGCTCCCATAATGTATTCTAACATTGATGAGCCACTGGTTGAAACTTGATAATATCTCATTAAATCCTCTATTTGCTTGTTTTTTTCTACGATGTCTTTTTCTAGCTGTTCACTTTCTTTTGTTTTGTTATCTATCTCAGTAGTAATATTTGCCATTTGTGAATATATGTTATTTATTTTTTGCTGAGTATTATTTATTTCTGTTTGGTTTTGATTTTGTTGTTGTTGGTTTTCGTTTAATTCTTGTTGTTTCTTATTTAATTCTTTTTCTAATTCTCCTAGCGTTTGGGCTTTAACCCCCATTAATGGCATAACTAACGCTATAGTTATTAAAATAAATAATGTTATCTTCTTTTTCATTATATCTTCAAATACTTTCTTACCGCTCTATAGCTTCCAAACATACCAACAACAATACCCAAACCAATTAATACAATTGATACAACGTATATAAATGGTTCTGCTTCAACCAGCTTAATAAACGGCGAAAATAACTGTCCACCAAAATGTTCATATAAAGCTGAGTAACCATATAATGTTACACCAACCGGTATCAATGATCCTAAAAAGCCTAAACACAATCCTTCAATAACAAACGGCTGCTTAATTGAAAAGTTAGAAGCTCCTACTAACCTCATTATTTCTATTTCTCTTTTTCTTGAAAAAATGGTTATTTTTATCGTATTTGTTATTAAGAAAAGTGTTACCAATACAAGTGCAATCATTGCAACTATCATAGCTTTTTCTAAGAACTTAAATACCACAAGTAATTCTTCTACCATTTCTTTACCATACTTTACGTCTTCTACTAATTCTAATTTTTCAATTTGTTTAGCGGTATCGGAAATTTTTTCAGTATCCTTCACCTTAACCAATAAAGTATCATATAAAGGATTAGTTTCTTCTGACCATGTATCTATTATATTAGCAAGATCATCAGACGTGTTTTTCATTTCATCTGCTATTTGAGTTTTTGTTTCGTGCTCAATTGACTCCACGTTTTTATATTTTTTTATCTCATCTTCCAAATCTTTTATTTGCTCATCCGTTGCGGAAGTATTTATAAAAGTAACAATTGTAAAATCTTCTCTTATAAGTTTTGTCATGTTTTCAACATTATATGAAACCACTATTGCAGTAGCTACTATTAATAAAGTAATTGTAATACAAGAGATTGAAGCTATAGATAAACTAAGATTTCTTCCAACACTTTTAAAACCATCTCTTATGTTTCTTAAAAATATTCTAATTGCTTTCATAACTACTATAACTTCCTTTCTCATAATCTTTAACCAATTTACCATTATCAAGTAATACTACACGTTTTTTCATTTTATTTACCATTTCTCTATCATGTGTAGCCATTACTATGGTAGTACCCAAATCATTTATTTTTTCAATTACCTTCATTACTTCTAAACTAGTATCAGGATCTAGATTACCAGTTGGTTCATCACAAATAAGTAATTTTGGAGAATTAACAATGGCTCTTGCGATTGCAACACGTTGTTGTTCACCACCTGATAACTGATCCGGATAACTTTTAGTTCTTGATTTTAAACCAACTAAATCAAGTGCTTTTAATACTTTCTTTCTTACTTCTTCAGTTGGTAATCCATAAATTTCAAGCGCAAAAGCTACGTTTTCATACACGGTAAGTTTAGGTAATAATTTATAATCTTGGAAAACAATTCCAATTTTTCTTCTTAATTTATATACCTTACTATTTTTTACCTTTGCCACGTTAACACCGCCAACATAAATTTCTCCTTTAGAAGGCTTTTCTTCTCGGTATAACATTTTTATTAAAGTTGATTTCCCCGAACCGGAAGCACCTATTATAAAAACGAATTCGCCTTTTTTTATTTCTAAATTCATATCATATACGGCATTAACACCATTTTTATACGTTTTTTCAACATCTCTAAATTTTATAAATTCCATTTATATCCCTTCCTTTACTTCTTTTAAATATTACTATTTCCGCTATATGTACCAGAAGTTTGATAAGCATCAGTTACCAAAACTACTGCTTTTGGATCAATTTGTCCAATACCTTCTTTTACTTTAAAATAATCACCAGTAGGAACAACACACATAATTATTTGGTCTTTTTTATTTGTATAACCACCTCTTGTTTCAATTAAAGTAATACCAAGTTTTAATTCATTTAATAAATAATTGCATACCCTATCATCTTCATCAGTTGTAATGTAAACAGCCTTATTACCCGATATACCAAGAACAACTTTATCAACCATTATGTTTATTATGTATAAAACAATCATTGCATATAGCACTCTTGTCCAACCAAAGAAAAATCCTCCTAGTATTACAATCAAACCATCAGTCATTAACATTGAAGTTCCTATAGAGATTTTAAAATATTTTGAAACAATTTGATTTAATATATCTGTACCCCCGGTTGTAAATCCACTTTTAAACACAATCCCAGAAGCAAATCCCACACAAACGCCACCTATTATTGTTATAAGTAGTAAATCCGAATTATCTATGTTTATATAACTATCTATATTAACCGTTAATTTTACAAATATAGGAAATAGAAGTGAACCAACAATTGAGTCTAGTGTTTGTTTTTTTCCAAGCATAAAATAACTTAAAACCAAGAAAAATACGTTAATAATTAAAATCATTATTGAAGGATCTATCAATTTTTGTGTTATTATTGATATTCCGCTGGCACCACCATAAACAATGTTATTCTTAAAAAAGAATAAATTATAAGCAACAGCATATATAAGTACCGCAATTATTAACAAAACATACCTTTTTAATAAGTGAGCTTTTTCAACAATTGGAAGTATATTGCTACTTCTTTTAGCCCTTAATTTTTTAAGCCATCCCATTTTTATTTTCCTTTCTTAAATAACTATCAACAAATTCATCTATGTTGCCATTAAGAACTTTATCAACGTTTGACGTCTCGTAACCTGTTCTATGATCTTTAACCATAGAATACGGATGAAGCACATAACTTCTTATTTGAGAACCAAACTCTATGTTACTATTACTGCTTTTAATTGAGTTTATTTTATCCTGGTTTTCTTTTTGCTTTAAAGCATATAATTTACTACGTAAAACTTGTAGTGCAATCTCCTTGTTTTTTATTTGACTTCGCTCATTTTGGCAAGTAACCACGATACCAGTAGGTATGTGTGTTATTCGTACGGCAGAATCAGTTGTATTAACTCCTTGACCACCAGCACCACTACTTCTGTAAACATCTACCCTAATATCAGAATCATCTATATTAATATCTATATCATTATCAAATTCCGGTATTACCTCAACAGCCGCAAACGAAGTATGTCTTCTATTATTTGCATCAAATGGTGAAAGTCTAACGAGCCTATGAACTCCTTTTTCTGATTTTAAATATCCATACGCATAACTTCCTTTAACTATGTATGAAACGCTTTTTATTCCAACTTCTTCTCCTGGTTGTTCATCAATAAGTTCATATTTAAAACCTTTTTTATCAAAGTATCTCAAATACATTCTAAGAAGCATTTGAGCCCAATCCTGACTTTCAGTTCCACCAGCTCCAGCATGTATTTCAAAAATAGCGTTCTTACCATCAAATTCTTCTCCTAAAAACGCAACCGTTTCTTGCTCTTTCAAGAGTTTTAAGGTTTCTTCATATATTTGTTGGTACTGTTCAGACAAATTATTATTTTCTTCTTTTAAAGAAAAATCATCATATAAAGATAAAAACTCAATATTATCCTTTATTATTAAAACAGGGTTAATAATTTCTTTTAAATGATTTATCTCCTTTATTTTTTCTTCAGCTTGCTTTCTGTCGTTCCAAAATTCTGGATTGTTATACTCTTTTTCAAGCAAATTTAATTTTTTAGTTTTTTCGTCTAAGTCAAAGAGACCTCCAAATATTATTATATGATTCATTTAAACTAACAATGTCTTTGTTTGTAATCTCCATATAATCACCTATTATTAATTATAACATAAAATTTTGATTAATGAAATTAAAGTGTATTAAAAAATGCTGGGATTATTTTCCACAGCATTGTTTGTACTTTTTACCCGAACCACATGGACTGAGTGATACTATTTTCTAGCAATAACTTGCGAATAAGTTGTAATTAATGTAACTATTTTGTAAGATTTTCAACAAAATTTCAAAAAATTCTCTCAGAAGTTATCTAAAAAGGTATCTAAAATACTTTTTTAATAGTTTTTCGCATTTTTTTTGTAAGATTTGCAAAAAATGATCTTTTTTATATTTAAAACTGTTTCTAAAATCAAGTCCAAAATGTTAATAAATCTATTTCATATCCCTTTTTCTTTACCTCATCAACTATTTTTTTGTAAGTATCTGATTTCATATTTTTCATTCTTCTATATCCACCAAACGATTTTGGGGCAATATTAGGTAAATTTTCAAGCAACCAATAATATTGCTCTCGAACCTTTGACTCTTCTATATATGGATCTATTATTCTTTTTTGATAATCCTCTTTTGTTTCATCTCCCATTTTTGCACAAAAATCTTGTAAATTATGAAGCTCATCCAATCTAGTACCATGAAGTTTATCAATATTATTATGTTCTATTCTAGCTTCATCAAATCTTCCAGCCAAAATCAAAAAATCAACCAGTCTTTCGTAATTATCTCTCGTATACTGATAAAAAGATAAAGGATATAATTCATTAACCTTTCTTAAGCATTCAATTGCCAAATCATATTGTTGATTATTCTTATATTCAGTTGCTTGTCTACTTAATATTTGCTCTGGCATATATACAACGCTTCTTCCACCATCAGAATATCTTTTTGCTTCTTCAACAGGTATTGATCTTATACCAGCTACAGATGTTAAATCATATCTATCTTTAAATTCTTTTATACGTTCGTTATTATATTTATCATATTCTTCTTGATTAAAATTATCATCACTTTGATAACTATTCTTAACAATCGCATTAAGAGATTCAGATATTTTGCCAAAAAGAGACATATAATCACTCCTTTTTAATCATCATATGGTTCTATTGCTTTTAAAGAATTATTAGCATTTACATTACAACGATTTTCAAAATTCATACATATATTAAATGAATCACCTTTAATTAAATTCATTTCACTTAATTTATCTCTATCAAATTTTATTGAATAAACATAATCATCATTTATTTGGCCTTTTCTATCTCTTCTTTGAGTATAAGAGGAAATGGTTATTTTATGAATCTTAGGACTAATATTAAAAATATTTCCAACTACAAAAAGCGCTAATCCAAAAACATAATTCTTATAATCACTATATAATTCTGCTTGAGTTTTATCTTTCAATTTCATATTACCATTAGCTAATTGAACTGCTTTCTGGTTTGGGAAATCTTCTATTTCTGGTAAATCCAGGTCAATTAGTAATAGATTTTCATTTTTTCTATAATCATAACTAATATTACACTCAAATGGCATTTCTAATTCTGAAAACCATAAATCAATATCATTACATACGTAATCCCTATCGCCAGCAATAATGTTTTTTAAATATTTTTTTGTATTTTCATATTTTTCTTTAAACTTTATATTATTTTCTATTTCTAACTTTTTCTCATTTTCTTCAAATTCTTCTTTTTGTTTTTTCCAATAATCATATCTGATTTTATATATCTCATCATATTTACTGTTTACATATTCTTCTCTTTTTTTCTTTAAAGACCATACAGCTATACTTTTTATTTCCTTTATTGCAATTTTTAATAAATCAGCTTTTACACTGTCTTCTGTTGGCATAGGCATATCAAATTCTTTCTTATGATATTCTTCAGCCTTTAAATTGTTCAATTCATCAATATAATCTTGTTCGTTAAAAATTTTTTCAGGACATAATTTATTAATATTAATTAAATCATTATTAGTTTTATTATGTTCTATAACTTTATTTAACATTTCTTGATTATGTTCTCTTTGCATTCTATCTTTTTCAGCTTTAAACTCATCAGTTCTTTTAATTTTGTTAATTAAACTTTGATCAGTTATTTCAGTGCCATTCGGATAAAAATAGGTCATGTTTCCATCATCATCCATATGTAGTCTAATAGTTGTTTGAACAATAGTTGGTTGAGATTTTGTTCTAGGCTTGCTATAACTTTTAGGAGATGAAGAAGTTACATAGGACAAGCCAGTTCCAGGTATTCCTATATGTTTTGTTTGTCTACCTTTTGAGTTAAAAGAATATCCATATCCTCTTCCACCAACGCTCATTCCCCATGAATTTTTATTAAAATTTAATCTAACACCTTTGCAAATTTTAACACTTCTTCTAAATCTTAATCCCATTGTATTTCACCTCTTTAGTTTAATTCAATAATGATTATAACATATTTTTAGGAATTTAAAAACACCTGTGAAAAGGTATCTAAAAGGTATCTAAACTCAAATTTTAATGAATTTTCGCAATTTTTTAGCAAAGAAAAAACTCGCGTTTTCCCTTATTTTATGCGGGTTTGCGAGTTTATTTACCACAACACTGCTTATATTTCTTGCCCGATCCGCATGGGCAAGGATCATTTCTTCCAACTTTTTTTTCATTCCGTATGGTTTTAGCTTTAACTGATTTTTCTGAGCCAGAATTAGCCATACCTTTAACTTGTTTTCTTTCTAAGTTTTGTCTTATTTCAGCTTTTAATAAATATAAAGTAACATCTTTATTTATTTTATCGAGCATGTTATCAAAAAGTTCAAAACCTTCCCTAATGTAAGCTTGCAAAGGATCTTCGTTTGCATAACCCCTTAAAGAAACGCCTTCTCTTAAATGATCCATCGTGTTAATGTGTTCCATCCAATAACTATCGATAACTCTAAGCGTTATAGCTTTTTCAAAATCATTTCTTATTTCCTCTGGTAACTCATTTATTTTTGCATTGTATTCATTGATAACTTTCTTTTCAATTACTTCAATTATTTCATTTACATCTTGGTTTAATATTTCAGATAATTTTAAATTAGAATTTTTAATCAAATTCTCATTAACATACTCTACTATTTCGTTACAATCTTGTTCTAAGATAACACCTCTTTCATTAGTATGCCTTCTTACGACACCAGAAATATGATCTTTCATAATTCCAATAACAATTTCATGAATATCCGTATTATCTAATATTTCATTCCTTTTAGCATACATAATTTCACGATGTTTACCCATTACATCATCAAATTGTAACAAGTGTTTACGTGAGTCAAAATGATTTCCTTCAACCCTCTTTTGGGCAGTTTCAACAGAACGGGTAATGGTTTTACTTCTCATGTTCCTTTGACTATCTAAACCAGCCATTTCTAATATTGTTTTAAACCTATCTGTGCCAAACCTTACCATTAAATCATCTTCAAACGAAACAAAAAATTGACTAAATCCTGGGTCTCCTTGTCTTCCTGAACGACCTCTTAACTGATTATCAATACGTCTTGACTCATGTCTTTCTGTACCTATTACGCAAAGACCTCCAAGCTCTTTTACCCCTTCTCCTAATTTTATATCAGTACCACGACCAGCCATGTTAGTTGCTATTGTTACAGCTCCTTTTTCACCAGCATGTGCTATTATTTCAGCTTCTCTTGCGTGGTTTTTGGCATTCAATATTTCATGTTTAATATGGGCTTTTTTTAGCATCCCACTAATAAGTTCACTTGTTTCAATGGCAATCGTACCAACTAGTACAGGCTGACCTGTTTCGTGTCTTTTCTTTATTTCTGCTACTATAGCTTTATATTTTTCTTCCTTAGTTGAATATATTAAATCAGCTGCATCATTCCTTATAACTGGTAAGTTAGTAGGAATCTCTATTACAAACATGTTATAAATACTTCTAAATTCCTCTTCTTCGGTTTTAGCAGTACCGGTCATACCTGATAGTTTTTCGTACATTCTAAAATAATTTTGGAAAGTTATTGTAGCTAAAGTTTTGGTTTCTTCTTGAACGGTAACGTTTTCTTTAGCTTCTATAGCTTGATGAAGACCATCTGAAAAAGCTCTTCCAGGCATTAATCTTCCTGTAAATTGATCAACTATTACAATTTTACCATCTTGAACAACATAATCAACATCATTATGCATTGTATAATTTGCCTTTAAAGCCTGATTTATATGATGAACAAGTGCAGAATGATCTATGTCATACAAATTTTTAATTCTAAAATAACGTTCTGCTTTTGTTGTACCCTGATCAGTTAACGTTATATCTTTAGTTTTTTCATCTATGGTATAATCTTCGTTTTCCATTAAAGTCTTTACAAACCTATCTGAATCCTTATATAAGTTAGCAGACTTCATTACCCCTCCTGAAATTATAAGAGGAGTTCTTGCTTCATCAATTAAAACGGAGTCAACTTCGTCTATTATTGCGTAATTTAAAGGTCTTTGAACCCTATCTTCCGCTCTTACAACCATGTTATCCCTTAAATAATCAAAACCTAATTCATTATTTGTAGAATACAAAATATCAGCGTTATAAGCCTCTTTTTTTTCTTTAGGAGTCATTTCTCTTAGGTTAACCGCTACACTCATTCCAAGAAATTCAAATATTTTTCCCATCCAGTTAGCATCACGTCCAGCTAAATACTCGTTAACCGTTACTACGTGGACACCTTTCCCGGTTAGTGCATTTAAGTACGCTGGCATTACACAAGTCAAGGTTTTTCCTTCACCAGTTTTCATTTCTGCAATATTACCGAAATGAATAGCAAGGGCGCCTAAAACTTGGGTATAAAAAGGTTTTTCACCAATTACCCTATAAGCAGATTCTCTAACTAGTGCAAATGCATCTGGTATTAAATCATTTAACGTCTCACCATTTGAGATCCTTTTTTTCAATTTATCCGTGGTTGATTGAAGCTGTTTATCTGTCATTTTTTTATACTTATCTTCTAACGCAAACACCTTATCTGCTATTACCTTAAAATTTTCAAGTTCCTTATATTCATGGTCAAATATTTTTTTTAATATTTTGAACATTATTACCATCCTTTCTCATAAGAAATATTGTAACAAAAAAAAGAAAATAATTAAAGCCATATTAATTATTTTCTTTTAAGTTTATTATTAATTAGTTTCTATAATACCATAATTTCCATCTTTTCTTAAATAAAGAACGCAAATTGAATTGGTATCAGCGTTTTTAAATACGAAAAACGAATGTCCTAACATGTTCATTTGTAATACCGCTTCTTCTTCATCCATTGGTTTCATATCAACTTTTTTTCTTTTTAAAATCTTTGAATTATCATCTTCAAAAGAATCTTCTAAATCCATTTCAAAGTTTTGAATGATGTTTTTCTTTATTTTAGAATTAATTTTTGTTTTATTTTTTCTTATTTGTCTTTCTAATTTATCAACCGTAAGGTCAATTGCTGCGTATAAATCATCATGAGATTCTTCACTTCTTAAAGTATAATGAACTGCTGGTATTGTTATTTCAATTTTTTGTTCTTTTCCTCGAACCTTTATTACTACATTAGCATCAATTATACTTGGATTTTCAAAGTACTTATCTAATTTTCCAATCTTATCCTCAATATACGAACGTATTGATGGAGTAATTTCTACTTTTTCACCGCGTATGTTATATCTCATAATATCAATCCTCCTGTATAAAAATTATAGCATAATTTAAAAACAAATGCTACTGTTTTACAGTAGCATTTGATACTTCTTTTACATTAATCGCTTGTAAACCTTTTTCCGTCTCTAACAATTCGTATTCAACCGTTTGGCCTTCAGAAAGACTTTTATAGCCGTCTTGTTTAATAGCAGAATAATGAACGAAAATATCTTCGTCATTTTTACCTTCGATAAAGCCATAACCTTTTTCGTTGTTAAACCACTTTATCTTACCCACTCTAACCATGTACTCGCACCTCACTTCCCTTATTGCTTACACTTCTAATATACAACTGCAAGCACTAGATTTCAAGAATTATCGTTCACCAAAATTCGACAAAATTTGCGGTGAGCTACTTTATGATACTAACATATGTTTTTATTTTATTGTTTTTAGTCCAAAAGGTTGTTTTTTGGTGCCGAAAGGTAATTTTAATAACTATAAACTAATGTCATGTTTTTCTTAAAAATAACAATAAACATATTAATATCATTTTCGACATTTTTCGACAACATAATTTAAAATGTTCGTTGAAAGTATAAAAATAAGGTGTTGCAGTATGAAAAACTATTTTTTAAAAAAAATAAGAAAAGAGATTATAAAACAATATCCAAAATATTCAAAAGATAAAGTCGACGAGATAATGTATGGAGTTGAAGGAATTTATCTTACAATAACTAAAACAATAATTATTTCGTTAATCGCTCTAATACTTGGAGTGTTTAAGGAATTAATATTTCTATTAATATCATTTAACTTTATTAGGTTATTTGCTTTTGGAATGCACGCTAATAAAAGTTGGATATGCCTTTTATTCTCTTCAACGTTATTTTTAGGCGGTGCATACCTATGCAAAATATTAGTTATACCTAAAAACATATTAATTACTTTATTTTTAATTGTTCTACTAATTATAAGCATATATGCTCCTTCAGATACTGTTAAAAGGCCTTTAATAAAGAAAAAAAGAAGAATTATTTTTAAAATTTTATCAATGACCGTTGTAATAATATATTTCATCTTAACTTTAATTATTAAAAATAACTTATTTATAAATGCTATTATTATAGGTTTAATAATTGAATGTATTTTAATATTACCTACTACTTATATGATTTTTAAAATGCCATATAAAAATTATAAAAGCTATGGTTTAAACACTTAATTTAAGTGGTTAAATAAATTTTGTAAAGGAGGTAAGTAAATGAAAACTTTATTAGTTTCAATCGTATCAGCTTTAGGTGCATTATTTGCAGCATCAGCTACTACTGGATGTATTCTTGTTTGGATCGATGAACCAACTATGCCTAAATCTATGATTCAAAGATAATAAAAAAAAGACAGAAATTTCAAATTAAAAACTGTCTTTTTATTTTTTCTTTTTTTTAATTTTTATTTTTAGAGTTGAAATAAAGTAATTACCATGTACATCATTTTTAACCTCAAAAGAGTTTGTTTCATTTAATATATCATTTACTAATCTTAAACCATATCCATGTCCAATACCCTTACTGGTAAAACCTGTACCTAACTTATCTAAACTAATTTTACCGCAATAAGTATTAGCTATACTAAAAACAACGTTTGATTTCTCTTTAGTAACAGATATAATAATATGCTTACTCTTACTTCTTTTACTAGCATCTATCGCATTATCAATCAAAACTCCCAGTATCTTTGTTATGTTTTTATACATATTAACCGAAAGCACGTTTAGTTTTGTTTTAACACCAGTTTCAACGTCGAGTTCATACTTTATCTTTTTTTCATCCATTGTAGATAATTTATAATAAAGTAATCCCTTTATGCCACCTTCAGGGAACTTATTTAGCTGACTAATTAAGTAACTGCTTTGTGTTTTATTTGTATCTTTAGTTATAGAATCTATGTAATCAATTAATTTACTAGAGTTCATTTGAGCATAACCTCTTATTACCATTAATTGATTTTTAAATTCATGATTAGCTTTACCCTGCTCTGTTATTATCTTTTCATATTTAGTAACATGATTATACATTTGTTTATTTTCTTTTTTTAACTGTTCATATTTACTTTCATTTATCATTATTATTCCAAAAATTATAACAATTACTATAACAAATAATATATTTATATAATAATTGGATTTTAAAATGAATTCTAGACCATTTTTAGAAACTATTAAATATAGAATCAATAAAAAAACGTATAAATAATTAATTAAATTTTTTTTCTTAAATACATTAATTTCTTTATTTAATATATTTTTTATAAATGATATGTTAACTAAAAATATGGATAGTGCAGATATTAAAATATTTGCAATTAAATTATAATAAGGATTATTTACTATTTTTATCGAATCAATACCAAAAATAACTAAAATTAAAGAGGCAAATATTTCACTTATTACTAAAATTATTTGAGTATTAAAAGAATATAAAATTACAGATTTATCTTTTATTTTAAGTATAAAATACAAAATTAATGAAATTACTATTACACATAATATAAATCTAAGTTGATTAGTTATGAATAAAAACCCAACAATGCAATATAAAAACATTATCATTAAAAATTTAATTTTATTAAGTTGTTTTTTACTTCTGATTTGCGCAAATATAATAACTGTAGCCGCTAAAGATTGCGCAAAAGAAGCTATAATAGTTACAATTAATTTCTCCAAACTCATAACTCTTCCCTCAATCCTTTTTTATAATTTCTTGATAAGTAATCTGTACTTTTATCATTTATAAAATATATAGTGTTATTTTTAAAATCTACCGTTTTAATTTTATCTAGATTAACGTAACAAGCACGGTGTGTTTGATAAAACCTAGAATCTAGTTTTTTAACTATGTTTAATAAACTATCCCTTACAAAATATTCATTATCATTTGTAACTATTTTTGTTTTTTCAGTGGAATTATCCCTAAGTACGTATAAAATATTATCAACTTTTAAATGGTGAAGTTCCTTATTACTTTTAAAACTTATTATTCTTTTTACGTTTAGCTTTTCTATTACCATGTTAATGGTATCACTTAATCTTTTTTCATAATTTTCAAATTTAGATATGAAGTCAAGTATTAATAATTTTTCTTTTAGTAATTTCATTTCTAATTCATCATGGGAAGTTAATATAATTATAACGCTATCCCAATCTACTTTTCTTATTTCTCTTGCTATATCTATCCCTGATTTATTTGGTAATTCTAAATCTAGTATGTATATTTTTATATCGGACGGTGTATGAATTAATGTTTTTAGATCTTTGTTATATTTATCAAAAGAACATAAAACATAATTAAAATCATATGGCATGGTTATTTTTGAAATTATTTTTTCATTAAATTTTCTTACATGATCATTATCTTCACATATTATAAATTTTATCACTACACTCACCCATTTTAATTATATCACAAAAAAAAGAATTCAAATGAATTCTTTTTATGTTAAATTTTCTAATATAATTCCTGTTCCTTCTGCCACACACGTAAGGGGGCTTTTAGCTATCTTAACGGGTACTTTTATCTCTTTTTCAATTAATTTATCTAAACCCTCTAAAAGAGAACCACCACCAGTTAAAACAATTCCTTTATCAATTATATCCGCTGATATTTCAGGTTCTATTTTTTCCAACACGGTTTTAGTTGCATGAATAATCATCTGAACACTATCTTTTATTGCTTCTTTTATTTCACTCGAAGTAATATTGATGGTTTTTGGTAAACCTGTAAGTAAATCTCTTCCTCTAACTTTCATCGTTTTAGGTTTAGAGTCTTCACAAACCGTACCTATTTTAATTTTAACTTGCTCTGCAGTTACTTCTCCAATAAGAAGTTTATACTTATTTTTTATATATTTAATAATATCTATATCAAAAGTGTTACCAGCAACTTTTATAGATTCACTATAAACAATACCATCTAATGATAATACTGCTATATCCGTAGTACCCCCACCAATATCTATAACCATGTTACCACTTGGCATTCCAATTTCAAGTCCAGCTCCTACCGCCGCAACTTTCGGTTCTTCTTCAACATATACTCTTTTTGCACCGGTTCTTTCTGCCACTTCTCTAATTGCGTTTTTTTCTACCTGAGTAATGTTAGATGGACAACAAATTAATATTCTTGGTTTACTAAATAACGTCCTACCTTTTATTTTTTTTATGAAATAATCTAACATTATTTCAGTTTTATCAAAATCAGCAATAACACCATCTTTTAACGGCCTAATTGCGATAACACTTCCGGGTGTTCTTCCTATCATTTCGTGTGCTTTTTGACCTATTGCAAGAACCTTACCAGATTCTTTATCTATTGCAACAACACTTGGTTCTGAAAGGACTATTCCCTCACCTTTTACGTATATAAGAATATTAGCAGTTCCTAAATCAATTCCAATATCTTTATTTTTCATATTATGTTTTTCCTAATTTAAAAGTTTAATTGTTAACTAATTCTTTTATTGATTTATCATAATATTTTTCTGGATTGATTACGCTACCATTTTTATACATTTCAAAGTGTAAACCATTAGTTACGTCATTATTTAAAGTACAAGTACCACTTTTTGCAATTATCTGCCCTTGAGTTACGTTATCTCCTTTTTTTACCAATACTTCTCCTAAAGATTGATAAACAATTATAATTTCACTAGAATTTCTTATCTCAACTGTTTTCCCTAATAAAGTATCATCAGTTACGTTTGTTACGGTACCCGAAAGTGATGATACAACATCAAACTGTTCATCAGATTTGTAATCTACTCCTGAATTTTGCATATATATTCCTTCATGATATATAATTGAATTTTTTTGTTCTTCTTCCGTTGCGTCTTTATCATAGAAATTTTTATATATGCTAACTTTCTCTGAAGTATATGGTTTTGTTAATTTTTCTTCTTGATTTACTACTGGATAATAGTTATCAAAAATATAATCATTAACATAAGTGAAATCATCACTTGTTTTTGATACGGTATTAGTTTTATTATCGGATAAAGAAACTATTGATACTAAACATACTATCAAAAACACTCCTATAGCAGATATTTTTACAAATGGTTTTAATTTTCTTTTTTTCATTTTCTCACCTCTCATTTTAAGTTTTAACGAAAGATCAGAAAATATACATTAATTTATTTTTTTTATTTCACAATTTTTATAATAATGTTTTAATATATCTTTATAACCATATCCTTCTTTTGCCATACCGTTTGCTCCGTATTGACTCATCCCGACTCCGTGCCCATATCCATTGACGCTAAATAAAACGTTATTTTCAAGTACCGTTATATTAAAACTAGTTGACTTTAAGTTAAATGTTTGTTTTATTTTATCCGCATCAAACACTTTATCATTTATGGTTAATTCGGTTACTCTTCCTGTATTTGTTTTTTTTATGTTACTTATAACTATGTTTGTGCTTGAGTCTAGTCCAAGATTAAACAAAAATTCACTTTTTGAAACTTCAGTACTGCTTGAAAATACTGGAGATTCAGTTTTATCCCAAATAGAGTCAACACTTACTAAATATGGTTCTGCGGTTGAAAAAATATCACCACTATTTTCAGTATAACCATTACTTGTTGAAAAAAACAAAGCATCAATTAATTTATTATTATATAACACTACTTCACCTTTTGTGTTTAATACGGCTTTTTTTACTTTTTCCAAATTAGACTCATAATTATCTTTCCATTTAGTTTTTAAATCATCGTAACTAAGGTAAACTTGATTTTGGGTATCATCTGTTACATCATAATTTGTCTTAGTTGTTTCAGACTTTTTTAAAGCATACGTTCTAGACGCAACCGCTTGGGCTTTTAAGGCTTCCTCATTAAATGTAGCAGGCATTTCACCTGCTACAACTCCTATAACATATTCTTCTATTGGTACGTTTACGATTTCACCAGTAGACGTTCTTTTTACTTTAATTGTTTTATTACTATAAATACCATATTTAATTTTGTTTATGATTTCATCACTATTTTTTACACCAATTATTAAAAGAGGTATTAATATTATTAATAAAGTAAATAACAAAATTTTTTTCATAATTTCTCCTTATAGGAGACTAATGGTACTATAAATATCAAAAAATATATTTACTAGCAAATATGCTAAAACCAATGAAATGGATAAATAAAAAGAATGTATTTGCATAATACTATTTTTTTTAAATATTTTATCAAGGTTGGTTGAAGTAATAACCCATATGCTAAAAGGTATAAAAATACAATATAAAATTAATTTAATACTCATTAGTTTCCTCGTATTTTTCTACTTGATCAATTCTTATTTTATACCTTGGTTCAGTATTAAATGTCGAATTAATGAAAATTTCAATCATTTTTTTTATTTCAATAGCATCATGACTTTGCGCACCAAATGCTAAGATATTTGCATTATTATGTTCTTTTGCACTTTTAGCTTCTTCAAGATTATCTATCTTTGCACATCTTATTGTCTTAACTTTATTGCAAGCTATAGATACACCTATTCCCGTACCGCACATAACAATTCCTAAATCAACCTCTTTATTTTTAACAGCCTCTGCTAATTTAAAAGCATACTTTGGGTAATCTACCATTTCATTAGAAAAACATCCATAATCAAAAACATCATAATCTTCTAGTAATTTTTTTAACTTTTCTTTAGTGTCATATGCTCTATGATCATTTGCAATTCCTATTTTCATATTTTCCTCCCAATATTATTATACCAAAAAAGACTAATGTATTAGTCTTTTTATTTTTCTATTTTTATTATTAATTGATACATCTGTTCAAAATCAAATTCCTCAAAATCTATCTTTGCTCCTGAACTTTTTAAGTTTTCAATTAAATCTTTTATTTTATCAACCATTTGGCTTGTTGAAAGCTTACTATCATCTGCTTTTTCGGTTGACGTTTCTTCTTCATTTAAATCCATTATATCAAGTGTATCAGGTTCGTTATAAGAATCATCCAACCCTAAATCAGATAAATTAGTTCCACCCTCTATAGTCTCGGTTTGTGATTGATTACTTACCATATCCTCACTAGTATCTTTTTGTGATAAATCCTCGGTTGAAACATTATCTTTAGAATCCAAATCCACGGATTGTGATTCAGAAATAATAGAATTTTCATTATTATCCTTTAATGTTTCATTTAAATTACCATTATAAGACTTAGTTTCCTCATTCAAATTTGGTGTTTGTAATTGCGAGGTTAAATTATTATTTTGAGCTAGGAAGGAATTATCCATTTCTTGCACACGTGCTAAATTTGGGTGATTATAATCATTACCTGATGCATTAGATGGAGCGACACTAGAAGATAAATCATTTACCATAGGATCTAACGGGGTATTTTGATTATTTATAACTGTAGGTTGCGATAATGGAATATTTTGCTGAACAGAATTTACAGAATTAAACTGACCAAAATTATTAAATTGGCCTTCGTTAGATAAATTATTAAAAGAAGGAACTTGAGTAATAGGATTCAAAGTTGATGTTGGTTGAGTTAAATTATTTTGAAATCCATTAAACCCGTAGTTGTTAGGTTGTGATATTACTTGATTTTGATAAGTATTGTTATTCATAGAATTAAATCCGTTTAAGTTTCCACTTTCATAAGCTGATAAAGGATCTTTTGGAACTGGATTTTCTGGCATTATATTCATTGGGTTTAACACATCCATAGTTGGAGCACTTGAAACGGTTGCATCACTTAAATTTTTTATTTCTCCAAGCTCCGGTGGAATATCAGTTTGAATATCAGTTTGAAATTGTTGTGGAAATACGTTTATATTACTTTGGCTAGTAATACCTTGTTGTGGATAACCTTGCATATTTTGTTCAGTTGTTAAATTATTAAATGATGGGTTAAATGCGTTTTGAGGAATTTGTTGTTGAAAGCTTGGTTCATGGTTTTGATATACGCCATTTTGTTGTGGCATGAAATTAGAATCAGTTACGTTGGTATTATTAAAATCATTTTGAAAAAGTGGTTTAACACCGTTATTAAAATTTTGATTATTATTTGGATTATCGTACATATAGCCATCCCCTATTCTATAATGATAATACAATAAAAAAGCCACCATTACAATGGCTTTTTCTTAATTTCATTAAATTTTCTAGGATATTTAACACTTGTTTTTACTTTTTTTACTACCTTTATTAAAGTTCTTACACCAGCATTAAAAGGAAGGCTAAAAATAACAACATCTTTTATAACTCCCCCTAGAGTTTCAATAGCTTTTTTTGAACAATCTATCTCGTTTTTAGCATCAGCTTTCATGGCAATAAAGCATCCTGATAACTTTACCATCGGGATGCACAATTCCGAAAGCATGTTTAAATTTGCTACCGCTCTTGACGTTACTATATCAAAGGTTTCTCTATTTTTTAAAGCATATTCTTCAGCCCTTGCATGGATTGCTTTAACATCTTTTAATTGTAATTTTTCTATTACCAAATTTAAAAAATTAATTCTTTTATTTAATGAATCAACTAAAGTAACTTTCAAATTAGGAAAAACAATTTTTAATACTAATCCTGGAAATCCAGCTCCTGTACCTACATCAAGCAAGGTTTGGTTATCTAAACTTATCGTCTTAACTATGGTTAAGCTATCATAAAAATGTTTTAAATAAACCTCATTTTCTTCTGTTATCCTAGTTAAATTAGTATGACTATTATAATCTATTAACATTTTATAATATGTATCTAAATCACTTAATTGTTTATCTGTTAAATTAATATTTAACTCTTTTAAAGCGGATACAAACTCATCTTTATTCATTATAATACCTCTTTAAATAAACCATCAATATAGCAATATCAGAAGGATTAACACCACTTATTCTTGTTGCTTGATCAATGGTTCTAGGTCTTATTTTTTCTAGTTTTTGTCTAGCTTCTGTTGCTAAATTATCAACTTTTTCATAATCAATATTTTCTGGTATTTGTTTTTTACCTAACTTAATCATTTTTTCTGCTTCTTTTTTAGCTTTATTAATATAACCTTCATACTTATGATTAATTTCTACTTGCTCTAAAACTTCTTTATCATATTTTTTACTAAACTTATCAGTATAGTCTATTATCTTTACTTCTGGTCTTTTTAAATATTCTGATAAATTACATTTATATTGTGGAAAAGTAACGTTTTTGATTTCTTCTTCTAACTCGTTTATTTCTTTTATTTTCTCTAGTAACTCATTATGTCTTTCTTCAGATAATAATCCAACTTCATAAGCTTTTTGGCTTAATCTTAAATCTGCATTATCACTTCTTAATAATAATCTAAATTCTGCTCTTGATGTTAAAAGCCTATAAGGTTCAATCGTTCCTTTAGTTACTAAGTCATCTATTAATACACCAATATAAGCATCACTTCTAGATAATATTAAAGGTTCTTTATTATTAAGCTTTAAAACAGCGTTAATACCTGCTATTATACCTTGACCTGCAGCCTCTTCATAACCTGATGTACCATTAATTTGTCCTGCAGTAAATAAGTTTTCTACTACTTTGGTTTCTAAAGATGGTTTTAATTGCAAAGGATCTATAGCATCATATTCTATTGCATAAGCATATCTTAAGATTTTAGCGTGTTCTAAACCCTTTAATGAATGAACCATTTTTTCTTGAACTTCATGAGGCATAGAAGTTGAAAAACCTTGTAAATAAATGTCATCATAATATAAACTTTCAGGCTCTAAAAATAATTGGTGTCTTTCTTTATCTTTAAACCTAACTACTTTATCTTCGATTGAAGGACAATATCTAGGACCTGTACCTAATTTTTCATAAAAACCACCATACATTGCTGATTTACTTAAGTTATCCATAATTATTTTATGTGTTTTTTCATTAGTATAAGTTAAATAGCATGGCACTTGATTTTTATAATCATAGTAAGCTATATCATCAAAACTAAACGTTAATTCTTCATCATCACCATCTTCACGTGATAACTTGCTAAAATCTATTGATGAACGCTCTATTCTAGGTGGCGTTCCAGTTTTTAGTCTAAGTAATTTGAAACCTAACTTTACTAAATTATCACTTAAAAAATTAGCTCTTTTTTCTCCATGAGGCCCTTCTGGGGTTCTTTTATCCCCAACTAATATATCAGCTTTTAAATATGTTCCTGTAGTTAGTATACAAGCTTTACAGTAAATAGTTTCATTATCTTCAGTAGTAATACCTACTATTTTTTTATTTTCCACTAAAAGATCTGCTACTATTGCCTCTTTTATAGTTAGATTAGAAGTAGCCTCTAAAGTCTTTAACATTTCTTTTTTATAAGTTACTTTATCGGCTTGACTTCTTAAGCTTCTAACAGCTGGCCCTTTAGATCTATTAAGCATCTTAATTTGAAGAAGGGTTTTATCCGCATTACGTCCCATTTCTCCACCTAATGCATCTATTTCCCTTACGACAATACCTTTTGCACTTCCACCTATAGATGGGTTACATGGCATATCTGCTATATTATTAATGTTTATTGTTATAAGAAGGGTTTGTTTTCCCATTCTAGCAGATGCTAAAGCTGCTTCACAACCAGCATGACCTGCACCTACTACTATTAAATCATATTTCATGAATATCACCACATTTCTTTTGGTATTATACAACAATATTAAAAAAAAGTTAATGAATTAAAACATCATTCATTAACTATTTTCCTAAACAAAACCTACTAAATAGATTATCTATTAATTCTTCAGTATAATTTGCTCCTATTATATCTCCTAGTTTTTCCCAAACTAATTTTAAATCTATTTCAATCATGTCTATTTCCATTTGTTCGTTTATACCCTTTTCTACTTCTTCTAAAGATTCTATTGCAGATTTAAGTAAAGTTATTTGTCTTACATTAGTAAAGAAAGTTAAGTTTTTACTTAAGAAAGCTCCAACGTTAAATAATTCTTTTATTCTTTCTTTTATTTTTTCTATACCAATACCCGCTTTAGCACTTATTTTAATAACATCTTTATTATACGTATTATTACTTTCTAAATCATCTTTGTTCATGATAACAATTCTTTTTTTATCCTTAGTCTTATCAAGTAAGAATTTATCTTCTTCCGTTAATTCTTCACTTCCATCTAGTACTAATAAAACAAGCTCTGCTTCATCAATAAGATTTAAACTCTTTTCTATTCCAATTTTTTCTACTACATCATTAGATTCTCTTATTCCAGCAGTATCAATTAAATTAAGTTTTACTCCACCTACTATTATATTTCCTTCTACTATATCTCTTGTAGTCCCTTTTACATCCGTTACTATTGCTTTGTCTTCTTCTAATAATGCATTTAATAAACTTGATTTCCCAACGTTTGGTTTTCCTAGTATAACGGTTTTAATTCCATCTTTTAGAACCTTACCATCCTCAGATAATTTTAAAATTTCTAGTAATTTTTCTTTCATATATTTAACTTCAGTTTTTATTTTATTTATGGTAACAACTTCAATATCTTCATATTCAGGATAATCAATGTTTACTTCTATATTTGATATTAAAGCTACTATATTATCCCTTAAATCAGTAATTAGTTTAGATACTTTACCAGATATTTCATTAACCGCCATCTTTCTTGTAAGCTCTGTTTCTGAATTAATTAAATCCATAACGCCTTCAGCTTCTGTTAAATCTATTCTCCCGTTTAAAAATGCTCTTTTAGTAAATTCTCCTGGTTCTGCAAGTCTGCAACCTTTAAGTAATAATATTTCCATTATTTTATTTACTACTGCAATGGAACCATGAGTATTTATTTCTATGATATCTTCCTTAGTATAAGTTTTGGGAGCTTTCATCACGCTTACTAAAACTTCATCTATTATTTCGTCTTTATATATAATGTGACCATAATTTATGGTATGAGAAGCTACTTTGCTTAAATCTTTTCCCTTAAATATATTATTTACTATACTTATAGCATCTTCACCAGATACCCTAATAATAGATATGGCACCTTCTCCTAATGCTGTTGATATTGCAACTATTGTATCATTCATATATACCACTTCCTATTACTACAATTATATCAAAAAGAAAGTTATAAAAAAAGAGAAATAATTCTATTCCTCTATTGGTTTAATAATCACGTATCTGTTAGGTTCTTCACCCTCACTAATCGTTGTTACACCCTTAAAATTAGTAAGTGCGTTATGAACTAACCTTCTTTCATATGAATTCATACTATCCATTTTTACTTCTACTTTTGTTTTTCTTACTTCCCTGGCCAGTTTAACAGCTAAACGTTCAATGTTTTTTTGCTGTTTTTCTTTATAATCGTTAGCATCAAGAATAACGTTAATTTTAGTACCTAATTTATTTTGAAGTGAGTTTCTTAAAAGGGTTTGTAACGAAGACATTGTTCTTCCGTTTTTACCAATTAAAATTGAATTATTATCAGATATCATGTTTACCTTGATATAATTTTCTCTTTTTTGAATTTCAAATTCAACGTTTAATCCCATTAAATTAGTAATTTCCTTTAAATATAATTTGACATACTCAGCCACTTCATCTTTTAAAGAAATGGTTAGTTGATATTTCTTTGATTTAAATAAACCGCCTGATACTTCTTCTTTAACACTGTAATAAACTTCATTTGTTGAAGCATTTAATTCTTTTAAAGCATTATTAATTAATTCTTCTTTATTTTTACCTTCATATTTATGATTTTTTAATTCTAGCACTGTTACCACCTCTCATTACTAACAAATTTTGAATAATAGTAAATAAACTTGAAGTTATCCAGTATAAACCAATTGCGGTTGATAATTGAAATGAGCTTATCGTTATAACTACTACCATTACGTTCATCATTATCTTTGTAGATCCTGCTGCTGGATTGGAAGTATCCGTTACATCATTTCGTGTAAACTTAAATGAGAAGAACGTTACTAAAAATACAATTACAGGTATTATTATGTACCAAAAGTTTCCTTGACTTAAAGCAAACCAAGGAGTTGTACCAAGCTGTAAACCTAAGAAATGACCTTCAAAAATTGCTGGCGTTCTGTTTATTGCTTCTAAGAATGCAATAAATAAAGGTAATTGTATAAATGCTATTATACAACCAGAAAATAATGAAATATTATACTTTTTATATATTGCCATCATTTCTTGAGACTTTTGCATCATTGCTTGCTGATCATCAGTTTTATTTGCATATTTTTTTTCTAATCTTTGTAATTCTGGTTGAGCTTTTTTTAAGTTTTCAGATTGCATTGCACTCTTTTTGGTCACTGGATACAAAACCAATCTTATTGCTAGTCCTGCTAAGATAACGGCTAAACCAAAGTTTTTAACAAGATAACCTAATTTTAAAATTACCCATGCTAGTGGTTTTATAAATACGTTATCCCATAAACCTTCATCTGATTTTATTGTTGGGGTAAATTCTTTACAACTAACCATCTTATCAGTATTAACTCCGTTTTCCTTATATATATTAGCTAACTCTTCATCGGTTGGCTTACATAATATATTTTTAGTTAATGACTGCCCGGTAGCGTTTTTCCCTTCATCATATTTAACAACAACTTTTGTTTTTTTACCTTCGTCGTTTGTTTTTTCAACAACTAATTGTTTCGTACAACCAGTTAATAAAAAAACCAGTAAAAAAACTATAATTATTTTCTTTAGTTTTTTCATTTGGTTCTCTCTCCTATTCATTAATTTTGTTTAAAAGATTTAATATATCTTCTCTTAAAATAAAATACTGAACATTAACAGCATTTTTCTTTAATACAATTATATAATCTTTATTATGAAATTGCAACTTTGATTTATCAATTATGTCCTTTATTCTTCGTTTTAGCTTGTTTCTAGTTACTGCATTTCCAATTTTTTTTGAGACACATATACCGAATCTATAACAATTATTTGTATCATAAGTATATAAGAAAGCATATTTTGATGATATTTGATTTTTTAACTTAAAAGCTCTATCAAAATCCTTTTTCTCTTTGACTATGTTTTTTTTCTTCATAATGACCACCTAATTAATAACAAAAAACCACTTATACAGATAAGTGGAATTATGCTGATAATTTCTTACGTCCTTTTGCTCTTCTTTTGTTCATTATTCCTGTTCCGGCTAACATTCTAGCAAAAAAACCATGTTTCTTTTTTCTTTTATGATTATTTGGTTGAAAAGGTCTTTTCATATTTACACCTCCAATTTCATTTTTTCGTTTCTTTTTTAAACACGAATATTATAAAGTTTATTTACTTAATTGTCAACCATTTTAATGTACAGATATTAATATTTTTATCAACAATTAAAATTTTAAAAACTAATAAGAAAAAAAATTAATAACATAGTTTTCCACAGATTAATTATAAATATTTCTTTATTTCTTTTATTTATATAAATAATTAACAGCTTGTGGAAAACTATTGCTGTTATTTATTTTAATGGTTAAAAACTTTTTTTGTGGAAAAGTGTAATTTGTCGGTTTTTGTTGAAATATATGGTTTTATATTGTGGAAAAGTGTTGTGGAAAAGTAATTATTTAATAATATACATTGTTTTTCCACAATTTTTTTGATAAAATATACGTGAATAACTCGTTTATGGGGGGAAGGAGGTTATTATGAACATAGATAGTCTATGGGATAGTTTCTTAGAGAAAATTAAACCAAGAATATCATCTTTATCTTATGATACGTGGTTTAAAGATACCAAATTAGTATCACTTGATAATAATGTAGCTAAAATATTGGTTGATTCACCGTTACAAAAGAAAAGTTTACAAGAAACATGGTATCAAACTATATCAGACGTATTTAGTGAAATAACTAATACTAGTTTTGATTTTGAATTCGTTTTTAAAGAAGAAGTAAAAACAAATGTTAATATTCCTGTGGAAAACATTGGTGTACCATTAAATACTCCAGAAAAATCAAATTTAAATTCAAAATATACGTTTGATTCATTCATCGTGGGTAAAAGTAATAAATTTGCTTACATGGCGGCGGTATCAGTTGCTGAAAATCCTGGTAAAACATATAATCCTTTATTTTTATATGGTAATAGTGGACTTGGTAAAACACATTTAATGCATGCCATTGGTAATTTTATTATTGAAAATTCAAATAAAAAAGTTTTATACGTAACTAGTGAACAATTTATATCAGATTTTCTTAATTTGAATAAAAAAGATGAATCTGGTACTAATTTTAGTTACATCGATAGTTTTAAGAATAAATATAGGGGAGTTGACGTTCTAATAATTGACGATATTCAATTTTTAGGAGGTGCAACACAAACACAACAAGAATTTTTCAATACCTTTAATAATTTATATGATGATAATAAACAAATTATTATTTCATCTGATAGATCACCAGATGACTTAAAAAAACTTGAAGACAGGTTAAGAACAAGATTTAATTGGGGATTAAGTGTTAACATTTATCCACCTGATTATGAAATGAGGGTTGAAATTCTTAGAAAAAAAATAATCGGTCAAAATATGGCTGGTACTATCAGTGATGATGTTATATCATACATAGCTAATAATTGTGATTCAGACGTAAGACAATTAGAAGGAGCGTTAACAAGGGTCATAGCGTATGCTACCATGTTTAATATTAGTGATATAAACCTTAACTTAGCTATTGATGCTTTAAAAGATTATTTATCTAAATCATCATATACAAAAAATAACATTCAAAAGATTCAGCAAGTAGTTGCGGATTATTATAATATTACCGTTGAGGATTTAAAATCAAAAAAGAGAAAAGCAAGCATAGCTTTTCCAAGACAAGTAGCAATATATTTATGTAGAACATTAACAGATGAATCATTTCCTAAAATAGGAATTCAATTTGGTGGAAGGGATCATTCTACCATAATGCATTCGGTTGATAAAATAGATAATGAAATAAAAACAAATCCACAATTTAAAACAATTATTGAAGGCTTAAAGAGCAAAATTTAATTGCTTGTGGAATAAAACTATATTTTTCAACCATAAATGTGGAAAAAAAACATTAATTTTTGTTGATATAACGCTTAAAAAAAGTTTTTTCCACATTATCCACAGTAATAATAAAAATAAACTATAAAAAAGGAGAATTAAAATGAAATTTAGTATAAAAAAAGAAATATTACTTCAAAGTTTAAATTCAGTTAGTAAAGCTTTATCTACAAAAAATTTAATTCCTATACTATCAGGCATTAAGTTTAATTTAACTAATAATGGATTATTCTTAAGTGCTAGTGATAATGATATTAGTATAGAATCATTTATAGATAAAGATGACTTAGAAAAAATCGATAGCATAGGTTGTACGGTAATTCAAGGAAAATATATATTAGAAATAATAAAAAAACTTGAAGGAAGAGTAATAAATATTGAATTATTAGATGGTATTAAGGTATTAATATCTTGTGGAAATTCTGAATTTAATTTAAATTGTATGGATGGAAATGAATTTCCAAATTTAAACTTAGAAGAAAAAAAAGAACCAATTATCTTAAAGAAAGAAGAATTTAAAAATTTAATTAATAAAACATCATTTGCGGTTTCTACTCAAGAAACAAGACCAATTTTAACTGGAATAAACTTCAAAATAAATGGTAATAATTTAGAGTGTATAGCTACTGATTCTTATAGGTTAGCAAAAAAACATATTACTTTAAATAATAAAGTTAATGAAGATGTTAACATCGTAATTCCAGGTAAAAATTTAATAGAGTTAACTAAAATTATAGAAGATAACGAAAATAATATAGAAATGCACGTGTTTAATAATAAAGTTTTATTTAAATTTGATAATATATTATTTCAAACTAGGGTATTAAGTGGTACTTTTCCTGATGTAAATAGATTAATTCCTGGTAGTTTTGAACTTTCGATAAAAGCTAACACAAATGAATTATATAACGTAATTGATAGGGCTTCACTATTAACTAGCGAAAAGGATAAAAATATAATTAAATTTGAGTGTGAAGATAATGAAGTAATTATTTCTTCAAATTCACCAGAAATAGGTAAGGTTGAAGAAAAAATGAGTATTGAAAAAAATAATGAAAATAATATAAAGATTGCTTTTTCATCTAGATTTATGATGGATGCTTTAAAAACAATAGAAAGTAAAAACGTATCAGTTAATTTCAATAATGATGTACAGCCAATTATAATTTTAGATGAAGATGATGATACTTTATTACAACTTATTTTGCCAATAAAAACATATTAAAAAGAAGAATTTAATCTTCTTTCTTTTTTAAAATCTCAACCGCACCACTTAATCATAATTTAATTCTATATCAAAAGTAGATTTAAAGTCAAATAA
>CALVIG010000005.1 GCA_944329425.1 uncultured Bacilli bacterium
AAACCCCAATTGAGTATAGAACTCAACTAGGGTTTAAATAAATCTTTTTAAGTGTCTACTTTTTATTGACAACTTCATTCATAAAAATATCTTTTTTTTATTAAAAAAAGACTAGCATTAGTCTTCGTTTAACCAATCATACTCATAGTATGGTTGCTCATTTTCATCATTGTTATTACGTTCAGCTTTTTTTACGTCATTTGGTACTTTTATTCCCTTTTTATTCCATTCATATAGTATTTTATCCACGTATCTTAAGTTATTTACGCCATTAAAAACGGTTTCTTTTAAAGCACACATAATAAGTTCCTTATCTATTTTTGATTCTAGCCATCCGTTTATTATCTCATATTCCATTGGTGATAAAGTACGTCCAAATTCTTTTTCAAAAACATCATATAAGTCTTTATCATTTGTACTTACGTTATCTTCATCCAATATCTTTGAGGATAAAATATCATAAAACGCACTTATGTTTACTCTTTCTTCAAGAATACCCGAATCATTTTTCTTCATTTCGATGGCTAAAACTTTATTATCTTTTAACAAAGAAATAGAATCTACTAGTTCCTGTTCAGTAAAATTTAAATCATTTAAAATTTTTTTATAATCAAATATTTCTTTGTTTGGGTGGTTTAATAAGTAAATCAATAACATAAAAGAATTAATGTCAAGCTTCATTTGTTTTGCACATTTTAATACGCATTTATCCACAACATAATGATTATCATTATTTATTAATTCTAATACTTTTTTTCTAAACACGTAAAACACCTTCTTTAATGAGATTATAGCATATTATTTTCATACGTATCAATCAAATATTTTTTTATTTCTAATTCGTCGTTATTAATTTCATTGTTTATGATTTTTTCTTCCAGATCATTAATAATTAATTTAACCTTTGACTTATCTTTTAAATTTAAGTAATTAATTATATCTATAGTTTTAAGCGCAATGTCTGATTTGTTTTTTATGGGAAGCTTATCATACCTATCATATATTTCAACAGCATTAATACCAAGGATTTGGGCCGCTATATAGCAGACATAATTACCTTTTTTATATAATTCCATATTACTTATGTTTTTGTCCTTTAAAATGTCTAAAATTGCCTTCATATACTGCTTTTCGTTATTCGTAAATTGATACTTATCACATGGTTCAACTTGAACCCAAATACCAAGCGGATCACTAGTATTAATTATGTTTCTATCTAAATTTATACCTAAATATTTATCGATTTTAAAACATTTAATTAAACTTATACCATAAGATGCGTTGGGAGAAGAAAATATTTTATTTAGTTCTTGTTTTTTTCTAAAAAATGATAAATTACTCAATAATTGTTTATTATTATCAATTGATTTTTTAAGATTCTCACTAATATTAAATTTCAGTTCCGTTGCAAACCTTATTGCTCTTAATATTCTAAGTGAATCCTCTTTAAGTTTTAAATCAGCGTTTCCAACCGTTTTTATAACTTTATGTTTTAAGTCAACCATGGAGCCTAATAAATCTATAATGTTTTGTTTACTATCCATGCACAATGTATTTATCGTAAAATCCCTTCTTTTTAAGTCTATTACTAAGCTGTCAGTATACATTATTTTTGATGGTAACCTTCCGTTTTTATACTCTAGATCCATCCTATACGTGGTTATTTCAAAATTAACCTTCTTATAAGTTAAATGTACCGAGCCATAACCTTCGAAAGGTAACTTTACATCCTTAAAAATTTCTTTAACGTCCATAGGAGTAGCATTAGTACATATATCAACGTCATTGCTTTTTCTGTTAAGTAAAAAATCCCTTACAAAACCACCTACTAAATAAGCTTCATAACCATGTTCTTCAAATATTTTTAAAAGTTCTAACGCTTTTTCTAACACTATGATCACCTACTACATTATATCATTTTTCAAAAGAAAAAAACCATTTTCATGGTTTTTCTTTATTTGTTTACAGCGTCTTTTAACTTAGAACCAGCTTTAAATGTAACTGCAGTTCTAGCAGCGATTTTAACTGTTTCTCCAGTTCTTGGATTACGTCCTTCTCTAGCTTCTCTTTTAGATGTAGCAAAAGTTCCGAATCCAACTAGTGAAACCTTTTCACCTTTCTTTAAAGCTTCAGTAACGCTTTCCATAGTTGCATCTAAAGCACGTGCAGCATCAGCTTTTGTTAAACCTGCTTTTTCAGCGATCATTTCTACTAATTGTTGTTTTGACATAATAAACCTCCATATTTATGTTCAATTATAAGCTACCTTGCTTACAATATAAGTGTACTATTTTTAACGTGATATTGCAAGTATTTTTATAATAAATTTATCATTTTTTTCTTATTTTTCAACGAATTAATTACTACTTAAGCTAAGTTCCACAACAAGACGTTTATTTTTATCACCTTTTACACATGTAACCAGTAATAGTTTTTTAGAATCATACTCATTTTTTAATATATAAGTTGCGTTTTTAGATACTTCATACACATCATTAACATAATAATAATACTTTTTACCATTAATTATTAAATATGCTATATCGTTAATATTTAACTCATCTAACCTGTTAAAATACGTACCAAAACCAACACCAGAATGACCAAATATTATGATTTTATTATCAGGATTAAAATAATTATAATATACTAAGTTATTATTTAAATTACCAAAGTCTTCATCTGCTTTTATAACTTCTAACTTTAAATTTATCTTAGGTATTTCTAGTATTTTTTCATTATAGGCATGACCATTATTAACTTCGTAAGTTGCTAACGTGTTCGTTGTTTCAAAAGAAAAGTTAATTAAGTAAATTGAAGCTGAAAAATAAATAATAATGATAATAAAACTAAATAGTCTTTTTTTCATAAAAATAGCTGATTAATGCCAGTGATATGATGATTATTAATAATGAAGGATTAAAATGCTTTCCGGTGTTAGGTAGTTCTTCAATCGGTGGCTTTTCTATAACATAATTAGTAATCGTAATGCTTTGGTTTTCACCTTCTTTAACAACTTCTATAAACTTATCAGATGCAACCGTTATACCGTCTTTTTTAGTTATCTGCTTTAACACGTATTTACCATACGGAAGGTTAAGTTCTATTACCCCATCTTTATTAGTTACGTAAGTATCAATAAACGTTCCATTTTCATAATATAATCCGAACTCGATACCTTCCTCAGGTGTTATAACACCATTATCATTTAAAACCTTAGTTACGATAATCTTGTTTTTTATTATCTTTTCATAAGAGTTAATAACCGCTTCCATCCTACTTGTTGCAACGTATGTTTCATACCTTGTTATATCGATGTTATAACCTGAGCTTGAGTTAGTTTCTTTAATAACGTATGTTCCTTTTTTTAAATTATCAAAAATTGCAATACCACGTTCATCGGTTTCTTTAACGGATAATACGTTTCCCTCTTTATCATACAAAGTGTATGATGCTCCTTTTAACGAAGCGTATGGTGATAAAGAAGTATTGCTTTTATTATCATAATCCTTTTTATTAACTATTATTTTAGCGTACTTTCCATTAATTACGTAATCTTTAGAATACTCATAAGCTGATTCAAAGCTTCCGATTGTTTGGTAGCCATTTTTATAATAAAATATTGGATACTTACCATTACTCTTTCTTTTTAAGGTAAAATTGTTTACTTTATTATCAATGCTCACATTTATTTTATTTCCATCAATACTAGCGCTACCACTAGTAACTTCATACCCACTTAAAACGTTATTCATATCTTCTAAAACAACCTCATCGCCAACGATGTACGCATCTTTAAACTCAAATTTTGGTGCCGTTTCATAAGCATTAACGAGCCTTAATATTTCATTTTTATACGAATCAACGTTAATTATGTTACCGCCTTCTTTTTGATCAGTCCACCACACGTCATCTACTCCCATTAATCTCCATATAAGTTCTTGGGCAGCCATATAATATTCTTTAGAATCGTGCCCCTTATAGCCATATCCATAATACCCTATTAAACTAAGTTTTTTAACATCAACACCTTTAAGATTGGTTTCATTAATATCATAAGTAGAATTATACATAGAACCCTTATCTGCTACAACACCGGGTTCTATACAGTAAGCAACCTTACCATTGGCGGTTATCATGGCAAGGTTTGTTATATGATCTTGCCCATCCCTATATTGATGTGCAAAAACACCCCTGTCTAAATTCCAATCTATGTATGAATCCATTGATGCAGAATGTACTTTTAAAAATGGTGATAATAAAAATAATAACGTAAATATTAACAATTTCTTTTTCATGTTTTTCTCCTTTCACTATAATTATTAGATATAAAAAGAGAAACCACTTTGTAGAATATTATATAGTTTTGACGAAAATAAAAAAATCATAGATACTTCTATGATTTTTTAAACACTAAAAACTTACTTATTATATAATTTAGGACTATTTGCATAACCTGACAAATCAAAGTAAAGATAATAACCCAAAGATCAGAGTTGAGTTTTAGAAACGTTACAAAAAACCACATTATAAACATCTGAATAAGTTGGGTAAATACTCTTCCTTTAAAGAAATCAAATACCTCTCTTAATTGCTTTTTACCTTTTGCCTTGCTTTTAAACACGAATGCTTTATTTGCAAAGTACGCAAATAAAACCGCTAAAATCCATGATATTACTTCTGATATTTGCAATTCTACTCCGTTAGTTTGGTCAAGCACGGTAAATAAAAGTAGTAATTTAGAGCCTATCGCGACAACAGTTGTTAATCCACCAACAACTAAATAATTTATTATTTCTTCATATTTTTTATATAGATCTATTATTTTTTTCATAACTCCTCCTCTATCTTTTAATATAAATAATTCATATCAACATAGCCTCTAATACCACCTAGTGTAGCTTCAGAAGTATATTGCCATAATGAATAATTACCTTTATAACCACACTCACTAGCATAATGTGCTATCCAATCTGTCTCTTTTCTAGCATAATCTCCAAATCTGTTATTAACAAAGTTTAAATTTGCATAAATCTTAACTTTATATTTACTGCCAACATAAGAGCTTACAGTATTTATATAAGTACTAGCTATGTTATCATAATCTGTTTTTGATAATGTATTTGAAGTATTATCAGCACTTAAATACCAATCCTCTAAATCATAATAAATACCTAATGTTGGATTTAAATTATATTTTTTAATTATACTATTAGTAAAATTGGCTTCTATACTAGCGCCATTAGTTGTATTTGCATAACTAAAAATATATATACCATATGGAATACCTAATCTTTTTACTTCATCTATATATTCAGCAAATCTTTCATCCTCTGTATTCCAATAACCAATTCTTAATATCACACCATAAATTCCACTATTATATACTTTATCCCAATCTATTGAACCTTGGTGATAACTTACATCTACTACTTTTGTTTTTTCTTCAGTTTTAACAAACTTAAATTTCTGAGCCTTAGATTCATTTTTTTCATACATCCAAATATTAGCACCATTAGTAGCAGAACCATTTGCAACATCCAAATATAATCCATTACAATTTGAAATTATATAGAAGTACCCATTACCAGCATCTTTTATTACCCATTGCTGTGCTAAAGAATTATTACTATCATAAATTTGAACATTAGTTCCATTTGAACTAAATCCATTATATAAATCTAAAACCATATTATTATCTAAAGCGCTAACTATTCGGTAAAAACCATTTGAAATAACTTTAGAAGAAATACCTTGAGCAGTTTTTACAAAATTAAACTTTTGAGCTTTTGTCCCATTTCCTTGAAATGTTCCAATATTATTCCCATTTACCAGCGAAGCTAAATATAAATCCAAATAGTAACCATTCTGATTAATAATATAATAATTATTATCATACGTTTTTTTTATAATCCAATTTTGATTACTTTTTTCATTACAACGCGCAATTTGTACATTAGTACCATTACTCTCCACTTCTAAACAATAATTTTCATCTTTATTACTAATTATTTTATAATATCCATTGTTTTGATATTTTATATACCATTTTTGGGCTAATGATGAATTAATATCATAAATTTGAATATTTGTGTTTTCAGCAATTATCCCGTTTTCAATATCTAAAACCTTATTATTATTCAGTGAAGACCCGATGAAATAATAACCACCATTAATGGTTTTGTTGCCAACTTCTTCAATTTCATTAAACTTAAATTTTTGAGCTTTTGTTCCATTAGACTCATATAATTGAATCTTCGTTCCGTTAGCAGTTGATGCGTTATCAACGTCTAAACTTAAATTATTACATAAAGAAATTATGCTATAGTATCCATCACCCATATCTTTTATTATCCACTTTTGAGCATCTGATTTATTATAACTAAAAATTTGTAAGTTAGTTCCATTTGTTTTATCGGCATTGTATACATCCATAGAATAATCAATATCTAAATAAGTTTTTATAGAATAAGTTCCATCGCCTAGATAATTTATAAACCATTTTTGAGCATCAGTTAAGTTCGTATCATATAGTTGTATACCATTATAATTACTTATTATCCCATTTTTTATATCTAGAGATTTATTTTCGTCAAGTGCCGATGATATAGAGTAAATGCCATCTTCTAGAGTCTTTTTGCCTATTGATATTTGATCAAATTTGAATTTTTGGGCTAACGAGCCATTACAAGCATATAATTGAACATTTGACCCATTAGATGCTATGCCATTTGAAATATCAATACAAAATCTGTTATCAGTCGAAAAAATAGTAAAATAACCATTCCCTACATCTTTTATTATCCATTTTTGAGCATTGGAATTATTTAATTCCTTTTATTTTATTTCTTAATTTCCACCATCTTGAATTCTTTATTGCGTCGTTTTCAGTTTTATATTTTTCTAATTGTTCTTGCGATGCATTTAGTTTTTCTTTAAGTTTATTTATATCTCTCTGATATTTTTCTATATTTTTTTCTTTTGATTTTTCAGTTGCTAAAACATCAAGAAACCATATATTTCTATTAACAATATCTTTCATACATTCAGCATATATTTTCTTATCAGCTTTGCTCTTCATAAATTCATTTATTTCTTCTATTTTGTCATTTTTTACATATGTTACTATAATATTATATATTACATCCTTTCTTTGCAAATAAAAGGCACTATTTGGTAATTTAAAATATTTATCTGCTTCATCATAAAAGTTTAATAATTTTCTTCCATATTTTAAAATAAATTTTTCTTTATTTGTATTATCATCACCCCACCACATACCTTGACTATGCCTTCTATATACAGACATTACTTCATTAAACATCTTTATTTTTCCATCTTGTGCATGTAGTAAATGTATATAATAATCACCAGGAACTATATCATTTGGAAATATTTCTTCTAAATTTATTTTATTAAATTTCCACCTGTACACTACACTATTTGCAACAATATAATTTTGTTTAACTAAATCTTTCATTGTTGTAATTTCTTCTATGTTTTGAGGAATTATTCTATCTTCTTTTTCTCCATTTTGATAAAATAATCTTGATTTATGAAAACATATATTAAAGTCATTATTATTATCTAAAAAATCTACTTGTTTTTGTAATTTATTTTCATCCGTCCAAAAATCATCACCATCACATAAAGCTACATACTCTGAATCTTTTATTAAGGATAATGTATGAACAAAATTCTTCATAGCCCCTAAATTAATTTCATTATTTATAATTTCAATTTTGCTCGGATATTTTTTCTGATATTCTTTTAATATTTCATACGTTCTATCGGTTGAATTATCATTGCTAACAACTATTTTAAAGTCAAAATTAGTCTTTTGAATAAGCATGCTATCTAGAGTTTGTCCAATATATTTTTCTTGATTATACGTAGTAGTAACTATAGTAAGTTTCATAATTTTTCTCCTTATTTTATTTTTTTGCTTAATTCCTCTATATTTCTTTTTCTATTTTTTATTTTTTTGCAAGGTATTCCAGCATAAATTCCCCATTCTTCTAATCCTTTATTTACAAACGACATTGCACCTACACATGTTCCTTCTTTTATAGAAACATCAGGCATAACTATTGTATTAGCACCCAATTGTACATATTTTTCTAAAATTACTTTACCTCTTGTTAAATTTGTATATTCTTTTGGTACCATTGGACTAATCATATATTCTCCAGAAAAATCATCTACTGCACTATATATTATACACCTTGCAGAACAGCCACAAAAATCTGAAATTTTAATTCCTTCTTTTCCATATAAAGCTGTATATGCAGCAATATGAACATAGTTTCCAATCTCAATGTTTCCTGACAATATACAAAAATCATCTATTCTTACATTATTACCTATCTTTACTTTTTCAGGTAAATATATACTTGCTTTTTTACTTATATAAACATTTTCTCCGAGTTTACTTATACCTATTTTTTTTAATTCTTCCCTAGTATAAAAATTATCCATTTTTTCACCATTCTTCCTTATCTTACTTTCTAATTTATTAATAACTTTAACTATCGTTATTCCTGAGCAGATATTAAGGCAAACATATATCATTGATATTTTAAATGAATTTGAAAAATTTTTAATAATCACATTAATATTAATTAATAACTAGATATAAATTTTAAATATTATTGACTCTTAGGATCATTAGAAACTTCAAATGTTTTTTTTATTAATTCAATTCTCGGATAAATTTGATTCTCTTTTGAATATATCTTTCTTGCCTTCTTTTTCCCATTCTCGGCAATTTTCATTATTTTTTGTGGTTTTTTATATAATTTTTCTATTTTGTTAAATATATCATTCCCGTCTGGCTTAATTATTATTAATTCCTTTTTGTTTTTAAATTTTATATTTAATTTTAATTCATCCGTGCATAAAAGTAATACCCCATTTACCATTGCTTCAGTACACGATCCTGTTGGAAATCCATCAAATGTTCCCTCTCCTAATTCAAATGGCCTATTAGGAGAAATTATAATATCAATATCTTTATAAAACTTCTTTAACCATTTTGAATCTCTTACTCCATAAAATTTTATATTATTCTTTAATTTTTTTACATCAATATCATTTTTATTAAATCCACCTATCACATGATAAAATATATCAGAATATTTTTTATTTAATTTCTTAGCTGCTTCTATAAATAAATCATATCCTTTATCTGTACCCTTTTCAGTATATTTATGCGCAACAAAGCATATATCTAAAGTTTGTTTATTTTTTTTATAATATTTTTTTTCTGCATTTGTTTCATTTAACATTTCTACTGGAGTAACTACACCATATATAAATTTTATTTGTTTTTTGTTACAAATTTTATTATTAATCAAATACTTATAAACATTTTTTTGAGTTACTATTACTTTTTTGAAATTTTCTAAACTACATATTCTTTTTAATTCCAAATTACAATTATTATCATTTAATACAAATCCACCACCAGGATATAATGTAAATATAAAAGGAATATTATATTCTTCTAAAATTTTTAAATTTTCTCTTACATTTGCTAAAAAAGTAAATATTGCAACCTTATTTTTTAAATATTTTAATATCTTTATATTTTTATCATTTAATTCTAAAATCTTTCCTTTAAACTGAGGTTCTTTTTCTTCAAATTCTTTTATAACTTCTTTAATATTCCTATTTTCATTTACAGCTTTTAATGATCTTCCAGTTGTAAAAATATAAACATTCTCTATGTTTTTTAAATATTCCACATATTCTTCATATCTAAATGGAGAAAATATACTAGGAAATATGTCATCTATTATTATCAATGAATTTTGTTTGTCTTTTATATTCATTTTATCCTACTCTTTCTTTTATTATTTTACATATTTCCAAAACTTTTTCTTTTTTTAATCCATTATATAATGGCAAACAAATTATTCGCCTAGAAATGTCTTCGGAAATTGGACAATTAATTTTATTTTCTATATAATTTAATTTGTTTAATGATGGATAAAAATATCTTCTAGGATTTATATCATTTTCATTTAGTCTTCTAATTATATCTAAAGTTGCAGCTTCATCTTTCAATATAATTGGATAATAAATATAATTATATTCTACTCCATCTATAACTTTCGGTCTTTCTACAATTCCATTCAATAATTCATCATATAATTCACTAATTTCTTTTCTTTCTGCAATTATTTCATCTATATATTTTAAATTAGCTAACCCCATTGCTGCATTAAATTCTGACATTTTAGCATTAGTCCCTACAATTTCATAATTTCCTTTTACATTGCCAAAATTTTTTAAAGCTCGTATCTTTTCATTTATTTCTTTTTTATTTGATATACATGCTCCACCCTCTATGGTATGATAAACCTTAGTTGCATGGAAACTGCATGTTGTTATATCTCCATATCCTAATAAACTTTTTCCTTTATACTTACTTCCAAAAGCATGTGCGCCATCATATATCACTTTTAAATTGTGTCTATCCGCTATTTCTTGTATTTTTTCAACATTACATGGATAACCAAATACATGTACTGCTATAATAGCTTTTGTATCTTTAGTTATTGCTTTTTCTATTTTATCTACATCTATGCATAATGTTTCTTTATCAATATCTACAAAAACAGGTTTACAATTTTCCCATATAATTGAACTTGTAGTTGCCACAAACGTAAAAGGAGTTGTAATAATCTCTCCTTCTTTTATTTTCAAAGCTCTTAATGCTAATTCTAAAGCTATGGTTCCATTTGTTACTAAATTAATATAATTTAATCTTAAAAATTCTTGTAAACGGATTTGTAATTCTTTTAACAAAGGGCCATCATTTGTTAAACATTTACTA
Organism: uncultured Bacilli bacterium; assembly: GCA_944329425.1. GTDB lineage: Bacteria > Bacillota_I > Bacilli_A > RF39 > UBA660 > Aphodocola. Next base: position 10,841 of record CALVIG010000005.1, read on the forward strand.
TCCCATATTTTCTTTATATATTGTTGATATTCTTCTATAGGTGGCATAAAACTTCTAGTAACATTAATCATTTTGTCATCTCCTAAATTTTGTACATTCTATTATAATATTTCTCATATTCCCCACTTACAACATTTTCCAACCATTCTTGATTTTTTAAATACCATTTTATAGTTTGTACAATTCCATCTTCAAATTGTGTTTTTGGAATCCAATTTAGCTCTTTAAATATTTTTTCAGGGTTTATTCCATATCTTTTATCATGCCCTTTTCTATCTTTTACATATGTTATTAATTTTTCATTTATTGAATCGTCAACGTTATCATGCATATAGTTTATTATTTTCTTTACTATTTGTATATTAGTTCTTTCATTATGACCACCTATATTATAAATATCTCCTATTTTCCCCTTTAATGCCACTTTATAAATCGCTTCACAATGATCTTCTACATATAACCAATCTCTAATATTGCTTCCATCTCCATATATAGGTATTAGCTTATGTTTTAAGCAATTATTTATGATAAGTGGAATAAATTTTTCTGGGAATTGGTATGGCCCATAATTATTTGAACATCTAGTGATACAAGCTGGAAATTTATATGTATCATAATAAGCTTTTACCAACATATCTGCTGAAGCTTTGCTAGCAGAATAAGGACTATGAGGATTTAATGGTGTTTTTTCGGTAAAGCATTTCTCATCTTGTTCTAAACTTCCATACACTTCATCTGTAGACACTTGTACATATCTTGTTCCCTCTTTATATTTATCTTCTCCTATTGTCCAAATTTTTTTAGCTATATCTAATAAGATTTGAGTTCCTTTTATATTTGTATTAATAAATTCTGTGGGATCCACAATTGATCTATCAACATGACTTTCTGCGGCAAAATTTATAATGGTATCTACATTATAATCTTCCATTACTCTTTTTACTGCTTGTTTATTACAAATATCTATCTTTTCAAAAATATATCTTGGATTTCCTTCTAATCCTTTTAAATTTTCTAAATTTCCTGCATAAGTTAATTTATCTACATTTATCACTCTTACTTCTTCATTTTTATTTAATATATATCTAATAAAATTTGAGCCAATAAATCCAGCCCCACCTGTTACTAATATGTTTTTCATTTAGTGTACCTCTTTCTACTTATTTTTCCTTTTGCTTTTATCTCCAAAATCCAATAATTTTAAAATATATTGTCCATAATCCGTTTTTTCTAATTTTCTTCCAATTTTTTCAAGTTGTTCATCGTTTATCCAATCATTTCTCCATGCAATTTCTTCTATACATGCAATATATAAGCCTTGCCTTTCTTGAATAATTGAAACAAAATCACTTGCTTGTAATAAACCTTTCGGTGTTCCAGTATCTAACCAAGCTAATCCTCTCCCTAATAATACAACATCTAAATTTCCTTCTTGTAAATACATATCGTTTATAGTGGATATTTCTAATTCTCCTCGTGAAGAAGGTTTTACTCTCTTAGCTTTTTCTACTACAGAATTATCATAAAAATATAATCCAGGTACTGCATAATTTGATTTTGGATTTTCAGGTTTTTCTTCTATAGATAAAACTTTATTGTTTTTATCAAATTCTACTACACCAAAACTTTTGGGGTTAGTAACTGGATAGCCGAAAATTCTTGCCTTTCCTTTTTTACTAACAGCTAAATCTATGCAATCTTGAAATCCTTGACCATAAAAAATATTATCACCCAATATTAAGCATACTTCGTCATCCCCTATAAACTCCTCCCCTAATATAAAAGCTTCTGCAATTCCTCTTGGTTTTTCCTGCACTTTGTATTCTATATTTATTCCAATTGCGCTTCCATCACCCAATAATTTTTTATATTGCCCCACGTATTCTCTATTAGTAATTAATAATATATCTTTTATTCCTGACATCAATAACACCGATAGCGAATAATAAATCATTGGTTTATCATAAATTGGTATTAGTTGCTTTGAAATACTTATTGTTGATGGATAAAGTCTTGAACCTGTTCCTCCTGATAAAATAATTCCTTTCATAAAAAGCACCTCTTTTCTTTTTAATTTTAATTCATAAAACTTAATATTAAATATTAAGCATTTATACTATCCTTAATTATAAAAATAAAAATAAATTTAATACATTTAAAATATATTAGAAAATTGAAAAGTTAATTTTAGGGTATAAATAATAACCTTTTTCATCACTTTCCAATAATTTTTCTATATATTTTATATACACCTGGCATTTTGTTTCTTAAAAAATCACCAATTTTTTTTCTCATAGATATTGTTTTTGTCTCATACTTAACATAAACATCAAAGAAAAATTTCGATCTGTTTTCAATAGTTTGTTGAGTAACAGAATCTAACTTATTAAGTTTTTTTACAGTGTCATAAAATTTCTTAGAAGATTCTTCCCAAGAAACCCATTCAGATGCTGTCTTAATAGCCCCCCTTTTTAATTTATTTAAAAATCTTTTATCTTTTAATTTATTTATATATTCTACAACTTGTTCTTCATTATCTGTTTTTACTACTAATCCATTCTTATTATGCATTATATATTCATCATGTCCAGTAACGTCATAAACTATTGCTGTTCCACCACAATGAAACATTTCTAATGGTGGGCCAAACATTCCTTCGACATAGCTTAATTTAACTAAAACATCACACGATCTATATATTTTTGAACATTCTGATGGAGGGACATTAGAAAATACTCTGTCAACGCCATCATACGAATCAATCTTTGAAGATGTTAAAAGCCAAATTTCATCTGCATTACTTCTTTTTACCAATTCAATAGTTTTTGGAACATTTTTAAAACCAACATCTATTGGACCTTCTACTAAAACTCTTAATCCATTACATTTATCATAAGTTTCTCCTTCTAAAGTAAAGGTATCTTTTCTTATTCCATTATGAACCAAATATGCATCTATACCATATTTTTCTAGATATTCTTTAATCCATGTAGCCTCAGTAATTACCTTCATGTCAAGCATATATGTCATTTCAGCTAACATTTTTAATCCTTGTTCATCATCAGAATAAAACTTTGATTCAATAGATTGAACAAAATAAACGTATCTTTTTGATTTTATTCTGTATAGCTCGTAAACAGTTCTCCACCAAGTAGCAATCGCCATATCAAATTCAACGTTCTTAACTTCATCATAAGTTACCCATTTTAAAGTATGAGCTAATGGGTGCCATGAATATTTTTCTTTAGAAATTTTTCTATCTGTTACAATATAAACATCTTCTCCTGCAGCTTTCATTCTAGTAGCATGCTCAAATATAACTATTGTTCCTCCTCCAATTGCAGGAGAGCCAAGTGTAAAAATACATTTCATTATATCAAATCCTTCTTTTTAAATTTTATTTTTTTTACTGTAACATATATAAAATACGGAATATATAATTTTAAATTTTTTAACTTAAGAATAGGCCAAAACGAATCATCGAAATAATGACTATACCTTAAAACAAATTTTAAATTTTCTTTAATATAACGTTTTATTCCAATTTTATTTTTCAAATTAAATTCAGTAAACTCAAATACTCCAAAATTTTCATAGTGATATATTTTATTGAAAAATTGAAGTTGATTCTTGTTTGGGTTAAACAACATATTGTATTGAATTTTATTAAACAATTTATATATTTTATAATTATCGTAATACCCATTAACTAATAAATCTACTATTTGTTTATATATTTCAAACATTCTATCCTGCAATGGTTTTATTACTTTTTCAAAGATATTTTTTTCTTCTTTTAGTGAAAATAAAGAAACTTCTACTTTTTTATTATTTTTAACGTATTTATTTGCACTGCCATGAGATGCTCCCAATATTATTTCATATAATGATCTATTCTGATTATATAGATCAAATTCTTTATTTTTTGGTTCAGTTGTAAACATTAACCCATACTTCTTTATTTTTTCTTTTTTATTTCTCCTATTCATTCCAAAATAAAAGCCTTCAACGGTATATGAATCTCCTAAAATGTTTTGAATATTATTTTGGATTGATCCATTCCAACCAATATCAACAACATATATATGATTATTTTTAGTTTTCTGGTTTATATATTTAATAAAATTATTTTTTTGTTCAAGTCTATTTTTCTCATAAATTTTTTTAAAAGTTTCATTATTTTTAAGTACTTTTAATGAACCAGACTTAATAAAATTTGGAATTTTTTTATTAACATCATCAGTAATTATATGTTCTAATTGTTTTTTATAATTTTTATCACTTATAAATTTATCCAATAAAATTTTTGAGTCTTTTTTATATGAATCAATAATTTGATTTACCTCTTCTTTTTCGAAATTTAAACTCCTTAAAAATTCTACAATCGTTATATATGAATACTGATTCAATAAAGAAGAAAAATCCTCATCTTCTAGTTTTTTTAATGATGGTAAATATGTTGCTTTTCTAGAAACATATAAATAATGAGAATGAATCTTCCTTCCATAAATATTATCACAGTAATAATCAAAAAGTTTCTTTAAATATTCTCCTTCCCTGGAAAGAAAGAAAACTTCTTCTACATTTCTTGATAATAATTCATAATATAATTTTTCTATAAAGTTATATAAAGAAAAAATTGAATGTTCAAAATCATCATCAGTCGTTTTTAATAATTTATTAATATTGTTATATATAATTTTTGGAGAATGAGTGTTTAAATATTGTTGATAAAATTCATAATTTTTATTTCTATTTAAATGAATTCCTTTTATTCCCTTTTTCTCTGGGATTTCATAATCAGAATAATAATTATCCCCTATCATTATACAATCATCTGGTTTTGCGTTCAATTTTTTTAGTACAATATCATATAGTTTTCCGGTTTTTTTATTTTTTAAGTATTCACAAGAAACAAAAATATTATCAAACAATTCTTTTATTCCTAAATTATCAAAAATATTTTCTATCATTTTCTGTGATAAATACATATCAGATACACAGTTTATTTTTTTCCCTTCTTTTCTTAATTTTTTAATTTCCTTAATTATAACATCATCTGGAATAAGAACTTCAGATTCTATATTAATTTCTATTTCTTTGCAACCATCTAAAAATTTCTTATACGGTATTTTTATGTTTAATGTTTTATATAATCTTTTTATAATCGAATCATAAGTAACTTCACAATCATTTCCCAATGCCACGTTTTCATTGCCTAAATCTTCCTCTATTTGATTTCTTATACCATATAAATATGTTGCTTCAAACTTTAATTTAAAATATTTTATTAGTTGATTAGACCATATTTTTTTTACATATTCAGGTTGAACTTTCCTAGAAACAATTGTATCAAAAATATCGAATAAAACGTATTTTATTTGTTTGTCGTGTAACTTTTCTAACATATTACTTTTCACCTACTTCATTTGATCTTTATAATAAGCATCACAAACTTTTTCAGTATCCCCTATTTTCACTACTTTTCCATGTTCTAACCATACTACTTTAGTACATAAATCCTTTATAGAATCTAATGAATGTGAAACGTATAAAACGGTTGTTCCACCTTTTATCATTTCCATCATTTTATGTTTACTTTTCTCTTGAAATTTAATATCTCCAACTGATAAAATTTCATCAACTATTAATATTTCCGGATTAACAACGGTTGCAATAGAAAATGCAAGCTTAGCAGTCATACCTGATGAAAAGTTCTTAACTGGTACGTCTAAGAAGTCTTTAAGCTCTGAAAAATCAACTATTTCTTCAAATTTTGAATCCAAGAACTTTTTAGAATAACCTAATATTGCACCATTTAAATAAATGTTTTCCCTTGCGGTTAAGTTACCATCAAAGCCAGCACCTAACTCTATCATAGGAGAAATAACCCCTTGAACCGTTACTTTTCCAGAAGTAGGTTTCATAACTCCACTTACCACTTTCAACAAAGTAGATTTACCAGCTCCATTACTACCAATTAGTCCAACAACTTCTCCTTTATCAACGGTAAAAGATACGTTTTTAAGAGCCCAAAAATCATCATTTTTTTTATTCTTTTTTTTCTTTTTAGTAAATAAATCAACAAACGCCTGTTTCATCGAAAAATCTTTTTCAATTTCAAGATTGAACTTCATTGAAACGTTTTCTATCTTAATCATGAAATACCTCCTATACGTAATAAATAAACTTATCTTGTTTTTTCTTAAATACAAATGCACCAATTGCAAGTGTTACAACACCAATTAAGCCTAAAATACCAAGCGTTGTAAAAGAAGGCCTTTGACCATACACAACGATGCTCCTTGCGGCAGTTAAAAACTGATACATAGGATTAAAATGCATAAGTGTTTGTAACTTTGCAGGTAGTATTTCAATACTATAAAACACTGGTGTTAAATAGTTCCACAAAGTCAAAACTATACCATATATGTGCCATACATCTCTTAAAAATACTGACACACATGATAAAAAGAAACCAATACCTAATGTAAACAAAAACATGCAAAAGAAAATATAAGGCAATAATAAATAATACCAATTAAAATGGCACGTATAATCACCCAAACCTAAATATGATAATGCTATAATAATTAACCATGGTATTAAAGTAAGCAAAAAGTCTATTCCAATAAATAAACATTTTGCGATTGGAAATATATATTTTGGAATATAAACTTTATTAATCAAAGGAAAATTCTCAACAACTGATGTCATAGCCATATTAGAAGCCTGTGAAAAATAATTAAACATAATTATACCAGTCATCAAATAAACTATGTAGTTTACTCCTTCAACTTTAAACCTAAACATTTGAGAAAAAACAACCGCCATAACGGCCATTGTTAAAATAGGATTAAGTAAACTCCACAAAATCCCTAAAACCGATCTTTTATATTTTACTTTAAAATCCCTTGAAATTAACTGGGTCATTAAAAACCAATATCTTTTAAAATTACTAAATATAGCTTTTGTTTTAGTCATAAATACACCTCTATAATCATTACTTAATTAAATTATAACATATATATTTTGTTTTTAAAAGAAAAAAGACTTGCAAAATTATATGCTAACATATAACTTTGTAAGTAATTTACTTTGCTCTACCATTCTTTTTAGAATGTTTCTTTTCTTCCAAATTTTATTTTGTTTCCAATTTGGAAATTCTTCATTTAAAAATTTAAATGCATCATCAATAAATCCATTTGCTAATTTTTTATCTTTTTGATATCGTTGTTGAAGCGTGTACCTAAACAAATTTCTTATTGTCATGGCCTCCGCATAATCTTTTACATCATTATAATAATCATGGCTTTTCAACTCATCAATCATCATTTTTGATACTTTTAAAATATCATAAACCTTTTTATTCATAACGGTTGTTTCACTTTTACTTCTTACTAAATAATAATTTAACTTCTCATCTACCATACCTATTTTTTTAGATCTTGCCATTGCTTTTAAAACAAATATCGTATCTTCGTATTTTAAGTTTTCTGGAAAAGTAATTTCTTTTATTAGCTCTTTTTTATACAACTTATTCCATGGTGCTAATTCAACATCTAATAAAAGGTTTGGTGTTTGTTTTAAATTAGTATTTTTAAAATAAGAAATTTCACTTGAAGCAATTTCTTCTAAATCATTTTCTTTTTCTAACATTTTATGAAAGTTACATAAAACTAAATCTAAATTATCTTCTTTAGCTTTTTTATACAACTTATCATACATTGTTTCATTTACCCAATCATCACTATCAACGAATCCTATATATTCTCCAGTTGCCTTTTTAATTGCATAATTTCTGTTATAACCAATTCCTTTATTAGTTTTATTGTGGAAAACTTTTATCTTATCCTTATATTTTTTTTCATATTCTTTCAGTATTTCTTTAGAGTTATCAGGACTGCAATCATTAATAACAATTATTTCAATATCTTCTATGGTTTGATTAACCAAACTATCTAAACATCTTCTTAAATATTTTTCAGTATTATAAACTGGTACTATTATTGATACCTTCATCATTTTGCCACCTTTAAATATAATCCTAAGTTAAATTTCATTAAAGCTTTCTTTAGTTTTCTTACTTTAGTATCCACTAAAACTCCGTCAAATACGTTTAATTTTTTCAGTTCGCGGACATATATTTTTCTTTCTTCCTTTTTTAATTCTCTTGCTTTAACAATAACTGAGTTTGATATATAACTTAAATAATAGTCATCCAAATTATTTCGTCTATTTATGTTTTTTGCAAATAATCTCATAGTTTTATATTGTTCTAACATATCAAAAGCTTTTTTTACCGTTTTTTTATAATCACTATTATTCATTATGCTACCCTTTCTTGTAACATAATGGTATCCTGCGTAAGAAATAGATTTAACCTTTCTTGCTTTATAAATTACGTAAGGAATAAGTCCAAAATCTTCATGATAAACGTCCTTTTTAAAATTAAATTTATTATCCTTATAATACTGGGTTTTATAAACGTAACACCAAGCCGGTTCAACGAAATGATAATTAGCAATGTATTTAAAAGCATCATACCCTTTCATAATATCAAATGCCTCTTCATTATATGTTTTTTTGTTTTCTTCCTTTTCGTCTTCCGTTATAACTTGGTATCTTAAAACATCTACATCTTCTATTTCTTTATCTATTTGTTTTAATAAATCCTTTTCTACGTAATCATCACTATCTATAAAAATAATGTATTTTCCACTTGCTTTTTTAACTCCATTATTACGAGCCATACTAAGGCCTTGATTTTCTTGATTAATTACTTTAATACTATCGTACTTAGATTCATACTTTAATATTATGTCCTTACTTTTATCCGTCGATCCATCATTAACTATTATTACTTCAAAATCTTTAAATGTTTGTTTAACTAATGAATCTAAACATTTTTTCAAATATTTACTCGTATTATAAACTGGTACTACAAAACTATATTTAATCATCTTTTATTCTCCATTATTCGTTCTAATAATTTTATTCTTTCATTATTAATACTTTCAAAATTAACTTTTTCGTTTATTTTTTCTTTTCTTGTGGATAACTCTTTTATCTTATCATAAATATCATTTTCACTAACAACATAACCAAACCTATTTGGAATTGATATACAATCATCCGATACATCAATGGTCGTAATGATTGGTTTATTAAGTACTATTGCTTCATTATAAACTACTGGAAAGCCTTCATATCTGGATGTTAATACTAAATAATCACATGCTTTGACATATGGGTATGGATTTTTCTTTGCACCTAAAAATAAAACATTATTTAATTTTTCTTTTTTAACGATGTTTTTATATTTTTTTTCATCCGGGCCACTTCCCACTATCCAAAATACTGCATTTATGTTTTCTTCATTACATTTTTTAGCAACATCTAATAACAAGGTCAACCTTTTAGAAGACTCATCTAGCCTTCCCACAAATAAAAATACTCGCTTACGTGTTTTTTTTATGTTTAACTTTTTTTGTGATAATTCTACTATTGTTTTATAATCAACCAAATTATTTATGGTAACAGATTTATTTTTTATTTGTGGATATATATTACATAAATCTTTTTTTGATTCATTACTTACGAATATAACGTGTTTATATTTATTAATTTTCAAATTATCAAAAAAAGCTTTAGTTTTATTAATGTCTTTGTTAAACGCTTGATAATAATTACTATGAACGTATAAAATGCTATTCTTAGATGATGTTCTAGCAACAAAACCACATGGACCTGAATAAGTTGCATAACAAATAGAAGCATCATATCTATTATAATTACCAATAATAAAAATAATCCTATTAATTAAATTAATAAATTTTCTTACAAATATGTTTTTATAAGTACAAACCTTATATTCTTTTATATTTACACATTTAGGTACGCTTTTTAAAAACACTCCTTTTTTTTCTTCTAGTACTAATGTTACGTTATACTTATCATAATTAAAACTTTTAAGCAAATTAATTAAAGAGGTCTCTATACCACCGAAATCTAAATTATATGATGCAATAAGAATATTTTTTTTTAACATATGTATCACCTATGTTAATTATATTATATATTGTTTCTTTTTACAAACAAAAACACCCATTAAGGTGTTTTTGTCATAACTATCTTGTTCTACGGTATTTAGCGCACTTATGTACAATAAATCTTTCTACTCTAAAACCGTTCTTACGTATTGTTTTTTCATACTCGCTTACATTTGCAAGACTATCTACGTATTTTTTATCATCTTCACTTTCAAGAACATCTTGAATTTGATATCCATCAATTATAAATGGGTATTCAGATATTATTTTTTTAGATATATCCCTTATTTTGGGGCATTCTTTAGGTCCTAACGCACAATCACCACATAGTGACATTTTATTATCCATATTATCTCTTACATATTCATTTATCAATCTTGATCTAACCGTTTTTTTTGATATGTCCTTTTCGGTTTCTAATTGTTCGAACTTAGTAAATACCTCTCCGTTTTTTGCTTCCCTTATTACTATTGGAACTTTATTCACGATAACACTTCCTTTAAAAATAATGCTAATATAATATCACATTTTAAAATTTTTGCAAGTCTTTTTAAATTACTATCGCTATCATGTTATTTGAACCTTTATTTACAACTTTAGTAAGGGTGGTTTGAAGTTTATGCCTTATGTTATCCGGCATTAATGATAATTTACCCCTTATTCCTTCTTGAACGATTACGTCTAAGCTTCTTCCAAACATCTCACTTTTCCATACGCTATCTGGATCACTATCATAATTTTTCATTAAGTTATCGATAAGTTCTTTACTTTGTGTTTCTGATCCGATAATCGGTTCAAACGTTGATTCAACATCTACCCTTATCATGTGAATAGAAGGCGCTACGGCTTTTAGTTTAACCCCATACCTTGTTCCTTGTTTTATTATTTCAGGAGTGTCAAGTTTCATATCCTTAATGGTTGGGAATGATGTACCATAACCAGTTTGTTTAACCATTTTAAGTGCTTCTTTAAACTGATCATATTCTTCTTTTGTTTCATTAAACTCTTGAAATAATGATATTAATTTTGCTTTAGAATCTATGTTAGTCCCTATTATTTCGTTTAGAACGTCATTATATAATCCTTCTGGAGCTTCTAAATTTATGGTTATTTCACCAGTTGCGGCGTTAACTTCCGATAAATAAGCTTTGGATATATGATCACATCCTTGAAAATGTCCTATTATCATGTCAACGTCTCTTACCTTATCAACCTCAGTTACGCTTTCTTTTATTTTTTCAATATATTCCTTTTTTAAAGGATGCTTGTAAGACAAACATGCGATCCAATCTGGCATATTAACGTTAACGCTCAAAACAGGAAATTCAAATAAAGCTTCTTTTAATATGTTATAGATTTCTTTTTCACTCATGTTTTCAGCACTAACCGGTATTACCGGTACATTATGCTCGTTTCTTAATTCTTCAGCCAATTTTTCCGTATCAGGATGGGTTGGATGAACTGAATTTAGTACTACTATAAAAGGTTTACCTATTTCTTTTAATTCGTTTATTACTTGATTTTCAGCGTCTATATAATCTTTTCTTTCTATTTCTCCAATACTACCATCAGTGGTTACAACAATACCTATTGTAGAATGATCCCTTATTACCTTTTCGGTACCTATTTCCGCTGCTTCAACAAAAGGTATTTCTTCATCATACCAGTATGACCTGTTTTCGTGATACCCCTTGATATTTTTAAAAATTGCTATCAAGCAATGTATCATTTTCTTACACTAATACTTCACTTTTTTTAATTCTATAATGAATTTCTAGTTTCTTATCTTTTGTTACATATATCTTATCTATTAATCTATTCATAATTTCTTTTGTTGGATTTTTCATATCTAAAAAGTTTTTAATAATATCTAAATATTCTACATAACAAGAGGAATCTTCCTCAATACTAGAAATTTCATTTTGTAATACTTTTAATTTGTTATTTGCAGTTTTTATATCTTCTTCAGTAGCATTAAATAGTCTTTGATAAGTTTCTACACTTATTATATTGTTAAACTTATCATCATATAAAGAGTCTTGCTTTCTTTTTAAATCTTCTATTGTATGATTTAATTCATCTATCTTTTTTAATTTTTCTACTTTTGGATCAACATACTCATTTTTAATTATATTCTCAAATTCTTCTTTATCTTCAATATATTTATTTGCCATAGTGCTTAATTTATCATAAACAGTATTTTCTAATTTAGTATAATTAATATAGTGAGAAAAACATATATCATATTTACTAAACTTACGATAGTTATTACAATTCATTGTAATTCTATCTCTTTTTTTATCATAATTAATACTCATTCTAGCACCACAATCTTTGCAATAAACTAAATCAGATAATACATACTCAACATTTCTTCGTTCGGGATTATAAGTATTAGAAGAATCTTTAATACTTTGTGCTATTTCAAAAGTTTTTTTATCTACAAGTGCTTCATGCGCATTTTCTTTTATACACCATTCGCTTTCAGGTAAACTTTTTCTCTTTTTAACCTTATAACTAACTTTTTGAAATCTGTGTTGAATTAAATCTCCAATATAAACTCTATTTTTTATAATATTGCTAACAGATGTGTGTTTCCATATTTCAGGATGGTCAAATTTACTTAATTTTGAACCAGAGTATTTATACATTACTGGTGTTGGTAATTCTTCTCTTGTTAGTATTTCGGCAATTTGTGAACTACCATAACCTGCAACATATAAATCAAATATTCTTTTTACAACTGGGGCAGTCTCTGGGTCAGGAACTAACTGATGTTTATTATTTGGGTCTCTCATATAACCATAAGGAGCAGAACTCCCACAAAACTTACCATCTTTTTTCATTTGAAGTAAGTTAGAACGAACTTTTTTAGAAATATCTTTTGCATACATATCGTTCATACTTAATTTAAATGGCATCATATCACTACCACTAGTTTCAAAAAAAGTATCTATATCATCATTTACAGCTATATATCTAACATCATTTTCTGGAAAAAAGGTTTCAACATAATAACCAGTCATTACATGGTCTCTTCCAAGTCTTGATAAATCTTTTGTTATAACCATATTTATTTTTCCATTTTCAATGTCTTGTAGCATTCTTTTAAATTCTGGACGTTCAAAATTTGTACCTGTATAACCATCATCAACATATATATCAACTGCAACTAATGCTTGTGCTTTTAAATAACCAATTAATAAACTTCGTTGATTGGTAACACTTTCTGATTCTAAATCATCACCATCTTCACGAGATAGTCTTATATAAATGGCTATTTTAAATATTGTATTGTCTATTGTATACCTATTTCTATTATACACTTTTAACTCCTTTCACTAGACAACACTTTCACTTTATTAGTTGATTTAATTATACTATTTTTTTTGTCCGTTTTAAATACTTTTTTAGAACTAATATCTAAATTCTTATTAGCAATATAATATTTATATATACAACTCTTTAAAACTTCTTTTAAATCAAAACCATTACTATCATAAAACTCTAGTGTTTCATACATTTATATACCTCCACACTCCAATTTTATGCATAAACTTTTATTAAAATTACTTTTTATCATAATTATCACGCACCTTTCTAATATTTCATAATTAACACCTACTATCTAAAATCTTTCAATAATTCTTCCATTTCTTTGGATTCTTCTTCGGAAGGTTCTTCGCTTTCGCATCTTTTCCCATTCCATACCATAACTCCATCTGGGTCATATCTAATATGGGGAGATTTCCTTCCGTTTAATATATCTTCTTTATTATCAGATATATCTGTAACAGTTATAAAAAGTTGTATATTATTACTTGTAGAATAAGAATTGAGATAACCCTTTATAAACACCTTTTTTTCCTTAACAAAAAAATCTTTATAAGTTGTATAAAGATTCCTATTAATATTTAAACTTGAATAAACATAACTCTTATTATATTTAATTGTTTTTAAACCAAATTTAATATAATCTTGATTATTGTCTGTAATATTAGTTATATTACCAGAGATAATTATTTCATTTAAATCTACATTCATATATCAGTCCTTTCTTTTTAATTATTTAAATGAATTTTAAATTATTTTATTTATTATAATTATTTATTAATATTATTTATTCTGTTAGAAACATCTTGCTATACACAATAGTAATATATTGCTACTTATATTAGAAGAAATTTGCTAAATAAATTTTTCTCATATTAGGATCATTTTCTACTTTAATATAATTTTTTCTTTTAAGAGATGAAATGCAACTTGTAATTGTTCTTCTTGATACTTTTAGAAGATTACTTAAATATTTATTACTAGCATAACAAAATCCTTCTTTCATAGTTAAAGTAGTAATTAATCCCATTAATAGCTTTGATGTGGAAGATATATCATTATCTAATAAAACAATCATAGGAACTTCCACATATTTTAAATTATTAATATCGTTATTCATATATCATTCTCCTTTCCTTGATTTTTAAACACAAAAAAACTTGTAAAATTTTCTACAAGTCATACTGATATAACTGAAAAAAAGGTAATAGTATCCCTGAGACTTTATTTTAAATCCTGTCTCTAGGATTGAAGCAGTTTAGCCTTTTGGCTAGGTACTATCATAAATCTCCGAACATTTATTGTACCTTATTTACTAGCGATTTTGTCTATTCTAGCAAATTGTGTATTCGTATAATCCTCTGTCGTATTCTTTGAAAGTAATATATTTGTGTTTTTCTAATAGTTGTAAGTTCTTTCTAAATGCGACATTCTTTAAACCCTTAATTTGTCCTTGTATCCTGCCAATATTTACATTAGCTATTGTTCTATCAAAGCCTTCTGTATATAGATAAGAGTAAATATCTTTTGCTTCAAATGTGATATTTTTATCTTTCCATATTCTATGGTCGGTTAAGTCTAGATGCCTTGTTTTCCTCATTCATATCTTTTCCTCCTTTCTTTTTGATGCGTAACACTTCTTTTTATATTGTTAACACTCGGTAACACATCAAATATACATCATAATTATGAACTTGTCAACACTTTTATTAACAATTTTATCAAATATGTTGACTTTCGTTAACGATAGTGGTATGATTAATGCAGGTGGTGAAGTTTTATGCCAAAGCAAAACATAGGCGAAGCAATAGCTAGAGAAAGAGAAAAAAAAGGTTTATCTCAAAGACAATTAGCCAATGCAATTGGTATTAGTAATGCCGAATTATCTAAAATAGAATCTGGTGAAAGAGAATTACCTAATCCTAAAATACTTAAAAAAATAAGTAAACATATAGATTTAAATTATAATAATATGTTAAGTATGATAGGTTTGGGAACTCAATTAACTATTCTTAATCCTTTTATTAGAAATTATTATGAACATTTAAGAGGAGATAAATTAGAAGATGCTTGGATGATGGCAAAGGCAAGTATTAGTAATAATGATATAATGATTGATACCTTAAATCAAGAATTAGCTAAAGATGATCTTTCAGAAGAAGAAAGAGAACGTGCGATAGAAACAAAACAAGATTTAGAATATCAAAATGTTACTAATGAACTGATAGTTGGAATATTAGATGAAAACAGATTAAAGGAGGCGAAGAAAAATGCAAAAAATAACAATGTATTTAAATAAGGTACAAATTATTGGTATTATTTTAGCAACAATAATGGTTATATTAATTCCTATTATAAATGATTATAAATTTGTATCACTTGGTTGGTTCTTTATAGGAATTGCTAATTTTGGTAATGCAATGTTTACAAAAAATTGGTCTATGTTAGGAAGAACATGGACTGAAAAAGATGATACAGATCCTGAAAAACAAATAACAAGAAAATATAGCGACAAGACATTTTATATAGTAGGATTTTTGGGAATAGCATTATGTCCTGTAGCATTATTTGAAACATTTTTTTCACAAAACTATATAGCAATGATAATTGCTTATATAGCAACAGCAATAGTATTAGTTGTTCTATTTAAAATAACTGATAAAGAACAAACTAAAGTTGAACAACTAATACCTAAAATAAGAAAATAGCATTTTGCTTTTCGGAAGATTAGCATTATGCTATTTTTTCACTTTTTTATGAAGTTGTAAGACAAATAAAAAAGGCACCTTTACTACTTACGCTAGTTTGTAGTATTGGTGCTTAAATGGGTTCCCAAAGGCTCTCCTTTGGCACACTATTCCTAGTTGGCTTTTGCCGACTTGGTAGTGTGTTACTTATTTGGCTTACAAATAAGTCTATCGCGAAAATTCATTAGTTATGAAATTTCTTTTGAATTTTTGCTTTAATAAGTTTGGGATTTATAAAAAATGACAGAATGACGGAAATTTATGGGTACCTACATTTATCTGTCATTCCATCATATAATGTAAAATCTGATATTATTTTTTTGTTTTACCACATAACTCATTAATTGATATTTTAAACTCTTTAGCAAATTTATATAAGTTTTCAGTAGATATATAAACTCTACCTTTTTCATATTTAACTATACAACTTTGAGTTACTTTAAGGATATCTGCTATATTCTCTTGTGAAAGATTATGTTTTTTTCTAATTTCTTTCATATTATTAGCAAGAACTTGCAAATCTAATCCTTTAATTAAATTTCTGCTAGTCTTGTTGTTTGTTAGTCCTAAAGCATAATCTAAAGTAATATTGAAATAATCTGCAAAATCGCATAAAAGTTTTAAAGGAATAACACTTATACCTAGTTCCCACATTGAATAGGTAGAACGAGGAACACCTAATATTTTAGACATTGTTTCTTGGTTTATATCATTATCTTCTCTAATATCTTTTAATCTTTGAAAATCTATCATAGCTACCACCTATAATAATTTTCCCATTTAAAATAAAAATATTAAGAATTTGCTTATTTCAAGACTATTTTTTGCTGATTTGTGTTATAATTTAATTGCAGTAAAAATAAAACTATTGAAAGGAAAATTTAAATGCAAAGAGATTACTTGAAGAAAGACACAATACAAATAAAGTGAATGAAGAAACACTCGCTATTGTGGATTTATAGTTGCAGTGGTGAAGTATATAAATTATTAAGTTTAGAAGTATTATATAAACTTGTTAAAAAAATAAAAAAAGATACTATAAAATTAAATTCTAAATTAGTTTATGAAAAAAATCAAATTACTTTAGAAGAAAATTTTGTATCTACATTTGATAAGTATATTGGTTATATTAGGGATACTTATACAATAAATCATAATGAGCTTCTAATTATATTAGAACAAACTTTAAAAAATAACTATAATAAAGAACTATTTGTTGTTGCCGATTTTCATGAATGTCCAGAAATATTTTTAAATGGTTTTAAGAAAATGTTTTTAGCAAATTTAGTTTATAATACTCGCTATTATGCTAAACAAGACACAAATAATATTCATCATTCATTACAAAATCAAATTTATTTTTAGAATCAAAAAGTTTAAGCAATTCTAAAGATATTATAGAAATAGAAAAAGTTTATATTAAGGTAATAAGTAATTGCAAAAGTAATTTATATAATATATTTTTGCCCCATAGTGAAATTGATAAAAAACAGTTGTCTTTTTATTTTCATCAAGTAGATTGGAACTATAATGATTATTATAAAAAATATGATGCTATTTTTAAAGGTTAAAATAGTTATTTATAGAAATATATGATAAAATATTATTATGTAGATTTATTGGTGGTGATGTATGTGAAAGAATTGTATCAAAAATATAAGGAAATTATTAATTATTTAATCTTTGGGGGTCTGACTACATTAATTAGTTTAATTGTTTATTATATGTTGAGTTTGACTATATTAAATCCTAATGTTAGTGTGGAGTTACAAATAGCAAATCTTTTTTCGTGGATAGCTGGAGTTTTATTTGCGTATTTTACAAATAGAGCATTTGTATTTAATAGTAAAAATGAAAATAAATTTAAAGAATTTATTACTTTTACTGGTGCAAGAGTATCAACACTTTTACTTGATATGGTAATAATGTTTTTGTTTGTAACTATATTAAAAGGTAATGATAAAATATTTAAACTGGTAAGTCAGATATTAGTAATTGTAGGAAACTATTTATTAAGTAAATTAATAGTTTTTAAGAAGGATAGTTATGAAAAATCTAGTAAATAAAATGTTTAATTTTGTTAATAAATTCTTGTTAATTTTTACCATAATATGTTTTTCTATTTCTTTAATAGGAGCGATATTTTTCTATATTAATCGTAGTTATGATTATTTAAATCCATTAGTTTTAATTGTTGGTTCAATCGTATATTTACTTTTATTAATTAAATTATATAAGGTTATTATCAAACTTGATGATAAGAAAAAGAAAATAATAGTAGGTATCTTATTAGGATTGCAATTTGTCTTATTACTTATAAGTACTTTTGTAATTAGTAGTATTCCTCAAGTTGATTTAATACATATTTTAACCGAAATAAATAGTTTAAATGATACGGGTTCGATATTAAATAATGTTTACTATTCTGTTTATCCTAATAATAGATTTTTATTAATTATTTTATATGGGTTACAAAAGATTATTCCTATTAGCAATCAAATTTTATTTTCTTTACTAAGTACAATATGTATTTCTGTTATGTCATTATTTACTTATAAAACTGTTAATAAAGTTTGGGATCTCAATAAAGGCTTATTAAGTTTATTTATATGTGTATTATCTCCAATCTTTTATTTATATGTATCATATTACTATACAGATGTATTAATGTTACCATTTGCCAGTATTTTAATTTATTTAATAGTTAAAACAAAAGACGAAAAAAATTTAAAATCTAACGTTCTATATGGCTCATTAATCGGTATCATTGCAATAATTGGTTATAAGATAAGGGCTGTTGCAATATTTATACTAGTAGCGTATTTTGTATATTTAATATTTACTAAAAAGACATTAATAGTGTTAAAGAAGTTTGCACCAATAATAATTGGGGCAATATTAACAATAACTTGTATTTGTACTATTGAGAATAAATTTTTCACAAATGTTAATGTTGATAAAGAATTTCCAATGACACATTGGATTATGATGGGAGTTAATGAAAAAAGTTATGGATATTATTCCCAAGATGATTATAATCTAAGTAGTAGTGCTTCAAACGTTTCAGAAAGAACAGATTTAAATATTAAAGAAATAAAAAACAGATTGAGTGATTTAGGTCCATTTGGAACAGTGAAATTATTAGTAGTTAAATTAGTTTCTGTTTGGGGTAAAGGAGATTATAGTTATCAAAAATATTTAGAATTAGTTAATGACTTTAATCCGTCTTATTCTTATTTATTGGAAGATAAAAATATTGTTATAAATTATTTATTACAGTTCTCTAAAATAGTAGTTATGTTTATGGCAATAATATCTCTTATTAATATTTATAAAAGTGGTAAGAAATCAATTATAGCAATTAGCTTGTTTGGAGCAGTATTTTTCTATCTTGTTTGGGAAGTATGTCCACGATATGGTTTATCATTCTTACCGTGGTTAATACTAATAGGTACATGTTCTTATGATACTTTAAATACCAATTATGAGAAATTCAAATTTTATAAATATTTTAAATGTATTATACTAGTCTTAACTTTAGCATTATTCGCTTTTAGTTTTAATAAATATACAGGTATTAGTTATAAAGAAAATATAGTAGCAAAAGACAGTGTAACCAAGGTTAAGTATATTTCTTTAAATAAAGAAGCGGTTATCACCCAAACAGTAGATTTATATGATAATTTTAATAAAATAAGATTAAAATTTAAAGTTAATGAAATAGATGATGCAACTTATAAGTTGGAGTTAATAACTAAAAATGAAGTTGTGTATGAAAAAGACTTTAAAAAAAATGATTTGAAAGATAAAAAATATACAGATTTTTATTTAGATAAAACTTATGAAAGTGGTAGTTATACTGTAAGATTAAGTTCGGATAGTGCAAGTGATTTAGAAGTTTATATCGCATATAAAGAAAAATTTGATTATTATCCGAATGGTATTTTAGAAGTGAATGAAAAAGAAGAAACTGGCGATTTGATGTTTGAAGTAGTAAATAATGAAGAACGAGGAATTTATACTTATCTAGAATATATGACAATAATGATATTAACACTAGGCATGGAAGTTATAGTGTTATTTAGAAAGAAGGAAGAAGTAAATGAAGAAAAATAATTTAGTATTAAATTTAGTTATACCTTGTTATAACGAAGAAGAAGCACTACCACTAACAAAAAAAGAACTTGATAAAAAAATGAGTAGTTTAATGGAAGAAGGTTTAATTAGTGAAAATAGTAAAGTGGTTTTAGTTAATGACGGTTCTAAGGATAAAACGTGGGAAATTATAACTAAGATACATAAAGAAAATCATATGTACGTAGGAATTAATTTAACTAGAAACAGAGGACATCAAAATGCCTTGCTTGCAGGTTTAATGTATGCAAAAAATCATGCAGATATCTGTATTAGTATGGATGCTGATTTACAAGATGATATTAATGTAATGGATGATATGATAAAAAAATATAATGCCGGTGCTGATGTTGTTTATGGTGTTAGAAGTTCAAGAAAAAAAGATACGTTTTTTAAAAAGTTTACTGCAGAAGCTTTTTATAAATTAATGAACATTATGGGCGTTGAAGTTGTATTTAATCATGCAGACTGTCGTTTAATGAGTAAAAGAGCTTTAGAAGGTTTAAGTGAGTTTAAAGAAGTTAATTTATTCTTAAGAGGTATAGTTCCTCAAGTTGGATATAAAACTGATATAGCTTACTACGAGCGAAGCGAAAGAGTAGCAGGTGAATCTAAATATCCGTTAAAGAAAATGTTAGCGTTTGCTATTGATGGAATAACTTCATTTAGTATAAAACCTTTAAGAATGATTACTTCAATCGGTTTTATTATTTTAATACTTAGTTTTGTAGTTTTGATTTATTCTGTTATTATGAAATTAATTGGTAATACGGTATCTGGTTGGACGTTTATTGTTTGTTCAATTTGGTTAATAGGTGGTATTCAAACTCTATGTCTTGGTGTGATTGGAGAATATATTGGTAAAATATATAAGGAAACTAAAGCGAGACCTAGATATATTATTGAGTGTGTACTTGATTAATGAGTATATAGGTTTAATTCAAAAAATCCCTAATAATGTCTATTAGGGATTTTTTTTACTCATTATTCAGTAGAGAATAACTATAATCATATACTAATAAATGTTTATTTATTTCTTCGTTAATAATTTTATCTTTAAAATCTGTTTCATAAATATTAAATATCATTTCAATAGAGAAATGCTTTTTTTCTTTTTCAGTAAGTTCTAAATACTTGGCTGAAAAGAATAATAAATGTTTATATTTACTAAAATTAGTTATTACTTTTGCATAACTTGGATCTAATATACTTAAAATTTGTTTTAATAAAATAATCATATCTCTTACATTGAAATCTAAACTAAAATTTTTATTTTCTAATAAATATATTGCTAATCTTACTTTATCAATATTACTTAAATTATCAAATTGATGTATTAAATCAACAACTTTTTTTGTATTATCACTTAATAACATATACATTCTCCTTTCATTTTAGCCGTTTTAAGCAACTTTATTTAAAAGACCAGATGGGAGATTAAACTTTACTATAATGTCTTGCTAAAGACACATTAGATATATTTAATCTCGTTTTCTGTCTTAATATTTATCACTCTAACAAATAAAAAAATCAAAAGTTTTTTAATAATTTTACATACTTAATTCAAAATCGTCTTTATCATACTCTTCTTCATAGTTTCTAACTCTTTCCTTATAATAGTCAGGTGCAACTACATAATCATATAATTCATCTTGTTTAGTAGTTCCTCTTGATATACCAATAACATCATGCATATCAAATACTTCATTATCATAGTAGTCCTTAATTGCATCGGCAGTTTCATCTTTGGTATATTCATTACCTCGTTGTAATAGTTTTCTTAAAAATTTCTTTAATAATTGAATTATATAATTTAATCTATCCATTAAACTTTTGTTTTCTTGGTCTAAATATTTATTATCTTTTTTAAGTTTAGTAATCTCTTTTTCATACTTTTTATTTTCTTTTTCTAATGATTTATAGCTATTAGTATAATTATCTACTTCATTAAATATAGTTTGTAGTTTTGGTTGCATTTCCATAACTTTTTTAGATTCTTTAATAACATTATTCATACTATCAAAAGTTTCTTTTTTAACTTTCACATATTCTTTATCAAAAAGAATATTTTTAGTTGATTTCATTTTATCTTCAAAGTCATTAACAGCCTTATCAAGTCTATCATTTTTAACATTTAATTCTTGATTTAATTTTTTAGTTACTCATTTATATTCTTTAATTTTAATGTGTTTATTATCACTACCTTTAATACCATGTTCTAAATCATATCCTTTTTCAGTTAGTCTTTTATGATATAAGTCTTGTAATTGTGATAGGTGTATTTTATCTTTAATATATTGTTTTTTAGATATTGTATATCGCTCAGTATTTGTTCTATTATCTATTTTTTTAACAAGAGGAACAACAACACAATGTATATGTGGCGTTTTTTCATCTAAATGAACAACACTATGCAATACTTGTTCTTTTGTATAACATAAATCATTATAAACAAAGTCCATACAAGTATTAGCCCATTCATTAATATCTTCTCTTGTCATATTTTTGAAAAATTCAGGAGTTGCAGTAAACATTAATTCATCAGCAACACAATTTCTTGAACTATTTAACATATCGTGATATTTCTTTTTTCTTGATTTCCTTTCGGTTTTCATTCTTTCTTCGTGTTCTTTTTTATATTCTTTTGTTAGTGTATGAAATCCTTTCAAATACTTTTCAGCAAGTGGTACAAGTTCTATATTATCTTTGCTTAATTCTAACTTAATATCTGGATTAGAATTATAAGCTTGTTTTTCTCTTTTATTATGTGATCCTATTTGTGATAAATCTTGTGTAGTCATAATAGGTTCACTTCTAAATATTGCGTAATTTAAATTCATATATCATTCTCCTTTCGTTTTTACACAACAAAAAAAGATATGTAATTAAACATACCTTTCATAATTCTAGCTATTTGTAAATTTTAAATAATTTATTTAATTAATTATTCCATTTATATTTTGTATATCTTCCACCAGAGATTTTAACAATTTTATCTTCTTTAAGTAATTTATTTAAAGTTCTTTCAATTGTAGTTTCACTTAAATCAGGACATTTATTTGTTATAAATGCTTTATCTATTGGAATAATATTATCTTTAAATATATCTATAATTCTTTTATAAGCAGTTATTTTTTTATTTTCAACAATATTTATTCTGGAATCAAATTCCTTATAAGCATTTAATATTATTCCTAAATAATATTCTACAAAATATGAATAGTCATTTTCGTTATTATGCCAATTTAGAGAACTTTTTTCTAATGTATCATAATAACTATCTTTTGTTTCTTCTATAATTTTTTCAATACTAATATATTTTCCTACCATATAGTTTGCTTTATATAATAATAGTAAAGTAAGTAATCTACTCATTCTACCATTACCATCATTAAATGGGTGTATTGATACAAAATCTAATATAAATATAGGAATTAAGACTAGTAAATCACATGATTCATTATTAACTAATTCATTATAATTTTTACACAATTCTTCAATTGCAATTGGTGTCTCAACAGAAGATAGTGGTGTAAATCTTATTTTCTTTTCTCCTTTTTCATTTTCTTCTTCTATATAGTTTTGAGAATTCTTAAATTTACCACCATAACTATAACCAGTATATTTATATAAATCTCTGTGTAATTGTAAGATTGTATTTTGATTAATATCAATAAAATTATAATTTTCGTGTATTAAAGTTAATACATCTCTATAACCAGCAATTTCTTCTTCGTTTCTATTTTTAGGTTCTAATTTTTGATTTACTATTTCATTAATTCTTTTATCAGTAGTATAAATACCTTCAATTTTATTTGATGAAGAAGTACTTTGAATTTTAGCAACTTTTAATAAAGTATCTAATGTGTCTTTTTTAGTATCTAATAAATATGATTGTTTTCCTTTATACTCATGAATTTTACTTATCAAGTTAATAATATTACTATTAGATATAATACTACTATATTCTTCCATTAAATTAAATCTTCTCAAATTGCATCATTCTCCTTTCATCTGCACCATTATATCACAAAATGATTCAATTAACAATATATTTGATGCAAATAAATTCACATTATTAATATGCGTAATATCATAGTTTTTTAAACAATATATTACTCAGTATGTAAGTTTTCCTTACATACTGAATTTAAATTGTTTTTATTATAATTACAATATTTTCTTATTTTGCATTTCTCACATTTAGGATATTCTCCACATATATTTGCGGACCTTAATAAACAAAATTGTTGTATTATTGATTCTACTATTATTTCATCACAATCATTTAATATTGCTATTTTTTTAATTATATTCAATACTTGTTGTTCTGTTGCATTAGCATTCTCTACAATTCCTAGTCTATGACTACCAAATAATCTTTCTAACTGTGAACTCTTTTTACAAGTATTAACACCAACTCGTTTTAAATAATCATAAGCAAAAGCTCGTCCAACTTGTGTTAGTTTATATTTACCAGAATTAAACATATTAGCAATGTCATTAGGAGTTTCTTTATTTACAAAATTATCTAAACTTCCATAATCTTTCTCAATTTTTTCTAATACTATTATATTTCTTGATAATGCTTTCATTTGATTATTAATCATTGGATTAGTGCAATGAATATTCCTTAATTTATTTACTAAAATATTTGGATCAACTATCTTTAAATAATTCTTATTATAATTATGAAATATTTTATCAATAGTATCCATATTTTCTCTTATATTATTATCTCCCCATCTATGGTTAGAGAGTAGAGCAAGAATTAATGCCTTTAAATGTTCTTCAAAAGAATACTTTTTACCTTTCTTTCTAGATTTAACACTATTAATTAAATCTTTAATATCTCTCATATAATCATAATTTATATAATCCATACTTTCCTTTATAAGAGGATATATTTCTTTTAAATCTTTATCTTCTAATAAAGTAATATTCTTTACCATTTCATAATTAGGATTATAAATTATTTGATTATCAATACAATCCTTTAAAATTTCTATGACTTCTTCATTAGATAAATACTTAACTCTCTCAATTGGGAATACAACCTTATTTACCTTTACATAATTTATCAGCAAAGGTATTAAATCGGGATTTTTAAAAATTTTCTCTTTTTTCATAAAAAAATATCTCACTTTCTATAAATTAGTCTTTAACTAATAAAGTGAAATATTGCCTTAAGCCCTTATTTTATGGGCATTTATTTATTTTTTATTTGGGGTATCACTTATTCAACGACACCCATGGCGTTCTAACCATTCTAGGACCATTTTCATCTTCATAACCTTTAGCTGCATCAATTACGTAACCAACACAGTCTATTAACCTAATATTTGCGGTAAAATCATCTATTTGTATGGTAGCAGCATTAGAAGGAACAAACTTTGGCTCTATCGTCATTATTGTTTTACCTTGAGCCGTTTGAGGTATCTCATCTAAACATCTTTTTCTTTCATACTCATCCTTAATATTTGGTACAACAAGGTTTTCAATACATTTTTTTATAAACGTTGATTTACCAGTTCTTACCGCACCAACTACACCTAAATATATATCCCCACCGGTTCTTTCAGATATATCTTTAATAATATCGTATTTTTCCATATAATCCCTACTTTCTTATCAATCTCATTAAATATTATGTAAAAATAGTAACAATATGAAAAAAAGAAGAATTTTTTTCTTCTTTTTAATCAATCATATTTTCTATGTTATTTGGTATTTGATCTCCAACTACCGCTTTAACAATTTTATCAGATTGTTCTTTGCTAACTTCTTTTCCGGTTAATCTAGAAAGTTCAGCAATAACACCTCTTATCGTGTTTTCGTTTTTTAAATCGCCGTCTTTTAATTTAGAAGCAATGTCTAAAATTGATTGCTTACTAACGTTAGTTTTCTTCTCAACTTTATTAAAAAAGCTGTCAGATATACCCATATTTATCACTCCTAGAGTAATATATGAATCATCAATTATTTGTTTACATATTTAGTTAACATTCTAATTTTTTACTCATCTCTATTTTTAAATTGAAATATTATTGGAGCTCCTTCAAAATCAAAACTTTCCCTTATCTTGTTTTCTAAATATCTTTCATAAGAAAAATGAACTAAACCCTTACTGTTAACATGAAACGTGATTTTTGGTGGCATAACACCTGTTTGAGACACAAAATATATTTTAAGTCTCTTACCTTTATATGATGGAGGTGCTTGCATAGCAACCGCATCAGTTATAACATCATTTAAAACACTTGTTTTAATTTCCCTTCTAGAATTATTATAAACCTTTATAACTTCAGGCATCAAAGTATGTATTCTTTTCTTTGTTTTAGCGGATAAAAAAACTATTGGGACATAACTTAAAAACTGAAATTCTGCTCTTATTTTCTTAGTAAACTCTTTTATATCCTTATCTTTATCATTTACCGTATCCCATTTATTAACCACCAAAACTAAGGCTTTACCAGCCTCCAAAGCATAGCTTGCAATGTGTTTGTCATGTTCTATTATACCTTCTTCTGCGTTTATAACAACTAAACACACATCACTTCTATCTATGGCTTTCATGCTTCTTAACAAACTATACTTTTCTACCGTTTCATAAACTTTACCTTTTTTACGCATACCTGCAGTATCTATTATAACAAACCGCTCTTTTTCATACGTAAAAGGAGTATCAATCGTATCCCTAGTTGTTCCTGCAACGTCACTTACAATTACTCTTTCTTCGTTCAAAACAGCATTAACTAAACTAGATTTTCCAACGTTTGGTCTTCCAATAACGCAAAATTTAACAACGTCTGGTTCATATTCATCTGAACTTTGCTTACTAAAACCGCTAGTTACTTCATCCATTAAGTCAATGATACCAATATTATGAGAACCAGAAACAGGTATATAATAATCAAATCCTAATTCATAAAAATCATATATGTTTTCCATTGCTTTTTTAGTATCAACTTTATTTATTGCTACTACAACCTTTTTATTACTACGTCTTAAAATATCCCTTACCACTAAATCATTAGTAGTAATTCCTTCTTTACCATCTACTATAAATATAACGACATCGGCTTCATCTATTGCTAATTCTGCTTGCATTTTAATTTCTTTATTAAACGCTTCTTCTCCAATGTCTATACCACCGGTATCAACTACGTTAAATTTATAATCTTGATAAGTACCAACCCCATAAATCCTATCTCTTGTAACACCTGGAGTATCTTCTATTATTGCTTGTTTTTTACCTACTAACCGATTAAATATGGTTGACTTACCTACGTTTGGTCTTCCAACTAAAGCTATGGTTGGTAATTTCATAAGGATCACCTCTTTTTTCGCACATAATTATAACATAAAAAAAGAAGTTTATAAAGCTTCTTCTCCGTAAACTTCCTTTTCAATAATAGCTTGAATTTCTTTCTTACCTAGTTTAGTTTTAGCAGAAAATAAAACCAATTCATCCCCGATAGCTAAATCTATGTTATCCGTTATTTGTTTTTTGTATTTTTCCCTTTGTGTAGAACCTACCTTATCAACCTTTGTAGCTATAAGAGTAACTTTAACCCCATGAAACTTTAGGAAGTTATACATAAGAAGATCATCCTCAGTAGGCTTATGTCTAAAATCAACCAACATAAAAACTTGGTTTAACTCTTTTCTTTCTGATAGATATTCCTCTATCATCATGCCAAACTTTCTTTGCTTACTACGACTTGCGCTAGCATAACCATAGCCCGGAACATCAACTAAGTAAAAATCATTGTTGACCTTGTAAAAATTTATTGTTTGAGTTTTACCAGGTTTACCTGATATTCTAGCAAAGTTTTTTCTTTCCATTATAGAATTAGTAAAACTTGATTTACCTACATTACTTCTTCCAATAAGTAAAAACTCAGGTTTACCATCTATTGGATACTGACTTCTTCTTACAGCAACATTAGAGAGTTCTACATCACTTATTTTCATTGTATAATCACCTTCGATTTTATTATAACAAAAAAGATACAAATCTTTTAATGTGATAGATATTATAACAAAGTTAAGCATAAAATGCAAATTTACTTGTTTTGAATTGCTATTTTAGCTATTTTAACCGCGTCTTCATATGTTTTACACGCACATATAAATAAATTTTTATGACAAAAAGTAATGGTATCTACACTACTTATTTTTTGTAGTTCTTCATTTTCTAACCCTGCCCAATTTTTTGGAAAAGGCTTTTTTATTTCAAAACTACCCGGTGATGCTGGCGTTGCTACAACGTTATAACCACCACGTTTTGAAGGAAATATTGCGTATAATATTTCCTTAGCTTTTTCATTACTAGATGTCAAAACAATATCTTTCCATGGCATATAATCATCAAGAATTAATATACCATCTTTACTTTCTTCTATTTTATTTTCTACTATCTTTCTAGCTTGTTCTTTTGCAACCATTCTTTTCATTATATTATTAAATATCATGTTTGCAAAACTAATAGCATTTAAAAAATTATCATTTTCATTTGAAGAATCATTCCAGCTTGGATTAAAACTTGAAATTAAATTTGGAATGCTTTGTAATTTTATTTCGGGTTCACTTTTAAGGGGTTGACCATTATCATCTCTATCTATATCCATGATGATGTTTTTATCAACACTATCAAAAAAAGAATTCACATCATCAATTTTCAACTTTTCAATTATATCCTTACCAAACGCTTTCCAAACTAAACCACACGATGCATACTTAATCCCATTTTCTCTTTCTTTATTAAAATCTATGGAATGATGGTCAAACTCACCAAAACCAACGTCATAAATAAATGCTTTTTTATTTGTTGGAACATTACACCTAAATAATTTTATATTACCAAATTTATTTAAAAGAATGATGGTAGCCATAACTTCATCAGCATGAAACGTGCCACTATGCGTTATAAAATTAGCTTTACTTTCATCATTAACAATGGTTACAGAAACATTTTTACCATAAACGTTTTTTAAAAGAATTTTTTTCATATTATCACTTCTTTACTTGTTTGTATTATTATAATAATTTAACTCTGAAAGTCTTTGTGACAATTCCTCCAGGTCTTGTACGTCTGTTTCTTCGTTTAAAATTTTTTCTATGTCAAATATTAAACTACTAAGGGTAACATATTTTTTATAATCAACACCGTATTTTTTTAACGTTTTAACTTGATTATCACTTAAATAAATTCCGTTACCCCTCATTTTAAGCATGTTATTATCATTATATAAATCAATAACAATTTCGTTTACATCTATTTCTTTATTATTTATTTTCATATAAACCATCCGTGTATTAAGTAAAGCAATAATATATTAATTATTGGTTATATACCCTACCAACTATTTCGTTTTCATCACAAACAGAGTCTTGTAAAGCATTACATTTTTCATTAGAAAACCTGAAGTTATCATATTTGTCATCATCAACTTCAAATTGAATTTTATAATATGAACCCATGTTAGTAACTTCAAAATCAAAGTCACTTTTATCATAATCATATATTAATGCACAATCATCATCGCAAGTTGGATTTTCTCCATTAACTAATTTAATTTGAACTTCTTTTCTCAAACTATTATAAGTATCCAAAAAAGAATTTTCTTTAGATTTTTGAATTGTTGAATTAACTGATTTAGTAGCAATAAATAATATTAGTCCTAAACCGCAAAAAAACAAAATGATAACTCCTACTATTATTCCTATTATCAATCCAGCATTACTTTTTTTATCTTTTTTTTGTTCCATTTTTAATTCCTCCTTTACTTATAATAACATATTTTCAAAAACAAAAAAAGACTACTAATTATATTCGTCTTCTTTATATTGCTTACACGCTTCATCTAATTTGTCAATTATCTCATCAGCTTCACTAAAACTATTTAACTTTGCACCACATGCGTAGACATGTCCGCCACCATTATATTGCTCAAATAATTTATTTATTTTTACACCCCTTGACCTAGCGGAAGTTCTGATAACTTTATTTTTAACATCCTCAGTAAAAACTACCCAACATATTAGTCCATGAATAAAATTATAATCATTCATTATACTTCCAACACTTGCAGAGTCAACGTTATATTTTTTTAAATCTTCATCTGTTATTTTAACAAAACCTAGTCCATTTTTAGTAATTCGCATGTTAAGCGATATGAACCCTTCTAATCTTACTTCTGACATTGATCTTTTATAAAGTAATTCATATAATTCGTTTGGTTTTATATGCTCCTGTTCTATTAATCTTAGAACTATCTTATAAGTTTTTGGTTTATTTGCCCCAAACAAAAACCTGTTAGTATCCGCAACTATGCCCATAAACATGTTCTCAGCAGCGTGTTTAGGGACCTTAAGATTACATTTATACGCAAAGCTAGCTACTAATTCACAAGCACTTGAAGCATCTATGTCTATTATTTCATAATCAGAAAATTTATCTATTTCTGGATGATGATCAATCTTAATAACATCTTTAAACTTATAAAAATTAACACCATCCAGTCTTTTTATATCTGGTATATCTAACGCTATCAAAAGAGAATCCTCACACATCTCATCAGTGACTTTATCATGGGTTCCAAAGAATTTAAACCTTGAAATCGATGTTCCAGTAACAAAAACCTCTTTATCTGGAAAGTTTTCTAAAATAATTTCTTTCATAGCAAAGGTTGCTCCAAGAGCATCCGGATCGCCACCAATATGCCTAGCTATTATGATTCTTTTATATTTTTTTATTAATTCTAAAATATTTTGTTCCATTATACAACCCGACTATATTAATGCTAAAGTATCCCTTGCTATCATTAATTCTTCGTCAGTTGGAATAATCCAACACTCAATTTTTGAGTCTTTAGCGCTAATTAACCTTTCCTCGCTTTTTACGTTATTAGCTTCTTCATCTAAGGTTACACCTAATACACCTAATTCATTAATTATATCTCTTCTTGTATCAATGGCTTTTTCCCCAATACCAGCAGTGAAAACAATGGCATCACAACCTTCCATCTCAACGTAGTATTTTGCTATATAATCTACTATTCTTCTAACGTACATTTTCTGTGCAAGAATACAGTTTTCATCACCTTGAGCTATACCTTCTTCAATATCCCTAGAATCACTTGATTTTCTGCTAAGTGCCAAAAGTCCGCTTTGTTTATTAATGGCATTATCCATTTCCTTTGGTGTCATGTTAGTTTTTTCCATTACGTATGGTATTATACTAGCATCAATATCTCCACATCTAGTACCCATAATCAAACCAGCATTTGGTGTAAGTCCCATACTAGTATTTAAACATTTTCCGTTAACAACCGCAGAAACTGAAGCGCCATTACCAATATGACACGTAATTAACTTTGTGTTAGTGCGGCCTAAAATTTCGTTCATTCTTTCTGATACGAATTTATGAGAAGTACCGTGTGCACCATACCTCCTTACCTTGTAGTTTTCATACCATTCATATGGTAGCGCATACAAATAATTTTCTTTTGGCATGGTTTGATGAAAAGCCGTATCGAAAACAGCCGTTTGAACAGCGTTAGGAAATACTTCCATAGCTGCTTTAATTCCGGTGGCCGCAGCAGGATTATGAAGCGGTGCTAAAGAAGATAATTCTTCTATCTTAGACAATACCTCATCATCTATTACAACCGTTTTATCAAAATAATCTCCACCTTGAACTACTCTATGTCCGATTCCCTTAATTTCATCCAACGATTTAACAACGTTATTTTCTTCTAATTCCTTAACTAAAACCTCAAACGCTTGTTCATGATTATTAAGTTCTACTTCTTTTTTTATTTTTTGCCCATCTACTTTAATGGTATAAAAGCTATTACCAACACCAATTCTTTCCATTAATCCAGATATTAAAACTTTTTCCTCTGGCATTTCATATAGCTGGAATTTAAGTGACGATGATCCAGCGTTTACAGATAATATTTTCACAAAATCACACTCCTGTTATTAATTATACAACAAAATAAAAATAATTAAAATAAAAAAGGTAGCAAAAATCGCTACCTATTATAAATCTATATACAATTTAATTACTTTTGAACGTTATAAGATCCACCTAATTGAGATTCACCCATTTTTACTAAACGTTTTGTGATTTCACCACCAACAGAACCATTTGCTCTAGCAGTTGCATCAGCACCTAAAGTAACACCAAATTCGTTAGCGATTTCGTATTTCATTTGTTCTATAGCTTGTTTAGCTTGTGGAGCTACAAATTTATTATTGTTTTTCATGTGTTTTCACCTCCTATACACTAATAGAATGTGAAAATATTGTCATTTCATACAATTTTTTTCATGGTAATTTTTGTTAATTTTTTAATAAAAATTTAAAAAAAAGATATGTATCAAACATACCTTTATTATGTACAAATTAAATATATTTATTAAGCTGCCATTCCCATGCCACCATTATTAATTTGGTCATCATCAAAATTAGCTTGCTTTATTGGCCCCATAGCTCCCATTCCAAAAACATCCAATATTCTTGCTTGGGCCGTTGCCATAGAACTCTGAATGTTAGAAATTTTATCTTTTAAAATAACGATCTCAGCATCTTTTTTCGATAAATCGGATTTTAAAGAAGTGTTTTCTTGAGTTAATTCATCATTTTTAATTCTTAAATTTCTGTTTTCTTTAACTATTTCCCCAACTTCGTTTTTAACCATTTCAACAGCTTTTCTTACACCATCTGGCATTGATAATTCATCATCGGCTGGTGCCGCAAAGCCACCAAACATAGGTGAATTAAAATCTCTATCCATACTGCTTGGAAAATTATAAATATTATTTGGTTTTTCTTCTGCCTGATTAGGAATTTCAGGTTCATTGCTAGAAGGAAATTGTGGATATGACGGAACTTCTTGAGCTGGGCTTTGAGTGACATCCGAATTAAGTATTCCTGTTAAATCTATAGGTACGGTTGGAATCTGTGGAGTTTCTTCCGGAACCGGAATTTCAACTGGAGTTTCTTGTGGTGCTTCTTTTTCAGCTGTTTCTTTAGTAGCTTCTATAGGAACTTCAGTTTCTTCTGCTTTTTTTTCACTTTCTTCTGTAGCTGATTCAGCAACAACTGGTTGTTCGGTTTCTACTTTTGAATCTTGTTTTTCCTTTTCTTCTTTTTCAGCTACCGAAACACCATTTAAAACAATTACTCCACCATCTAAAGAAACGTCTTCGCCGTTTTTTATCATTTCTTTCTTACTCATCGCAAAATCCTCCTACTTACTAATCTTCATTACTATTTAAAACCTGCTGTCCATCTTTAGCAATCTTTCTCATAGCATCCTTAACCTTAGTCCACTCATCATTATCCGTGATGTTTTCTAAAGAATAAACTCCATCCTTATCATTTAATATAGCAACATAAAGTTTAATCATATCATTTTCATCTACTTCGTTAAAAGTGTATACAATATAAGTTTTATCATTATCTTTAAGTTTAAATAAAGATAAACGTTCTGCGTCTTTTTTAGTTCCACTTTCATCCACTATTACAAATTTTTCTTTTTGTACCGTTTGTAAAGCAGACATTCCACTGGCAAAACTTTGGCCAACGTTAACTTTTTTTCCACTTCCAATGCTACTTGCTGTTACCATATATACACCTCTTTTATTCTTATATATCTTATTCTAACACACTTATTTTCTTTTTGCAACAAAATATGAACAATCAAAAGCACAATTTTCCTTTAAATATTTATTAAAATTATCAAAATCATTTAACTCTTTACAATTTTTATTTCCTTTATCATAAAAACCTTTTAATCTTAGTTTTCCGTAAGCCCAATCCCCAACTACATAATCAAAATCTTTGAAATATTCAGTATACCGGTTTAAAAAAGCTTCCTTATTATAACCATTTTTATAATTTTTTATAATCTCATATTCATTATTTTCTACTATTACTTTTTCCATTTTAACCTCACACTACTTTAGTATACCACATAATTCATTCAATCGGCAAACTGTATGATTGGTTAATTCCAGAAATATAATTAGGGATATTACCTTTAACCACTTTCATCACTACTGGTATTTCTGAAGTTATTTTAACGTCTTTTGATTGAAATGGTAAAATAGTTTTTTGAGTTACCTCAATATAAATATAAACTTCTATTAAAGCACTATTAAGACCATAACCACTAACTCTTGACTTAACATCTAAACCAACGTTACCAGAATATTTTATTTTAACGGGTATTTTGGGACCAACGTTAGCAAAAAAAGAATTTCCAAAAGCAACACCAATAGGAATTTCATATATTATTCCTTTTTTTAATTTTTTATTAAGGCCATCAGAATAAAGTTCTTCTGGCAAATTTTCTCCTTTTTCCACTTCTTTTAACCTGGCTCTTACGTTCTTTGAGATAATAATTAACGCGTTATTGATAAGGGTTGTATTAAAATCTATACTTTCTATTTCTCCGTTATTATTTTTTATTACAGTAAAAACGTCTTGCCCATTTATTAATTTATTAATATCTTCCGTACCTACACTTCTTAAAATTTCAATTCCTACTCTTTTAGTTTGTACACTAGCATAACTCATTATAACTGGCATCGCTTTTATATTTAATATGATAATAAATATAAAACTAAAAACAATTAAAAAAATTAATATATAAACATATATGCTACTTAATGATTTTTTTATTTTTTTCATAATATCACATAATATTTTATGAAAAAATAAGAAGAAATATCTTCTTATTTAATAACAAAATTTGTAACTAATAAATAAATTCCAATAATTAGCAAAATAATTACTACCACTACCGCTACAACTATTATTCTTTTTTTATTATTAGATTTAGATAGTTCTTTGGTTAAAGTACTAAAATCTTCAAAATCATTTTTGGTAAACATGTTAGATCCCGTATAAAACGTTTTATCAGCTTTAACCAAGGTTTTATCAATACCATCTTTTACTGGTTTAGTACTCGTATTTTCAATATCAAATGAAGCCTCTATCGGTTTAGATACAACGGTATTTTCTTCTCCTTTTAAATCCTCTAATAAATCTAACGCATCATTAGTATCTTCTTTTTTAGGAATAGCCATTGTATTTATTAAATCTTCTAATTCTTTTTCTTCCTTTTCCATTTGTTCATATTTATCATCGTACCTAAAATTTCTACGTTTAGAAAAATCCATAAACTTTTGTTTTTCTTTAGCTTCCTCTATAAAACTTCGTTTACTTTTAGCTTCGTTTATTATCTCATTTATATCATAACTTTTTTGTCTTTTAGGTTCGGTAATATGTCTTTGTAAAACATCTACATCTTCTAAATCATAATTTTTAAACGTTCTATATTGCCTTGTATCATAATTATCATTAATCATATCTTTAAGCTTATTTAAGTTAATCTCTTTTGCGGTATCAATAACTTGCATATTTTTATAAGTTGTATCACGATAAATATCATCATATACTTCTTCATATAATTTGGTGTTTTTTCTTGATCTTTCATAGTTTTGCTGTTCTTTGTTTTCATATTTATCCATCCTAGACTGCATAAAAACACCTCCGTACCTTATATAATTATATAGTAACATATTTTATCGTTTTTTCAAAGTATTATTGATTTTTTTAAACTTTATAATTATAATTATTTCAGGAGGATTTTATGAAATTTAAAGTTGATAAAGATGCTTGCATTTGTTGTGGAGCTTGTGCTGCAATATGTGAAGAAGTGTTCGAAATTAATGATGATGAAGGATATGCAATAGCTAAAGATGTTGAAATAACTGAAGAAATTAAAAATGATGCTATTAACGCAATGGAAGGTTGCCCTACAAGCGCTATAAGTAAGTGTGACGAAAAAGAAGCTTAATTAGCTTCTTTTCTTTTTTGTAATTTCAACCGCACCACTTAATCATAATTTAATTCTATATCATAAGCACATTTAAAGTCAAATATTTTTCTTGGCATACTATTAATTTCAAAACATATATCATCTAAATATATTTGAGGAACATACTTCATTGAAGAACCTTTTGGAATCCATCTTCTTACCAATGCATTCGTTCGTTCATTTGTTCCTCTTTGAAAAGAACAATATGGATCACATTTATATAATTTTACTCCAAGTTTTTTTGCAGTTATTCCTAACGCACTAAATTCTAACCCATTGTCTACTGTTATTGATTTTACTTCTATTTCATTTTTTATTATGTATTCATAGATTAATTTATCTGTATAATATTCATTTTTATAATTTGATTTTATTAACCATAATTTTCTTGTACACCTATCTACTATTGATATTATTGAATCTTGTTCGTTTCTTTTACCTAATATTGAATCTATCTCTAAATGTCCTATTTCATCTCTATTTTCTATATATTTAGGCCTTAAACTTATTGGTAATACTGTTTTGTTATCTAAATTCCACTTTGTATGTCTCATCATTCCACTTTTATTATTTCTTCTTTTTCTATAGCATAAGTTATCTTTTGTTAATTCGATTTTCCTCTTATTTATCCAATTGTATACTTGCTGTACTGTAGGTGATTTAACACCTTTATATCTTTTTTTAAACATATATACACATACTTCTATTGAGTTTGTTCTTCTGTCATAATGGCTGTATAAATAGTTTAAAAATATATAATATTTTTTTGTTATATCTATTTTTCTTTTTTTATATATTCCTGCTTTATATCTTGATATTGTAGAATGGCTTATCCCTAATATTGATGCAACCTTTCTCATAGACAGTCCTTGCTTTAATAAAATGTCTATTTCTACTTTCTTTTTTTCTGTTAATTGTGTATAATTCATTTATGAGTCCTCCTGGCCTGGTGGGCTCTTTTATTGTATCAAAAAAACCACACCTTGTGGTGCGGTTGAAATTTTAATTTAGGAAAAGAAGCTTAATTAGCTTCTTTTTTTATTTTTTTCTTATTAATAATTAGCAATAAAACAATAGATATTAAACTAACGCCACCAAGAATAAAATAGGTTAAAACGTCATCAGAAGTATTAGGATTATCAACTAACTCTTCAGAAGTTGTAGTCTTTACTGCTTCCTCTTGTTTTGAAGTAGTAGTTTCTTTAATTTTTTCAAATTCAGCGATGACGGTAACATCTTCATTTGGCATATAAAACTTATTATTTTCTACATCTATTTGAAGTTCCGAATGATTCTTTTTTACGATCTTAAAGCTTACTAATTTATACCCATTATTAGGAATTATTTCAAATTCTATCTTATCACCCATTTTAGCACTATTTTTGTTCAATTTTAACTTACCATAATTAGAATCAAAATCAATTTTATAAGTAGCTTTTTTTATTTTTGAAACCGTAGTTTCACCAGTCTTTGAATCATAACTTAATGATAAATAAGCATCATTTTTAATTTGGTATAATTTACTATTAATTAGTTTTTGATAATTTGAAAACATCCTGTATACGTTAACGAAATCAAAATCAATTGAAGGGATCTTCTCTTTAGCCATTGTTAAATCTTCTATTTCATTTATCCCAGATAATAATGAATCATAATTATCCATGTACTCATCCAAATAAAATTCATTATACATCTTGTTCATTATTTCAATCATCTCTGGTTCGTTATATAAATCATCATAGCTTCCCTGATATGATTGCTGGAATTTTAGCATGTCTATGCACACATCTATTAAATTCATGGCTTCATTTTTATCTAAAACCAAAAGTGTTTGAAATAACCCTAACATATGATTACCATAATATTTATTTTCATTATATACAGCATAAAAACTATTTTCATTAAAATCTTCAAAATTATAATATATCTTTACTTTATTATCCGCTGATAAATAAGATACATAATCATCATTATAAAAAATATAACCATCATCTAAAGCAAAAACATTACTACGATTTGAATAAATGAAATTGTGTTCGCCATCTTCAAAAGTTTCGGTAATTTTTATTTTTTCTCTTATCTGTAATGTTGATGAATCATATTTTATAATATAGTTTCCATCACAAAATAAGTAATTATCTAAAATAATATCTCCTTCATCATCATATTCACCAAGATAATATCCATAAGTATAATTAAGTTTTATTTTTTTAGAAGTCTTACCTTCATCATCTATTTTATATAAGTAAACATCATCATTGCCATTTAACATTAAAGAATTATTATGAGTAAAGGTTATCATATTATTTGGATAATAATTAGACCAGATTTCGTTTGCCTTTAAATCAAACTTTCCTAAATATCCGTTATATGTAGAGGCATCATAATCATATTCTGATTCAGCAATTAATATATTACCATTGTCATAATAAAAGTAACAATTATGAGATGATTTACATTTATAATATCCTAATACAGGATAATTATCAAAATACGTGTATTTAAAATTGCCATTTTCTTTGTCATCTGTTACTTTCATGCACTCATAAGATTTATCATCTCCTTGAGTTGTATAACCACAAACAGCAACATTATTATCATCAATATTTATGTATTTCGTAACATCATCAAAATACGTTTCAGCAATGTTAGGGATTTTTATTTTGTTTCTATAAGAAGCAAATCCTCCTACAAACTCAAATTTTTTATTCAATTTAATCATTGATGGAAAATGATTGACTCCAACAGTTTTTTCGCAGGACAATATATATCCATCTTTTTCTTCCTTTTCTAATTTACACTCACCAATGTCAGAAAAGCCGTTTATTAATTCCTTTGTAAATTTTTCTCCGTTTTTATCTAGTTTTAACGCTGCTAAGTTTTCGTTAATAGATCCAAAAAACAAATAATTTCCATCATCATCAATGACATAATTTGTATCCCAGTATTCACTAGAATCAAAAGCATACTGCCATTTTAAATTAAAATCTTTATCATACATGTTAAGAGAATAATTCCAACTTCCTGTTTCAATAAGTGCCATATAACCATCATCTTGCTCATTAACTTCCAAAACATTACCTTCTAATTCCTTGCTAAATAAAGTATCATACTGGCCAAGATCAATTGCATAAAATTTGCCCATTCCTAAAAAAAGCAAAGTTATAGCAAGCACTAGTAAACCTTTTTTCATAACCTACCTACTTTCCCACTATTATATAATTATAATATAAACTAATAATGTTTGTTTTGTCAATAACTGTTTAATTTTAGAATGTAAATAAAAAATCAAGTTTTACCTAAAACTTGATTTATTTTTAGCTAAATTATATAGTTTTTTAATCTCTTTAGACGATAAATTTCTTTTTTCTCCACTTTTTAAATTACCCAAAGATAAAAATCCAAACATTTCTCTTTTTAATTTTATAACTTCGTGTCCAATACTTGCCATAAGTCTTTTAACTTCATGATTAATTCCATCATGAACGGTAATTTCTACTATTGAAGTTAATGATCTTTTATCCATTTTTTTTAGTTTAACCCTCGAAGGATAAATTTTTTTATTATCTAGTTTTATACCATTTTTTAATGTTTTTATTTCGCTTGGCGTAACTATTCCTTTTACTTTAACAACGTAGAATTTATCTATTTTATTGGATGGGTGCATCATAAGGTTAGCAAAATCACCATCATTAGTTAAAAGAAGAAGGCCTGAGGCATCATAATCTAATCTCCCCACGGGGTATATTCTTTTTTCAGTAACATCATCAAAATAATCTAGCACGCTTTTTCTACCTTTATCATCTTTTGTGGTACAAACAACACTTCTTGGTTTATAAAATAAATAATACTCTTTCCCCTGATATTCAATCAGCTGGCCATTAACCATTATCTGGTCACCAAATGTCGCCTTAGTTCCTAATTCCGTTACTTTCACGCCATTAACAAAAACTTTTCCATTTTTAATTAATTCTTCAGCTTTCCTTCTTGAACAATAACCAGATTCCGCTATTAATTTTTGTAATCTTTCCATACCTTACACCTTCTTTATACTCTTATGATTCTTCATAAGTTTTCTTATTCCTTGACCTTTAAATGCTATGGTTGCAATTGATTTATCAACCATAACTACAACACCAGGACCGTATACATCATGAACTACGTTATCTCCTACGTTTAATTCGTTATCATCATTAAACATTTTAGATTTATCAATTTTTTGAGCAATATTTTTCTTCTCTGGTAAATCAATTAAATCTTTATCTATTTCGTTTATGAATCTACTTGGCATATTAACACTCGTTCTACCAAACAACGTTCTCTTTAAAGCATTTATTAAATAAAGTTTCTTTTTAGCTCTTGTTATAGCAACATAACAAAGTCTTCTTTCTTCCTCTAAACCATCTGGTCCTTCTACACAATTTACGTGAGGAAAAATGTTTTCTTCCATACCTATTACAAAAACGTATTTAAATTCAAGACCCTTAACAGCATGAATAGTCATTAATGTAACTTTACTTGCACCGTCTTCTTTTTGATCGTTTACATCACTTACTAAGCTAACTTCGTTTAAGAAATCTTCTAGTGATGCTATACCACTTTCCTCCTCAAACGTTTTAGTAATAGACTTAAACTCTTCCAAGTTTTCTAATCTTATGTCAGCTTCTAAAGTATGCTCCTGCTCCAAATCCTTTTTAATTCCGGATTTATCAAGTACCATATCAATTGTTTCGGTAAGACTTAATGTTTCACTTTTTTCTTTCATTTCTAATATAGTATTCTTAAACTC
Source organism: uncultured Bacilli bacterium (assembly GCA_944329425.1). GTDB lineage: Bacteria > Bacillota_I > Bacilli_A > RF39 > UBA660 > Aphodocola. Next base: position 51,797 of record CALVIG010000005.1, read on the forward strand.
TAATTCTTTTCCCTTTTCTATTACTTCAAACATGGATGTTCCCTTTAAAACAGCATCCATACTTAAATTATCAATTGTCTTAGGTCCAATGCCTCTTTTTGGATAATTAATTACCCTAATTAAAGAAACATCGTCTTTTGGATTATAAATAAGTTTTAAATACGCAAGTAAATCCTTTATTTCTTTTCTAGAATAAAAAGCAAATGCTCCAACTATTCTATAAGGAATATTACTATTTAAAAATCCCTCTTCTATCGTTCTTGACTGAGCATTAGTTCTATAAAGAACTGCTATATCATCTAAACTTACACCATCATTTTTTAATTTTTTTATTTCCCTTGTTACAAATGATGCTTCATCTTTTTCATCTAACGCTCTTACGTATTTAATTTTTTCACCCTGTTCATTTTCGGTCCACAAATTTTTATCTTTTTTCTTCGTATTATTTTTTATAACACTATTAGCGGCATTTAAAATCGTTTTGGTAGAACGATAGTTTTGTTCTAATAAAATTACTTTAGCATCTTTGTAATCTTTTTCAAAGTTAAGGATATTTTTGAAGTTTGCACCACGCCAAGAATAGATACAATTATGTACACATATGTTATTTGCAAAATAATTTTTAGTGTCTTTAACATTTAGATCATATACGTAACCATCATAAAATTCTTTTTCAACTTTTACTATCTTATCTTGAATTAAATTATCATCTTCTATTCTTACTAAATACATTCCTTCTTTTAAACTCCCAAACGGGATAAAATTATAAGATTCTTCAGTCAATTTTATTTTTCTTAAAATATCATAACCATCAGTTAAATCATCTACCATTCTAGCAAAATATTCAGCATGTTCATATTCTTTTCTTTCAGTTTCTATTCTCCATTTACCACCTTTTGAACTTCTAGTATTAAAACCTAAATCGGATAGTTTTTTTCTTTCTTCTTCACCTGATGTGATAAGAGAAATTCTATGTGTATATATATCACCATTTTTAGTATGCTTTCCTGATAAGAAAGATAAATTTATAATTCTTCTAACAGAATTTCCTCTAACGACTGCCGAAGAAATATGATGAGGATATTCAAAAAATAAATTTTCTTCTTTCATTAATTTTTCTGCACGTTCATAAGTGGATATACTTTTAAATAATTCATTTATTTTTTCTTGAGATAAAGATATATTTCTTCCTTTGCTAACAAAAACAGTTTTAGGAATTCCATAATAACTTGAAAAATATTCTTCATAATATGTAGCATCTTCTTTTGTATTGCACACCTTTATTATCCAAATCTTATCTGCTGTTTCCCCATTCAATCTTACTTCTATTCCATTTTTAATTTTATTTTTTCCACATCTAACTCCTGAAGTTTGTCCAATTCTAAAACCTAAATCTTTTTTGTACATCAAATAAACATAATATTTATTAACCTCAGGCAATAATTTAAAAAAAGTTATATGCTCTTTCGTTGCCTTAATTATTTTACCACTTTCTAACGTAACTTTTATGATATCTCCGTTATATTCCTTTTTCAATACATCAGTAACTTTCTTATATATTGTATTACCAAAACCTGATGCAGTTTTAACTTCATCATCTTTTTTAATTTCACTTATTTTTTTCTTTCCTTTTTTTGTTTCAATAATTGTATCTGGTGTTAAACACTGCGAATCATCTCCTACAACACATATATTTTTATATTTATCACTTATCATTTTAGATAATAAATATTGTGCCTCATTTGTATCTTGATATTCATCTATAAATACGTATTTAAAAAGTTCTTGATACTGTTGCAACACTTCTGGGTGTTTGTTAAATAATTCAATGGGTTTAATAAGTAAATCATCAAAGTCTAATGAGTTATTTCTTAAAAGTGTTTCTTGATACTTTTTATATACCTTATACGTAATATCACTTACTTCGTCATTAACTAAATTATGATATTTTTCTACCGTTACCATTTCGTTTTTACAAGAACTAATTTGGTTCTTAATAAACTTAGGGTTACACCTTTTGGAATCAATATTCATATCCTTTAATATTCTTTTAATAACAGTTAAAGAATCATCACTATCAATTATAGTAAAATTCTTATCATAACCTAATCTTTCATAATTTTCTTTTATTATTCTAAGTCCAAAAGAGTGAAAAGTAGATATTTGAATATTATATCCAATACTCCCCACTTGCTTTATAATTCTTTCTTTCATTTCTTTTGCAGCTTTATTAGTAAAAGTTATCGCAACTATATTTCTAGGATCAATACCTCTTTCTTTTATCAAATAAGCCACTCTAGTAGTTAAAACACTTGTCTTACCACTTCCTGCTCCAGCAAGAAGTAAAAGTGGCCCATCACCCCATAAAACAGCTTCTTTTTGTCTATCATTTAAATAATCTAAATTCATATTATTACCTCTTTATTAACTACTATATTTTAACATATAAGGTAAAGAAAAAATATATGCAAAATTAAATTTTACATATATTTTAATCTTTTTAACGGGTCTTATAAACGCTTTTGCCCAAGTATTTTGTTTCTATTACTTTTCCGTTTTCAATAATTTTTAAATAAGCCAAATATCCTCCATTTGAATAAACGGAATATGGTTCAAATGTTTTTCCACCTAAAGCATTTTCGTTAGTCCATATGTCTACCGTTAAATAATTTCCTTTAACATAGGATACTATATAAATTGGATAATCATAATTATTTTTAAATTTATAATCAGTCGTTGTTGAATAAACGGTTGCATCAAGCCCCTTTGGAACATAACTTGGTGCAAACGTATGATTTCTTCTAGATATGGTTTGTAATCCAGATTTTAACTGTGCCATGTATAAAGTAGAGGCAAGCTGACACACTCCTCCACCATTAGCTGTTGCATTATCCCCATTTAAATATATAGGAGCTGGTAAATAGCCATTTGAAGCTCCGTAAGGCCCTACAATTTTAAGATAAGAAAATTCTTCTCCAGGCATTATTACGGTGCCATTCAATTTTGTAGACGCTAAGTTTATGTTATGTCCTCTATTCCCATAATTAGCAAAGTAAGTAGTATAACTAGAAACCTTTTTATTTATGCTAGATAAATTTTCGTTTTTAGCTTCGTTTTTTATTGTGGTTCCAACTGCTTCAATAACGGTTTTTTCCCTTAAATTAGCAAGCGCTTCTTTTATTCTTATCTTTGTTTTTTCTTTATCTAAAGTAAAACCATTAATACCTTTGTCATAATAGACGTTGTGATTATCATCTATCACTATTCCATCGTTTCTAGGATTGATATTTAGTTTTTCTTCTAACAATTTTACAAAATTATCAACTACCTTATCACTAGATGAACTTTTTAGATAAAAAGTTTTAACTTTCTTCTTTTCTCTTATCATTTTTACTTTCTTAAAAAATGATAAGCTATCGTTATATTTTTTTATTTTTTCTTTAATACCAGTATCATTTGCTAAAATACCTATTTCCTTATAAGTAAATTTATAATTACCATTTTCATTTGTAACAATAATGGAGCCATTTTCAATCCTTGATTTTTCTTTTTCTATAATTTTATCTAAATTACTTACTTTTTCTCCTGACAAATCTATGTCGTTTAAATATATCCCGGGATATATTAATCCGTTATATTTATTGATTAATTTATTATAATCATAGAACTTAAAAAGTAAAAAACTAACAACTATAATAGTTAAAAGAATAAATAAAATAATAAAGTTTCTTTTTTTATTATCTTTCTTTTTTAATAAAGAATTATATTTTTCCTTTTCTTCATCTAACATAAGAATTTCTTCTTCGTCTACCCCAAAAGAATTTAAAGCTTCGTTTTTATACTTTAAACAATATTTATTAAAAATCTTACTATTAAATGATACGTCAGTTTTGTTTTGATATTCATACGCTGCAACTTGTTTTAGTTCTTCATTACTTAATTGCTTAAAAAAATTATTTAATATTACGGACTTATTATAAAAAGATAGCATCGCAATTATTCTAGAATAAACAAATAGTTTAACACTTGTTTTATCACTTAAATTACACTGCTCTTTTATCCTGTTTATCAACAGTTCTTCGTTTAAAACATCTAAAATTATTTTTATTAATTTTAAATCTTTCTTTTCCACTTTTATGATGGTATCCAAAGCATCATTTATATCACGATTAAAAAGCAAACTTTTAACATAGTTTACTTTTTGATTATCATCAAGTGCCATTATATTTGGATTATTATTTATCATTTATTAAGCTCCGTTCTTACTATAAAAAAATTATAAATTAAATTTTATAAATTGTAAATGCATCACTTAAAATAATTATAAGAATATACTACTATTGTAAAAAGGAGGAGTTATGAGAAAGATTATTATCTTAGTTTGTTTTTGTATTGTTTTAATATTCGCTTTGATTTTTGCAATAAACGCAAAGAAAAAAGAAAACAAACAAGAAAGTGGTTTAACTGAAGTTAAGGTTGCCGAAGTTGCACATACCATTTTTTATGCACCCGCTTATGTTGCAATAAGTAAAGGATACTTTGAAGAAGAGAACATAAAAATAGATTTAACCTTAGCATCTGGAGCTGATAAAGTAACCGCAGCAGTATTATCAGGTGACGTAGATATTGGTTTTTGTGGGAGTGAAGCAACCATATACGTATATAATAGTGGTGAAAAAGATTATCTGGTTAATTTTGCAAGGTTGACTAAAAGAGATGGATCCTTTTTAGTTTCAAGAAAAAAATACGATAATTTTACCCTTGAAGACTTAAAAGGCAAAACGGTTATTGGAGGAAGAAAAGGCGGTATGCCTGAAATGACCTTTGAGTGGGCATTAAAAGAAAACGGAATAGATCCCGAAAAAGACTTAACAATAGATACAAGTGTTGCTTTCGCAGCCATGGAAGGAGCTTTTATAGGTGGAGATGCTGATTTTGTAACACTTTTTGAACCTAATGCGTCAAGCGTTGAAAAACAAGGTTTAGGATACGTAGTTGGATATGTTGGGAATTGGGGAGGAGAAGTACCATACACGGCATATAACGCAAAAAAAAGCTTTATAAAGGAAAATCCAGAAATAATAAAAGGATTTACCAAAGCAATAGATAAAGGCTTAAAATACGTTAAAAATACTGATTCTAACATAATTGCAAAAGACATTCAAGAATTTTTTCCAGAATTATCACTTGATGATTTAACACTAATTATAGAAAGATATAAAACAAATGATGCTTGGCCTGATTCAACTGATATTACTAAAGAAGAATTTGATCATATACAAGAAATCATGATAAGTAGTAATGAACTAGATAAAAAAGCGCCATATGACAAATTAATTTATCAAGGAAATTAATTAATGGAACTCTTAGAAATTAAAGAGTTAAGTAAAAATTATTTAACAAAAAAACAAGTCATATGTGCAATTAAAAACATAAATTTATTAATAAAGGAAAACCAGTTCATAGCGTTAGTCGGACCGTCAGGATGTGGAAAATCAACCATTCTTTCGATTATTGGTGGGTTAGAAAAGAAAAGCTCTGGCCAAATAAATTTCATGAAAAAAAATTTAAAAGTTGGTTATATGTTTCAAGAAGATGCTTTGTTTCCATGGCTAAACGTGTTAGATAATTGTATGTTGGGTTTAAAAATTCAAAATAAAGAAACTAAAGAAAATAAAAAATACGTTAAAACCCTATTAAAAAAATATGGTTTATCATCATTTGAAAAAAGCTACCCAAAAGAACTATCTGGGGGGATGAGGCAAAGAGTAGCCTTAATTAGAACCCTTGCTACCAAACCAGATATATTATTATTAGACGAGCCATTTTCAGCCCTAGATTATCAAACAAGAATAACCGTTTCAGATGATGTTTTTAAAATAATTAAACAAGAAAAGAAAACAGCATTAATGGTGTCCCATGATATTAATGAAGCAATATCAATGGCGGATAAAGTAATAGTCTTAAGTAACAGACCTTCTATTATAAAAAACGTGTATGAAATAAAAATGGAAAACAAAAGTACTCCAAGTGAAAATAGAAAAAACAAAAAATTTAATGAATACTATAACCTTATTTGGAAGGATTTGGATCATTATGAAAGCTAAAGAAGAACATAAAAAATATTTAAAAAATATAAAATGGCAAAATATAAAAGTTATAACTTCACAAATTCTTATATTTATAGTATTTATGGTTTCTTGGCAAATACTTTCCGATAAAGGGGTCATAAACACATTTTTATGTTCCAGCCCAAAAAAAGTATTAGAAACAATAATCAGTTTATATAAATCTAATGATTTATTAATTCATGTTTGGGTTACTCTAAAAGAAATACTAATAAGTTTTGGTCTAGGTTCAATAATAGGTATAATATTTGCAGCCATTTTATGGTGGAGTCCGTTTTTATCAAAAGTATTAGATCCTTATCTTACAATATTAAATAGTTTACCTAAAGTATCATTAGGACCAATAATAATAATTTGGGCAGGAGCTAACCAAAATTCGATAATTCTAATGGCTCTTTTAATATCAACAATATCAACAATAATAAGCGTATACGTAGGTTTTAAACATACTAATAAAACAAGCATTAAACTATTAAAAAGTTTTAATGCAAATAAATTTCAAATATTTATTAAAGCAGTACTTCCCTATAATATAAACACGATTATTAGTTCTCTTAAAATCAATTTATCAATGACATTTGTAGGTGTTATTATGGGTGAGTTATTAGTATCTAAACAAGGTCTTGGTTATTTAATAAACTATGGTTCACAAGTATTTAATACCAACTTAGTTATAGCAGGAGTTGTTTTACTTGGAATTTTAACAAGCATACTTTACTTTTTAATATTATTTATTGAAAATAAATTAAAAAAAGAATGGTAATACCATTCTTTTTAAATTATTGATAACAGTCACCATCTTTTATTGAGCTATAGTCATATTCTATAAAATTATTATTATCTTCTTCACTTTCTTTAACTTCTATATCTTTATCTAACTGTCCTTCACATTTACCTTTTAAATCAATTAATCCATCCTGTTCCAAATCATCTAATGTAAATTTAATATTATCGTAATTTTCATTTATTAAATCAGAAACATAATATTTAGCAACATATAAATGTGCCGCATTTTCTATTTTTTGATTTAAGATGTTTTTATTTTCTGCTTCATTTCTTGCTATTTCCTTAGTCATACTAGGTGCTGCAATAATCATTATTATTGCCAAAATAACAATAACCGCAAGAAGTTCAACCAAAGTAAAACCCTTATTATCTTTCATGGTAACCCCTTCTTTCTATAAATCTAATCCCGGCTCTGGGTTAAGGCTAAAATCAGCTCTATCTCCTCTTATATAAGCATAATAACCAGCAGCACCAATCATTGCAGCATTATCAGTACAATACTTTATTTCCGGCTTTAAAAGTTCTACGTTAAGGTCTTTACAAGTATCTTCCAAAGCCTTTCTAAGGCCACTATTAGCAGATACCCCTCCTGCAACTAATAACTGCTTAACACCGTATTCTTTTAAAGCACGGGTTGTTTTTTTAACTAATATACCAACAGCCGTTTCTTGAAAAGAAGTAGCTAAATCCTCTTTGTTTATTTCATTACCCCTTTGTTTTTCGTTATGTACTAAATTTATAACCGCACTTTTTATACCACTAAAACTAAAATCATAAGAATCATCATCTTTTGGAGCAGGTAAATTATATGAATGTTTACCTAAATGAGCCATCTTATCCATTAAAGGACCTCCTGGGTAAGGAATACCAACAACACGTGCAACTTTATCATATGCTTCACCGACCGAATCATCAAGCGTACTTCCTATTTTCTTAAAAGAATATTCCTTATCCATGTAAATAATCTCAGTATGCCCACCAGATACAACCAAACATAAAAGAGGAAATTTAAATTCTCCTACAAATTTATTTGCATATATATGACCAGCCATATGATTTACCGGAACAAGTGGTTTACCAATTGCAAATGATAAAGCTTTAGCAGCTTCAATACCAATTAACAACGAGCCATTAAGCCCAGGTCCATAAGTTACCGCAATGGCATCAATATCATCCATTTTCATATTAGCTTTCTTTAAACACTCCTCAAAAACCAAAGTTATGCACTGAGTATGATTACGACTTGCTATTTCTGGAACAACACCACCAAAGTGTTTATGAATGTCTATCTGTGATAAAATTACCGTAGCAATTTCTTCTTTTCCATTTTTTATAATACTTGCACTAGTTTCATCACAACTTGTTTCAATAGCAAATATATATATGTCTTTCACGTTATCACCTCAAATCTTTTTTCATTAAATATCCATCGTTTTCACCATAGTACTTTTTTCTTACCGCAACCACTTCAAAACCTAGCTTATTATATAAGTTAATGGCTGCTACATTCGTTGAATTAACTTCTAAAGTAATGTTAACACATCCATTTTTTCTTATCATTTCAACAATAAAATTTAATAATTTTGAACCATATCCACGAAATCTCATTTTTGGTTCAATAATTATATCAACAATTTCTCCACGTTCATAAATTATACTATAAGTAGCAAAACCAATTATTTTATTATCTTCCTCAGCAACAACACAATTTAAAAATTCATCTTTATAAAATTGATAATTCTTATGTAATAATTTACCTAATTCATTTATATCGTTAATATCTTTATTTACATAATTTCTAATCAACATACTTTTTTTCCGCATCTATTTTTTTTAAATATATAGGTTCTGCTAAATGTGGGTTTATATCCTGTCTTGATAAAACATAGCTAATAATTTTTAAGTAATCATAATCATTAATAATTTTAACGTCTACCTTATTATTAACGCTTAACCTTTTTTTAAGATCATCAACAAAATTATTATTTTCCATAGTAACAATACTAATATTCTTGTTTACTATTAAAAGTCGCTCATCATTTATGTTCATGTAATCTAAAACTTGGTCACCATCATATATTCCTATGTATCCAAAGTCTTTTTTGTCAGGGATTACTGATATAATAACTTCATTATTTATTCCCACTTTTAAAGCTTCTAAATTATTTAATTGGTACAATTTTTTATGAAGAGCCCATGCAAGTGTTTTACAAACCGTAACACCCACTCTAATGCCTGTAAAACTTCCTGGACCGTTTAATACGATAAAATTATCTATATCATTAGGAGTTAAATTAAACTTACTCAAAACTTTTTTAATTTCATCCATTAAATAATTAGAATGTTTACTATAAGACTCTACGTTTGATATAAAAAGAAGCTCATCATTATCCGCTAAAGCAATTGATAAGCTTTTTCTAGATGTATCTACAAACAAGGTTTTCATAAAACTTCCTCACATAAATCTTCGTATTTGCTACCATATGGAATAATCGTAAGCGTCCTTTTTTCTTCTCCTGTAATCTTAAACCTTATTTCTAAACGTTCTTCAGGAAGTTCAGTTTTAATTAAATCAGCCCATTCAATTATTATAATTCCATCTTTTTTTAAATATTCATCCAATCCCAAATCAGTTATGTCACCTTCTAAACGATATACGTCCATATGGTATAAATTCATTTCACCAGAAGTATATTCTTTAATTATGTTAAAGGTTGGTGAAGTAATGTTTTCTTCAATACCTAAAGCGCCTGCAAAACCCTTAGTAAAAACCGTTTTACCACTACCAAGTTCACCAATCAAACATATAACCATATTATTAAATTTTTCACTTTCAAAGTTTTGAGCTAAATTAATTGTATCTTCTTCTGAATTAGTAGTTATCTTATATTCCATATCAATCACCATAAGTATTATAGCAAAAAAAAATCATTTATTACAACATAAATGATTTAAATTTCAAAATGTTACATATTTTTTAAAGGTTTAACATACAATATAAACGTTATCCAAAAAATTCTTCATTTAAAAGCTTTTCTAGCTCTAAATAAGAATTATATAATTTATCTTCTAAAACCGAATCATCGTGATTAATCATACGAATTTTATTAAGACCATTAGTAATTAGACTAATTACGTATTTACAGTACATACGACTAGCACAAAATTTCATAACAACACCTACCATAAAAATTATAAAATATTGAGATTACAAATATAATATTAGAAATTTCTCATATATCATGAGTTTAACTAATATATTAAAATTTATATAAGGGGTGATACTATGGCATTTGTTCCAAAACGAACAAAAGATAAGGAGCCAGCAGGCTATAAATCACTATACATAAAAGAAAAATTAATTAAAGAAGTAGAAAAAATAGCGAAAGAAAATAATACTTCTTTTAATAACGTAATAATTTCTATGATTGAGCAGTGTTTAGAAAAAAAATAAGCACTGTTTTTTAATAAATAATTATTATAAAAAATTAATTTTAAATTGTATAGAAAAAGAGACCTTTTGGTCTCTTTTTATTGCAAAAAAAATTGGCAACGCCCTATTTTCGCTTACACTATCGTCGGCGTAGAAGTGCTTAACTTCTGTGTTCGAGATGGGAACAGGTGGAACCACTTCGCTATCGTCACCAATTAAATATAGAGAAATAATTCTCTGAAAACATGATAATACGGTATCAACAAATTAATAGGGTTAAACTCTCGATCTATTAGTACTAGTCAGCTCAACATATCACTATGCTTCCACGTCTAGCCTATCAACCAGATAGTCTTTCTGGGATCTTAGTTTTTAAAAAACAGGAAAATTCATCTTGAAGTTGGCTTCCCACTTAGATGCTTTCAGCGGTTATCCATTCCCTACATAGCTACTCTGCACTGCAGCTGGCGCTACAACAGATACACCAGAGGTAAGTCCATCCCGGTCCTCTCGTACTAAGGACAGATCTTCTCAATTTTCCAACGCCCACAACGGATAGGGACCGAACTGTCTCACGACGTTCTGAACCCAGCTCGCGTGCCACTTTAATGGGCGAACAGCCCAACCCTTGGAAGCGAATCCACCTCCAGGATGTGACGAGCCGACATCGAGGTGCCAAACACCACCGTCTATATGAACTATTGGGTGGTATCAGCCTGTTATCCCCGGGGTAACTTTTATCCGTTAAGCGACGACCATTCCATACTGAATCGCCTGATCACTATGTCCTGCTTTCGCACCTGCTCGACTTGTTGGTCTCGCAGTCAAGCTCCCTTATACCATTACACTCTACGAATGATTTCCAACCATTCTGAGGGAACCTTTGAGCGCCTCCGTTACTCTTTGGGAGGCGACCGCCCCAGTCAAACTGCCCACCAGACACTGTCCCTGAACCGGATCACGGTCCTAGGTTAGAAATCCAGTGTATTAAGGGTGGTATTCCAAGGATGACTCCACTAGAACTGGCGTCCTAGTCTCAACGTCTCCCACCTATCCTCTACATAATACACCGAACTCCAATATCAAGCTACAGTAAAGCTCCATGGGGTCTTCCCGTCCTGTTGCGGGTAACCTGCATTTTCACAGGTATTAAGATTTCACCGAGTCTATGGCCGAGACAGTTCCCAGATCATTACACCTTTCGTGCGGGTCGGAATTTACCCGACAAGGAATTTCGCTACCTTAGGACCGTTATAGTTACGGCCGCCGTTCACTGGGGCTTCAATTCAGAGCTTCGTATCATAGCTTACGCCATACTAACCCTTCCTCTTAACCTTCCAGCACTGGGCAGGTGTCACCCCCTATACATCACCTTGCGGTTTAGCAGAGAGCTGTGTTTTTGGTAAACAGTTGCCTGGGACTATTCACTGCGGGTCTATTACTAGACCTCCCCTTCTCCCGAAGTTACGGGGTCATTTTGCCGAGTTCCTTAGCCATAGTTCTCTCGCTCACCTTAGAATATTCTTCTTGTCCACCTGTGGCGGTTCTGGGTACGGGCACCTATGTAATTAGCCCTAGAAGCTTTTCTTGGAAGCATGGCGTCACAAGATTTAAAGAACCGAAGTTCTCGTCACCATAACATTTCAGCCTTATAGTGTAGCGGATTTACCTACTCACAAGCCTTTATGCTTAGACCAGAATCCAATAACTGGCTCTTGTTAGCCTTCTCCGTCACTCCATCAGTTACATAGGTAGTACAGGAATATCAACCTGTTGTCCATCGACTACGCTTTTCAGCCTCGCCTTAGGTCCCGACTTACTCTGGGAGGACGAACCTTGCCCAGAAAACCTTAGACAATCGGTGGTGAGGATTCTCACCTCACTTGCGCTACTCACACCGGCATTCTCACTTCCAAGCGCTCCAGCAGTCCTCACGGTCTACCTTCATCGCCCTTGGAACGCTCCCCTACCATTCAAAAGAATTCACAGTTTCGGTATTATGCTTAGCCCCGGTACATCTTCGGCGCAGTGCCACTCGACTAGTGAGCTATTACGCACTCTTTAAAGGATGGCTGCTTCTAAGCCAACCTCCTAGCTGTTTTGACAACTCCACATCCTTTCCCACTTAGCATAAATTTTGGGACCTTAACTGGTGATCTGGATTATTTTCCTCTTGCGTATGGACGTTATCACCCATACACTGACTGCCATGAATACTACACTGGCATTCGGAGTTTGATTGAAATCGGTACAGCGAGATGCCGCCCTCATTCATTCAGTGCTCTACCTCCAGCAAGCTTAATCATGACGCTAGGCCTAAACCTATTTCGGGGAGAACCAGCTATATCCAAGTTCGTTTGGAATTTCTCCGCTAGCCACAAGTCATCAGAGCACGTTTCCGGGTACACCTGTTCGGTCCTCCAGTGAGTATTACCTCACCTTCAACCTGCTCATGGCTAGATCACTTGGTTTCGGGTCTATTGCATCATACTAAATCGCCCTATTAAGACTCGCTTTCGCTGCGGCTCCGTGTCGTCCACTTAACCTTGCATAATACAATAACTCGCCGGTTCATTCTGCAAAAGGCACGCCATCACCCATTAACGGGCTTTGACTTTTTGTAAGCATATAGTTTCATTATCTATTTCACTCCCCTCCCGGGGTTCTTTTCAGCTTTCCCTCACGGTACTTGTTCACTATCGGTCATTAGAGAGTATTTAGCCTTGCGGGATGGTCCCCGCTGATTCCGACAAGGTTTCACGTGCCCCGCCGTACTCAGGATACCCTAAAGAGTCCATAATATTTCGCTTACAGGACTATCACCTTATATTGTTTAGCTTCCCAGCTAATTCAGCTATATTATGGTTTTGTAACTCCGTAAATAAGGTCCTACAACCCCAGTCCAAAGACTGGTTTGGGCTCTTTCCTTTTCGCTCGCCACTACTAAGGAAATCGATTTTTCTTTCTTTTCCTCTTGGTACTAAGATGTTTCAGTTCCCAAGGTTACTCTCGTAACAGCTATGTATTCACTGTTAGATGCTAGCACATTACCACTAGCGTGTTGCCACATTCGGAAATCCCCGGATCAAAGCTTACTTACAGCTCCCCGAGGCATATCGTAGTTTGTCACGTCCTTCATCAGCTTCTAATGCCAAGCAATCCACTATACGCCCTTATTAGTTTAACCACCATCTTCTAATTTGATGAGATCTTGAGAGATCTTAATGTTATATTATTAATTAAATATAACTACCATATTATCAAGTTTTCAAAGAACTATTTCTTGAGAGAAAATAATCTCTCAAAACTAAGCAAAACGAACAATTTGAATAGCTAAATCGTATAAATCTTTCTCCATAGAAAGGAGGTGATCCATCCCCACCTTCCGGTAGTGATACCTTGTTACGACTTCACCTCAATCGCTTGTCCTACCTTAATCGGCCCCCTCCAAAAAGGTTAGGCTACCGTTATCAGGTATTACAAACTCTCGTGGCGTGACGGGCGGTGTGTACAACACCCGGGAACGTATTCACCCCGACATTCTGATTCGGGATTACTAGCGATTCTAGCTTCATGAAGTCGAGTTGCAGACTTCAATCCGAACTGGGACCGGCTTTGGAGATTAGCTCCACCTCACGGTATTGCGACTCATTATACCGGCCATTATAGCACGCCTGTAGCCCTAGACGTAAGGGGCATGATGATTTGACGTCATCCCCACCTTCCTCCGGTTTGTCACCGGCAGTATTACTAGAGTTCTCAACTAAATGTTAGTAACTAGAAATAAGGGTTGCGCTCGTTATCGGACTTAACCGAACATCTCACGACACGAGCTGACGACAACCATGCACCACCTGTCACCG
>CALVIG010000006.1 GCA_944329425.1 uncultured Bacilli bacterium
GCAACTCTAATTTCAGCATTTGGATTTAATTGTTGAATTACCTCAGCAATCTCATACAAATTAGTTGATTGTGAAACATCCTTAACTTTTGGTTTCTTTGGCATTAAGGTTCTTTCATCGGCTTTAGATAAATCTTCTACCTCTAAAGCACAATATGCTCCAGTTTGAGTATTATGTTTATTAGTAATACCATTTTTATCATTATAATAGAATCCTTCTGGTAAGACTAATTGTTCTACTGGAACAGATGAATAGAATCTTTGTGTTGCTATTGGATCTAACCCCATGTCAGCAACTCTAATTTCAGCATTTGGATTTAATTGTTGAATTACCTCAGCAATCTCATACAAATTAGTTGATTGTGAAACGTCCTTAACTTGTTTACTCATATTTACCTCCCATACAATTATATTATAACATCTTTTTTATCATTTTTGGCAAAAATTATTTCAATTGTCATAAATTTATGGTATTCTATTTATAGAAGTTAGTTGTATTAACTTATATAGTGATAGTTTCAAATTATCTTATCTATCGCTCCATAAAAAAATAACTTACGGACTATAAAAAGTTCGTAAGTTTTTATTTTAAATTATATCCTTTATTAATAACGTTAAGATATAATTATAGTTTTATAAATTAAATGCATATGTTTAATTAGGTGATTGTATTGAATCAAAATAATTGGTATGCGGTAGCAAACATAACCGGAGATATGTCATGTCCAAACTTAAAAGGAATTGCTTATTTTAAGCCTTTTAAAGATGGGGTAATGGTTGAAATAGAAGTAAGTGGGCTACCGGTTAGAAATAATTATGAACTCTTTTTGGTAGATATTCACGAAGGAAAAGATTGTGTTATTTCAAACGAGGGAACTTTTATGAATATTGGTAAAGATTATAACCCTAATGACCTTTATCATCCGTACATGGTAGGGGATATGCCATATTTATTTTCAAATAATGATTATGCGTATTTAAAATTTTATACAACCAGGTTTAAAATATTTGACATCATAGGTAAGTTAGTAATTATTCATGAGGCTTTAAGTAAAAATTTTTATGGTAATTATGGAAGAAAAATAGGGTGTGGAAAAATAGAAAAACATGAATTATAAAAAGAATCTTTTTAAGATTCTTTTTGTTTGAAAAATGACTTTATAAATATTATTGTTAATATTATAAACATTGGTAAAGCGATAAAAGGAACGTAATAGTTTTTAATTATTATGATAGAATTGGTTATGTTACCAAAAATAGTATTAGATAAAACTAATGAAACTATGGTTATCATTATGATTAAAACGTTATTTTTTTTATTATTTTTAGTGTATTGTTGTAATCCTTTTATTAAACCATAAATTGATATAATACTAAGGGTATATATGTATAGTATCCATCTAAATGCTAGTAGGTTTTCTAAATGTAAATCAGAGTTAGATAAGGTTATTTTTTTAAGAATTATGTATTCTGGGTACCTAAATAAAGATGTTAATTTAAAACCAAAGCATGATATTACAAAAAACATTACGATTGTTAATGAAATAGAAGCGATTAGGTAAAATAAAATAATGGTTTTATTATATTTTTTAGTGTTTTTTATTTTTGATTTATTGATGGATAATAAGAGAATACATAGTAAACCACAACTAGAAGCGTAGTAAATGGCTCCACTAAATATATTATTTACGTAATTGTTATTTATTAATATTGGTAAAACGTTGTTTATTTCAACGTATTTTAATAAAAATATTTCTATTATAACAACTAGTATTAAACAAATAATAAAAGATATTTGTGATATTCTACAAATGGTTTCTATGCCTTTAAAACTTACAACTAAGCTTGCTAAAATAACTAGTATTCCTACCAGGTAAAAAGGCGTATTTTCCAGGTATTTGCTGGTTAAAAAAACTATTATTGATCTGATTGAGATGGTTAACATTACAAAGTACATAATGATAATAAAAACATTAATAATATTACCAATAACTTTTCCGAATAATTTTATGTTTTTTTCATAAATGTTAAGCTTAGGATAGGTATCATTTATTTTTAAGTACATTAATACTGGTATAATACCAATTATTGTCCCTAATATCATTGAGATTAAAACATCATTTTCAGCTTTTTTTATTAAAATAATATCACTTATACCTAAGTATAAACTACAACATAATAACGTTAAAATCATTCCTACTTGTAAACTAGAGATTTTATTATTCATTTTACTTATTCTCCTTTACTGATTTTATAGAAAGTTCTGATGAGTTAATTTCAACGTTAACATTAATATCAAAGTCAATGTTATTTATTATTTCTTCTGCCTTATAACCGTACTTTTCCATTTCTTTATATTTTTTTTGGTAAAATTTAAGTCCGTATTTTAAAACGTCTGATTTATTTTCTACGTATAATTTGTTTATCGATTTATTCATTAATTCCTTAATTTTTTTAGAAGCATTTTTCTCTATCTCTTCAATTATATCGTTATTTTTAATGAAATCAGCCTTGCAATTATATTCTGCTAAGTCAGCGGTTATATTATCGTTTATACTCACTTTAGGTTTACCATCTTTAATTACCATCTCTTCTTTTAATTTAGAATTAGATATTTTTAAGCTTGCGTAATTACTATCATCACATTTTACGTTTATGTACGTTTCGCTTGGTGTGCCCGCTAAAAAATTATATCCCATACTTTCGTCTTTGCTTAGATAATCTTTTAGCTTATTATTTTGGAAAAAGCCTAAAGTTTCAAACTTTAATTTGGTTTTTGGATCACTTTCGGAAATGTTTTCCATATCATCCCCACTTGAGGTTTTACCATCAATCGTAACAGCGGGTAAAACCGCTTCTACACCATCATTAATTAAATTAGAGATGAATTCATCAATCGTTATGATGGTAAGGGTACCGCTATATTTATCTGCTATGTTTAATGATGATTTTAAGTTTCTAGACGGAATCGTTTCAAGTGGTGTAATTATTTTTAGTACTTCATAAGCATTACTATCTTTGGCAATCATTACTAAAGAATCTTTTTCTACTTGTGGATTTCTCATGAAAAAGTCTAAAAAATTTAAAGGATCTTTTTCTTTTAAAAGGGTTTCACTTATTACGATTACTTCATTATGACCTAAATATATTTCTTTAGGTGAGTCTAACATTATTTTTTCTAATGATTCAAAGATGGTATTTCCACTTGCTTTATAAAAAGTTATTAAACTATTATCTGCTTCTTCATCTTTTTTTGCATTCATTATTTGTATTCCAACATCGTATTTAGAATTATCTTCTTTATTTTGGTCTATTGAAATTCCTGATACAATTGCATAATTATTTATTTCTTCGTAGTTATAACATCCGCTTAAGCAGAAGATAAACAACAAAATTATAATAATTTTATGAATTTTTTTCATCATCATCATCCTTGTCATATACTATATCCGGATTAAATTTTGCACTTTTTTTGGTTATTATTGCATCTTTTTGGGCCTTAAAATTAAATGGTTCAAAAGGAGAAAAATAAGGTTTTCCACAGGAATTTTGACTTATTAGTAGTGCCATTAACATAATAAAGCCAAACATTACTCCTATAAATCCAAATAAAGCTGCCAAAATTATTAAAAATAACTGTACCCATTTAATCGAATTAATTAGTTCAATAGAGCTAAAAGCTAAACTAGCTACCGAACTGATACCAACTATTATTATGGTAATAGGAGAAACAATACCAGCTTCAACCGCAGCTTGTCCTAGTACAAGTGCTCCAACTATTGAAATGGAACTACCACCTTTACCAGGGAAACGCATATCACTTTCTCTTAAGATATAAAACATAAAACTCATTACAATTATTTCAAAAACGGTGGAAAAGGGAACTCCGTCTCTTTGGATTGAAAAGTTTATTAAAAGCCCACTAGGCAGTGCTTCTTGGTTATAAGCCATTAATGATATGTATACCGCCGGGGTTAATATTGCTAAAAAAAGAGCAATAATCCTTATTATTCTGTTTCCTATTACGTTTAAGCTTTTTTCATAATAATCTTCTGGATTTTTGAAAAAATCAATAAACATACAAGGAAGAATGATTACTTCGTTTGAGTTTTCTACCATTAAAACAATCCTTCCTTCAAGAAGCATTTGGCAAGCAAAGTCTGGCCTTTGAGTTGCTAGCATGGTAGGAAATATAAACCTATTGGTATTACTTATTGCGTCAATTATGTAATTAGTGTTACCCACGTATTTTATATTTATGTTATTTATTTGTTTACTTATTTTTTTAACCATTTGCTCATTACTTACGCCCTTAATGTAAAATAATGCTACCTTGGTTTTACTTTCAGTGCCAACCGTTGCTTCATCAATCCACAATTTTTCGGTTTTTAGCCTTCTTCTTATCATTCCCATGTTAAATTGATAGTTTTCACTAAAAGCATCACTAGGTCCTTTAATTCCTTTTTCGTTTTCACTTTTATTAATTGGACTATATATGTTAGCCCTATTTTCAAAAGCAAGTAATTTGCCATCATCAAAAACGCACACGGTAAATCCGCTCATTACGTAATAAGAAATTTTCTTTTCTTCACTAAAGGATAATATGTTATTATTTGGAATATAATTTTTAACGTACTCGTATAAATCATCACTTTTTATTTTATCTTTGTCTTCATCTATTCTTCTTAAAATAAAATCATTAATATCATTTGAACTACTAACGCTCATTGAGTATATAAAAGTAATTGCTTCATCATTAAATTCAAAATCTTTATAATTTATATCAGGAGCGTTGTTAGTATTTTTTTTTAATTCTTCTATAATTTTTATTCTTTTACTTTTTTTAATCATATTATCCCTCTTTTTTAAATAGTATTAACCAAAAGTGGTAAAAAATAACAAAAAAAAGGAGATTACACGGTTTCCCATGCAATCTCAAAAAGAATAAAAAGGGGTTGGCTAGTTGTGATACTAGCACCAGCTATCGTTTCCTCCAGCTGGTGCCATTTATACTAATCGAAAGTGATAAAAAAGTCAACTGTTTTTTTAAAATATTTTAAAAAAATTTAATATTTTGGGTTGTCTTGATTGATTTGCAAACAAACGTTTGTTATAATTGACATATAGTTGAAGAAGGTAATTATAATGAACTTAGAAAAAATACCAAAAATAGGAAGTAAAAGCGCTGAACTTTTAAATAATTTAGGTATATATAACGTGGATGATTTAATAAGAAATTATCCGTATCGTTTTAACGTGTTTTCAAGAAGAAACATAAATGATGAGCGTTTTTATAACGAAATGGTAACAGATGGAATGGTTGAATCAAACCCAATAGTTAGTTTTTTTAAAGGTAAGAAAAACAGGCTTACTTTTAGGTGTAACGTTCAAAATAAAATTATTAAAGTAGTTATATATAACAGAGCTTTTATGAAAAATAGCATAAAGATAGGAAATTATGTTACCCTAATTGGAAAATATGATCCTTCTTTAGAAACGTTAACTGCAAGCAACATATTATTATCAAAGTTACCTGATAAAAAGGTTATTATTCCCGTTTATCATCTTTGTAAGGGTATTAGTTTAAAACAGATGAGAAACTTTATTAATAACGCTTTAAAAGTATGTGACGTAAAAGATAATATTCCAAGCGAAATAAAGTCTAAATATGGGTTTATGGAAGAAAAACGTGCCCTTGAAATCATACATAATCCTACTGATGAAACCGCTTTAAAAGATGCTTTAAAAACTTTAAAATATGAAGAAATATTTACTTATATGTTAAAGGTTAGAAATTTAAAAATTAAAAACCAGGAACACAACGATTTATATAGAAAAATGGTAGATGATGGTAAAGTTAACTTGTTTATTGAATCTTTACCTTTTGACCTTACTTTGGACCAGAAAAAGGTAATAGACGAAATGATAACAAACATAAAAAGTGATGTTAAAATGAACAGGTTACTTCAAGGTGATGTTGGTTCTGGTAAAACGATTGTAGCATTTGTTTTAGCATATGCTGTTTTTACCGCGGGCTATCAGTCTACTTTAATGACACCAACCGAGATACTTGCGTTTCAGCATTATCAAAACGCGGTTAATTTATTTAAAAACACCAATTTTAAAATTGCGCTATTGACAGGGAAAACTAGTTCTAAAGAAAAGAAACAAATCTATGATAAATTAATGAATAATGAAATTGACTTTTTAATAGGAACGCATGCATTAATAGGTGATAAAGTTTCTTGGAGTAATTTAGGGCTTGTTATAACCGATGAGCAACATAGGTTTGGGGTAAACCAAAGGTTA
The DNA here is from genome assembly GCA_944329425.1 of uncultured Bacilli bacterium. Lineage (GTDB taxonomy): Bacteria > Bacillota_I > Bacilli_A > RF39 > UBA660 > Aphodocola. The sequence continues at coordinate 6,309 of CALVIG010000006.1, forward strand.
AAGCTTAAAAACAAATCAAATTATCCTGACGTTTTGATGATGAGTGCAACCCCAATACCAAGAACTTACGCTTTAACCATATATGGTGATACTGATATATCTAGCATTAAAACAATGCCAAAAGGAAGGCTTCCGGTAAAAACATACGTAAGGAAAACGAGTGAATTAAAAGATGTTTTAAAACGTATTTATGAAGCTTTAAAAAATGGTAATCAAGCTTACGTTATTGCGCCGATGATAGAAGAAAATGAAGATACTGACTATACTAACGTTTATGATTTAAAGCATAAATTCGAGCTGGCTTTTAAAAATTACAATATAGAAATACTTCATGGTAAGATGACCAAAGAAGAAAAAGATGAGGTAATGGATAAATACTTAGAAAACAAAATTAACATTCTAATTTCAACTACCGTAGTAGAAGTAGGTGTAGATGTTAAAAACGCAAGTGTTATGGTAATCTTTGATGCTGATAGATTTGGCCTTTCAACCCTCCACCAATTAAGGGGAAGGGTTGGTAGAAACAGTGTTCAATCATACTGTTATTTAGTAAGTGATAAAGATAAAGAAAGATTAAAAATAATGGAAGAAACAAGTGATGGTTATAAAATAAGTGAAGCTGATTTCAAGTTAAGGGGTCAGGGTGATTTGTTTGGAAGTAAGCAAAGTGGTGCTTTATCATTTAAGTTATCTGACATAAAAAAAGATTATGATTTGTTTGTTAAAGTGAAACACGATATTGAAAATTTCATGACGGATTGACTAAAATTAAAATAAGTGCTATTATAACACCCATTAAAAAAGGGGTGTTTTTTAATGCTGAATTTAAAAGAAGATATTGAAGGGGCAAGAAAAGTAGGTAAACACGGTTGTGTTATAAAAGAGAATGAAAAGTACTTTGATAAGTATGGCAAAATATATCCTTTTAATAATGAAGAATTAGATACGTATTATAAAGATTTTAACTATGATGGACCGGTTCTTTGCGTTGCGTCATCTGCAGACCACATGCTTCATGCAATTTTACAAAGAGCAACTGATGTTACTTTGTTTGATATAAACAGGTTAACTAAATATTATTGCATGCTTAAATTAGCAGGTATAAAAACGTTATCATATAAAGAATTTTTTGACTATTTTAAGGTTACTTCTGAAAAATTAAATTTAGTAAACGTAGAGTTATATAAAAAAGTACGACGTGTTCTTCGAGCAGAAGATAGGTGTTTTTGGGATGATGTTATTAGTGATGGTTTAACGGTTAATAACTTTTATAATGGTATATTTGACGTTGAACCCGTTAATAACGCATATTATGATGAAGACGTGTATTATGATTTGCAAAGTAAGTCGTTATCAATTAAACCTCCAAAATTTATGGAGACTGATGTTTTTGATTTGCCTAAAAAACTATCTGCAAATGACAAATTTTCTAGTATATTTTTGTCTAATATTTCAGATTACGTTGATGGACAAGAATTTGAAAAATTACTAGTTACTTTAGCTAAAAATCATTTGTTAGAAGGTGGGTTAATACAAACTAATTACTTTACTGACTACGATAATCTAGGGTTAAAGCTTACGTTTCTTGAAAGCACGAACGCAGTTGCTAAGTTAATAAAATAAAAAAAATATCATAAGTAAGTTGCAAAACTTACTTTTTTTTCGTATAATATAGTACATAAAGATAAAAGAGTACACGGAGGACTACCTTTTATTTAGCGCCAGACCTTTAAATAGGTGACGAGGTTTGTGGTTATCGAAATGTTCGGCGGATGCCACAACGGACTTGTGAAACGTAAGAAATACTTTAAAAAATAAAATTAAGATTATAACAGAGGGTATTTCACACAGTTGTTTTTATTATACGCAAAAAAAGGAGAAAACATATGTGTGGAATAGTTGGCTACGTAGGCAATCAAGGTAATTGTGTACGTGTTTTAATAGACGGTTTAAAGCGTCTAGAATATAGGGGTTATGACTCTGCGGGTATAGCCTATTTTAATGATGGGAAAGTAAATTTAGTAAAAGAAAGTGGTAAGCTTGAAAATTTATCTAACGTAATAGACGTAGAAAAAAAGTCTAATTTAGGTATCGGTCATACCAGGTGGGCAACCCATGGTAAAGCTGATAAATGTAATGCGCACCCTCATAAGATTGGTAAGTTTACCATTGTACATAATGGTATTATAGAAAATTATAACGTGTTAAAAAATAAATTGATAGAAAAGGGATATAATTTTAGTTCGGAAACAGATACTGAAGTTATTTGTGCTTTATTAGATTATTTATATAAAACTGATAAAGATATTTTAAAGTGTATTAGAAAGTTAAATGAAATTTTAGATGGTTCATACGCGCTTGGAATTATGTGTGATGATAATCCAGATGAACTATATGCTGTTAAGAAGAACAGCCCATTAATAATTGGAATAAATGATGGTGAAAATTACATAGCATCTGATGTTCCTGCAATACTTGATAAAACAAAAAAACATATTGTTCTAGAAGATAAAGATTACGCTAAAATAACTAAAGATACCGTTAATGTCTATCATGATGGTAAAGAAAAAAGAGTGGATGTAAAAAGTTTTGAATTTGATGCATCATCAATTGATAAACAGGGCTATGATCATTTTATGTTAAAAGAAATACATGAGCAACCAGATGTTTTTAAAAAAACTACTAATCCTTATTTAAGTGAAGACTTGGATGGTTTAATAGAAAAAATGCCTGATTTTTCTAAGTATAGTAAAATAAGAATCATTGCGTGTGGTAGTGCAACTCACGCTGGTTTAATTGGAAAACAAATGATAGAAAGGTATGCCAACGTGGAAACTCTGGTGGATACCGCAAGTGAGTTTAGGTATAACAAACAATTTTTAAATGATGATGAACTGGTTATTGTTGTGTCTCAATCAGGTGAAACGGCTGACACGTTAGAGGCTTTAAAGATTGCAAAGAAAAATGGTAATGATACTTTAGGAATAATTAATGAAAAAGGTAGTTCCATAGCAAGGGAAGCTAAAATCGTTTTATATACCGAAGCTGGTAAAGAAATCGCGGTTGCCACTACTAAGGCTTATTCAGCTCAGGTTGCGATGCTATCTTTAATAGCACTTAACATATCATATTCTAAAAATTTAGTTAATAAAAAAGAAATTGCTGAAATACTAAAAGATGCAAAATCGCTTCCAACTCACATGGAAGAATTGCTTCAAAACGAAGAAGTATATAAGGAAATAGCAAACCAAATAAAAGAGTATAATGACGTGTTTTTTATCGGAAGAAGTTTAGATTATGCACTTGCCATGGAAGGCTCTTTAAAACTTAAAGAAATATCTTATACGCATAGTGAGGCTTATGCTGCAGGAGAACTTAAGCATGGAACGATTTCGTTAATAGAAGAGGGAACACCAGTTGTTGCAATAGTAACTGATGATAACGTAGCTTCTAAAACGATAAGTAACATAAAAGAAGTTAAATCAAGGGGAGCAAACGTAATATACATTACAAATAGAAATGATGAAGAAGATCAAACTTTTTATGATAGTAAGATAATGGTTCCGAAGGTTAATGATTTATTTTCACCTTTGCTTACCGTTATACCTCTTCAAATGATTGCGTATGAACTTGCTAAATTAAAAGGTTGCAACATAGATAAACCTAAAAATTTGGCTAAGTCAGTTACGGTTGAGTAATTTAATATATTGACAATTTAGAAAAAAATATATATTATTATAATAGCGTGATGATATCACGCGATGTACTCTTACGATATAGTTGAGAGTACAACCAAAACCCCCTTGGAGCCTTAAGGCTCCTTTTTATTTAATTAATTTGACTAAATGCTTGAAAAATAAAGGAAAATTTAGTATAATTATATCTATAGAATAAGGAGGATGGGCAATGAAAGACTTTGAAACTATTAAAATAACTACTTCTGAAGGAAAAGAAATGGAATTAAAGGTCATTACTATTTTGAAAAAACCTAACGAGGATAAAAGCTTCCTTTTGTATACTTTTGATGAGAATGCTGAAAACGTTGATATATATGCTTCTGTTATTAAAAATGAAGAAGGAAGCTACGTGCTAGATTCCATTACCGAAAAAGAAGATTGGGACTTAGTTCAAAAAGCCATTGAAGAATTAGCAGAGTAATAGGAGAATGTTATGAACAAAGATTTGTATAAGAAAATAAAGGAGAAACTTAATAGTCTTGAAAGCGAGTTAGAAGATCTTAAGGAAGAGGATAAGGAGTCAAAATTAAAAGTGGCTGTAAGTTCTTCACTAGGAAAAAAGTTGCATGAAACAAAAGATGAAGAAGATAGATTTGCGATAATTTGTGCTTTTTATGAGTATATGAGTTTAAGAGATGTTTTTTCATTTATAGAAAGTGGTGATTGGGCAAATTTTTTTAGAAATAATCTTTCTAAATACCTTACCATTGATAGAATTGAATTGATTTTTGATGATATTATAGATAATGATAATATTGTTAAAACAATATTAAATGTTTGTAATGATGAAGTTAAGAAAAATTTTTATGATTATGCTAAAAAGAAAAATACACTTTACCTAAAAAATGGAGATAATAGGTATAAAGATGTTTTTAGTAAGATAGAAGGTGTTTTAGCTAGTCAGGGCTTAGTAAAGAAAAGCGAAGAAGTACCTAATTATAAGTCAAGTAAAGAATTCGATAATAGGTCAAACGAAATTACCGCTCAAATAGCAAGACTAAGTCAAGAACAAGAAAAAATAGAAGCAGATAAGGTTAGCAAACGTGATGATTTGTTTGGTAAAGCTGGTACGGACATTGGTGTCGAGCCAGGTAAATTAATAAAAAAAGTTGGGACCCAAGAATCTCTTGAAGTTGATAATATTGTACTAGACCAACGGTTAGTAGATAAAATAGCTTCAAACGAAGCCATAGTAGCTACCAAACCCAAGAATGTTTTTGATAGGATAAAGCAAGAAGCACTTAATGCACTAAGGCTTAGAAAAACAAAATGTGAAATAAAAGAAATTAATGGAATGAATACTTTAATTTTAAAGGATACTGATAAAACTGCAACTAGTAGTAATGAATACGTAAGAAAGTTTATGAAATTTTTAAGAAAGAAAAAAGAATTATTTAAGCAATTAGTTAAACCAAGTGCAGAAGTATCACAATCTTTAAAGGCGGTATTTAAAACAACAAACGAAAAATTTATATCATCCGTTAAAGATATGGCTAGTAAAGCAAAATCATCATACGGTGAATTAAAAGATAATTTAAGAGAAACGTACGACGAAAAAAAGAGCGAAGCCAGGGAAAAAGCTAATCAATTAAAGGCTGATATTACCGATTATGGAATTGAGGCAAAGGAAAAAATTGCTGATAAAATGCAAGCTGCTGCTACTACCGTTAAAGATATGGCTAGTAAAGCAAAATCATCATACGGTGAATTAAAAGATAATTTAAGAGAAACGTACGACGAAAAAAAGAGCGAAGCCAGGGAAAAAGCTAATCAATTAAAGGCTGATATTACCGATTATGGAATTGAAGCAAAGGAAAAAATTGCTGATAAAATGCAAGCTGCTGCTAGCACCGTTAAAGATACGGCTAGTGAAGTAAAATCATCATACGGTGAATTAAGAGATAGCTTAAAAGAAGTGTATGATGAGCAGAAAAATGTAGCTAAGGCAAAAACTGATGAATTAGTAAGTAGGATTTCTGATTACGGAGTTTCTACAAGAGAAAAAGTGTCAGACAAATTACATGAAGTTGCTGATAGGATTGCTCCAACTAATCCTAGAGAAACAGTTACTTATATAACAACACCTGATGGTCAAACAAAACGATTAATTGTTAGGGCAGCAACAAAAGCTGGACAAATTCATTCTTTTAAAGAAGAAAAAACAAGAAAAATGTAGTAATTTGTATTAAAAAAGATATAGTATTCATAATAATAATGGTGATTGTTGTGAAGAAATATCTTTTTTTATTGCTACTATTAATTATTTATGTAACGATATCTTTAAAACCAAAAACGGTTAAGGTTTTATCTTATGAAGATAAAACTAAAAGTGGTGTACTACCAGTGGTTATAAGTTATGAAACTGGTGAAAACTGTAATGATTTAAAGGAATTTTTTGATTTATATAAAGATGAGTATTATGTTTCTTCCTTAAACGTTAATGACAATGAAATTCCTGTTTCATGTACTAATTTTAATACATGTATAAAACAAGTTTATGAATATTTTGATAATGATTTTGAGGTTAAATATATGGCTACAGGATTTAAAATTAACGAAGTACGTTTTCTTGCTTATAAAGAAAACATAAAAGGATATTTATCAGAAAATAGTATTGTTTTTAATACTTGGTAAATATATTGTTTACTTTTTTTTATAAAATAGTTATAATTTATTTAGTAGAAGAGGTGGAAAATGAAAAATCTATGGAACTATATTAAGGATAAATCTTATTATTTTTTAGGTGGAACGGTTATAATTATTATTTTACTTATTATCATTACTTCGTGTAGTGGTGGTAACGGAAATGATTATGAGGCTATAGAAGAAAAGATGGTAAGTGCTGCTAAAAAGTATTACGAAAACAAAAAGGATCATTTACCAAAAGAAGAGGGCAATAGTGTTAAGGTTACCATTTCTTCTTTAGTTGAATCAGAGTTAATGAAAGAAGTAACGGATCCTAAAGATAGCTCTAATGAGTGCTCCGGTTATGTTGAAGTTACAAAAGTTGATGACGAATATTCTTACGTTCCATTTTTAACTTGTAAGGGTAATTATGAACCAGAGTATTTAGTTGATAAGATAAAAAAAGTAAAAACTGATGAGTTAGGGAATGGTGTTTATACCATTGGCAATGAGTATGTATATCGTGGTAGTGACGTAAATAATTATGTTTCATTTAATGATTTAACGTGGAGAATTATAAAGATTGATGAAAATAATGACATAAAACTTGTTCTAGCAACGCGTACAAGTGAATCTTATTCTTGGGATACAAAGTATAATCCTGAAAGAGAAGATTACTCTGGTAATACGTCTGATTATTTACTTACTGACATAAGAAAGACACTAAATGATTATTATGATCAAACTTTTACAAAAGAAAATAAATCTAAAATTGTTGCGAAAAATTTATGTATTGGTAAATATGCTTTAACTGATCAATTTAGTACTGAAAAAGAATGTTCTATTATTAAAGAAAACGAAAAAATTGGGTTATTAAATCCAAGTGATTATCAAAATGCAAGCTTAGATTCAAACTGTACTAATTTAGATAGTATGTCTTGCGTAAACAGAAACTATCTAGCATCTGAGGATATATATACGTGGACTTTAAACACATCTTCAGAAAACTCTTATAAAGTTATGTATTTAAATGAAACAATAGATGAATCTACCGCAAGTAATCAAAGAAGAATTAATCCGGTAATTTATTTATCAAGTAAGGTGATTACGAATGATGGTGATGGTTCATTGGAAAAACCATACGTAATAAAATAACTTTAGTTTAACTAAAGTTATTTTTTATTTCAATTAAAAAAGGTGCGTTTTTATTATCGGTATTTTTGTATATTTGGTAATTTAATTTATTTTTATCCAAGTAATTTATTATTTCTTTAGCTTCTTTTTTCCCTTCCTCATGTGGATAACATGTTACTAATATAATTCCTTTTTTATTTAGATAGTTTAGACCATATTTTATTGCTTTAAGCGTACTTTTGTGATTTGTCATTATGTTTTTGTTCCCACCAGGTAAGTATCCAAGGTTAAACATAATAACGCTTATTTTTTTTAAATATAAGTTTAAGTATTTTTCTAGATTTTCATGTGAATCATTTATTAATTCTACGTTTTTAACGTTATTTTCTTCTAATAGTGATTTGGTATTATCAGTAGCTCTTTTTTGTATGTCAAACGCGAATACTTTTTTAGCAAGTCTAGCTAACATCAAAGTATCATTTCCGTTTCCACACGTAGCATCAATCACTATATCACCAGGTTTAATCATTCTCTCACATATTAATTTACTCCTGTTTAATATGGTTTTATTAAATCCTTGATACGTTCCTCTTTTTTTAAGTTCTTTATCTATATCATTTAAAACACTTACTTTTTTTAACGTCCAAAGTGGTGCTATTAAATCATCTTTTGCTCCGTCGCCCGTTAAGCGGTGAATTACTATGTTATCGTTTAATTCTTCTATTTGATCACACACTATGTTTACGTATTCTTCTTTAGTTAGCAGGTGAAACTTTGTTTTTTTATAATAATTTTCTAGTTCGGTGTTTCTTAAAACATGAAGCATGTGTATTTTGATCCCATCAATTTTTAATTTGTTTAAATGCCTTATGGTATCAATCATCATTTCTTTCGTTTCAAAGGGAAGCCCGTTTATGACGTGAATAACTACGTTTATGTTACTTTCTTTTAACCTTTTTACGCATTTATCAAAGCATTCTAAATTATGCCCTCTATTTATTAAATTTAACGTTTTATCATGCATGCTTTGAAGACCTAATTCTACTATTAAAAAAGTTCTTTTATTTAAATCTTTTAGGTATTCTAAGCATGCATCACTTATTGCATCAGGTCTAGTTCCAATACTTAACCCAACCACGTTTGGAAAAGAAAGTACTTTCTCAAACTTGCTTTTTAAAATACTGACAGGGGCGTACGTGTTCGTGTTAGCTTGAAAATACGCAATATACTTAGTGTCTGGCCATTTATTATTTAGTTTTTCTTTTACTTTGTTAAATTGAGTTAGTAAATCATCTTCTTTATTACCCGCAAAATCTCCAGATCCTTTTGAAGAACAAAAAATACAGCCATGACCGTTTTTGAAGTTAGGGCAAGAAAATCCTCCGTTTAAACTTACTTTAAATACCCTGGTTTTAAACCTTTTAGTTAAATCATAATTTAAAGTATGATACATTTTATTATCTAAACTATATTTAAACATCATACATCACCATTAATAAGTATAACAATAAACCTTTATGTGTTGCAAATTATTTTGTGTGATTAATTATTAAAATTGTTCTTGAAAATTTGAATTAAATATAATATACTATTACTAGCAAAGCAAAGATGAAGAGTATTAGGTTAATCATTCTTTTTAAAGAGAGCTTGTGGCTGGTGAAAACAGGCAAAAGAAATTAACTGAACTAGCTTCGGAGTTGTTATGCGAAATAACAGTAGCATAATACGGATGATTTCGTTATCAATCATTAAAGAGTATACGTTTAGTATAAATTAAGGTGGTACCGTGGACTTTAAGTTCATCCTTTGTTTAGGATGAACTTTTTTAATAGGAGGATTTATGGTAGAAGTTGCTAAAGTTTTGTTGGAGTTTATTTTGGTTTTTTTAGTGGTTTATTTTGCGTATTACGTTTTTTATTTTAGAAAGCTGAAAAAATATAACAGAAATAAAGCGCCTATAAACATAAAATACTTATTAATTAAGTATAAAATAGACGTGGTAAAAATAGGTTATAAAAGATTATTTAAAACTTTGATGCTTTGTGATTCTTTTATTGTTGCTTTTTTATTTAGTATAACAAGAATCGTTAGTAACATATACATAAGGTTATTAGTAGCATTTATCTTGGTATTTCCACTATTTGCGGGTATATACCATTTAGTTGCTATGTATTACAAAAAGGAAGGTGAATAATTATGGAATATAATTTTAAAGAGATAGAAAAAAAGTGGCAAAAATATTGGGAAGATAATAAAACTTTTAAGACTGATGTTTGGGACTTTTCTAAACCAAAATATTACGTACTTGACATGTTTCCTTATCCTTCTGGAGTAGGTCTTCACGCGGGTCATCCTGAAGGGTATACGGCGACGGACATAGTGTCACGTATGAAAAGAATGCAAGGATACAACGTACTTCACCCTATGGGATATGATTCATTTGGACTTCCAGCGGAGCAGTATGCCGTTCAAACCGGAAATCACCCAAGCGGCTTTACCCAAAAAAACATAGAATATTTTACTAAACAATTAAAAGAATTAGGTTTTGATTATGACTGGGATAGGGTTATCGCAACTTCTGACCCTAAGTATTATAAATGGACACAGTGGATATTTAAACAATTATATAAGGATGGATACGCAAAATACGTTGATATGCCAGTTAACTGGTGTGAAGAACTTGGAACGGTTTTGTCTAACGATGAGGTTATTGATGGCAAAAGTGAACGTGGTGGTTATCCTGTTGTAAGAAAAAACATGAAACAATTGTGTATTGATCAGCCAAAGTTTGCACAAAGGCTTCTTGATGGGTTAAACGAAATAGATTGGCCAGAATCAACTAAGGAAATGCAAAGAAATTGGATTGGTAAATCAGTTGGTGTTGAAGTGGATTTTAACGTTGTTGGTGGAGGTAAGTTCTCTATATATACAACTTGCATAGAAACGATATACGGAATTACCTTTATGGTTTTAGCACCTGATGGTAATTTGGTTAAGGAATTAATGCCTAGAATCGAAAACAAAGATGAAGTAAACGCTTATATAGAAGAAACCTTAAAAAAATCAGATATGGATAGAACAGAGCTTAACAAGGGAAAATCCGGTTGTATTTTAAAAGGAATATACGCAATAAACCCAGTTAATAAAAAAGAAGTTCCGGTATTTATTGGTGATTTTGTTTTAGCTAATTATGGAACTGGAGCAGTAATGGCAGTACCTTCTCATGATCAAAGGGATTTTGAATATGCAACGGTTCATAACATTCCTATGATTCAAGTAATTGATGGAAAAGATGTAAGTAAGTGCGCTTTTGAAAAACAAGATTATTTGGGTAAAGGATGTAAGTTAGTTAACTCTGAAGAATTTACCGGAATGACGGTTGAGGAAGCTAAGGAAGCGATCACTAATAAATTGATTAATATAGGTGTTGCAAGAAAGAAAGTTAATTATAAGTTTAGGGAATGGATCTTTGCAAGACAAAGATACTGGGGAGAACCCGTTCCTATCGTTCATATGGAAGATGGTACCGATTACGTTTTACCAGATGATGAGTTACCACTTGTATTACCTGAGTTAGAGGATTATAAAGGCCATAATGGTAAGGCGCCACTAGAAAACGCGACGGAATGGAAAAAGTATGAAAAAGATGGTAAGAAAGGCATTAGGGAAACGTCTACCATGCCAGGTTCAGCAGGATCTAGTTGGTATTATTTAAGATACATTGATCCGCATAATGATAAGGAATTTGCTAATCAAGAATTATTAAAGCACTGGATGCCGGTAGATCTATATATAGGTGGACCGGAACATGCCGTTGGGCATTTGTTATATTCAAGAATATGGAATAATTACTTACATGATAAAGGTTTATCTCCTGTAAAAGAACCTTTTAAAAAATTAGTACATCAAGGTATGATTTTAGGTGAAAATGGTATAAAGATGGGTAAACGTTTTCCTAAGTACGTTGTTAATCCAAGTGATATTGTAGAAAAATATGGTGCTGATACGTTAAGATTATATGAAATGTTTATGGGGCCATTAGAGGCTTCAAAACCATGGAGTCAAGCTGGTGTTGAAGGAGCTAAGAAATTCTTAGATAGGGTTTGGAGGCTTTATACCGAGGAAAGCAACATAATTGATGAAGATAATAAAAACCTTGAAAAAATATATCATGAAACGGTAAAAAACGTTACTAAAGATTATGAAAAATTATCATTCAACACCGCTATAAGCTTTTTAATGGTATTCGTAAACGCGGTATATAAAGATAAAAACTTCCCTAGAAAGTACGCTGAAGGTTTTATAAAATTATTAAATCCTATAGCACCTCACATAACGGAAGAGTTATGGAATAAAGTGCTTGGACATGATAATACGATAGCATATGAACCTTGGCCAACTTATGATGAATCTAAGTTAGTACAAACCGAGTTTAACATTGCGGTTCAGGTAAACGGTAAGCTAAGGGGTACCATAACCGTTGATGTTAACGATTCAGAAGAAGTTATAAAACAAAAAGCTTTGTTAAACGAAAACGTAAAAAAACACGTGGAAGGTAAAGAAATAGTTAAGATAATAGTCATTAAAAATAAAATAGTAAATATCGTTGTAAAAGGATAGCAAAAACTATCCTTTTTTGTATTGACAAAAATCCGTTATTATATTAGTATATTTTGCGTTAAAAGAAAGAAGTGCTATTATGGATACGCTATCAGATAACATATTTGAAATATACTATGCTAACAAACGAAAAAAAATAAGAAACGTAGCTTTATGCTCTTTATGTGGATCACTTTTAGCACAAACTTGTGTTGGAAATGATAACTCATTTAAAGCTTTTTTAGCAGCTTGTTTAGCAACTACTTTTACCGCGGGAATTACAAATCTTTCTTGGCTTGTAAATAAAAAATGTTATAAAGATAGTAAAAGAAAACTAAACAATGTGGGCCGGGAACTAATCATATTAGGATATGATTTGGATAATGATGCTATTAAAGAAAGTACCGTTTATACTGATTATCAAGATGGATATTTGATAGAATATTATGACAAATATGATAATCCATATTACATATATGAATCTACTAAAGGTAATGAAGTAAAATATTATTTTCTTGATTCTGATGATGTTGAAGAGTGCTTTGAAAACGAAGACATGAAAAAAGACATAACGAAAATAATAGAAAAGGGACTAAATAAATAAAAAGGTGATTATAACATGGAACAAAGAAAACCGGTTTATAAATTATACAAAGATGCCAGCAAAATAGTAAAGAATACCATGTATTTAAGACCGTTATGCATGGCAATAGGGACTGGCGCTGGAACACTTATTAGTTGCGGAATAAATCCTGATAATAAAGTGCTTGTTGGAATATGTACTGGTATTTCAGGATTATTAGTAATTAATGGGTTACGAAACATTAGTAAATTTAAAAGAAAAAATCACAAACTAGAACTTGCTAAAGAAAGATTAAAAGTGTTTCAAGATGAAGCTAAAAAAATTTTTGATAAAGACGTTAATTTAGACATTGATAACGTTTTACTAGAAGATGATTTTTGTGCATTCCCAACGTTTTTTGAAAATTATAATATAATATTTAAAGATGGTGGATTTATTAAAGAAACCATATATAATGGAAAATATAATTGTAGTTATTTTAAGATATTTTCTGATGCAGATGAAAAACAAAAAGAAGTAGATTTAAGTGACGCTGTTTATAAGGCTTACCAAATGGTTCCGTAGGCAAAATAATTAAAATAGTAAACAAAATAAGTAAATATGCTTATTTTATTTTATTTTATACTACAAAAATGTTATAATATCTTTATAAGATTAATCCATAATAAAGTTAGGTGAAGTTATGAACATAAATGGTCAAGATATTAATTTTTTAGATTATGGTAATAAAAAGGGAGATTCAATTGTTTTGCTTCATGGTTGGGGTCAAAACATTCAAATGATGCAGATGTTAGGGGAACCATTTAAAGATAAATATCGTATAATAATAGTTGATTTTCCTGGTTTTGGGGCGAGTCCGGAGCCAAAAGAGGCTTTAGATGTTGATGGTTATACGAAAATAATCGAAGAATTATTAAAGAAATTAAAAGTAGAAAACCCAATTTTAATAGGCCATTCATTTGGAGGCAGGGTATCGGTTAAGTATGCTTCTAGAAATAAAGTAAAAAAATTAATACTTCTTTCTCCAGCCTTACGAGGCCATGATAAGAAGGGCTTAAAAACAAAGGTATTGAAGTTTATGAAAACCGTTCCGGGAATAAAAAACTTAGAAAGTTGGGCTAAGAACCATATTGGATCAAGGGATTATAAAGCTGCTAGCCCGATAATGAAGCAGGTACTAGTAAAAACGGTAAATGAAGATTTAAGTAGTGACGCAATGAAAATAAAAGCACCAACAATCTTGATTTATGGAGATATGGATGATGAGGTCCCAGAAGAAGATACAAAGGAATATGAAAAGTTAATAGATGATTGTGGGCTTATAATGTATGAAGGTTGTACGCATTATGCTTACTTAGAAAGGCTAAATCAAACAATTAACATAATTGGAAATTTTATAAAATAGGGAAGTGATATGATGTTATACTTAGTTAGTTTAATTCCATTTTTGATTTTGCTTATTTATGATTTTAAGAAAATGATTCATATGGCACAGCAAAATTTATATAATGATGATAACAGGTTTTTAAGGTGGTCTTTAAAGGATATTAAACAGTTTAAAACGCCACTTAAATGTTCTTTGGTAGTGTTAATAACTTTGATTATTCTTGTTATATTTAAGTTAGATGCCAAAGTTATAACAACGGTTTATTTTGCGTTGGTATGTATAATAATATTACTTATAAAAATAAAAGAAAACAAAAGTAACGACGTTAAAATAGGACTTAAGGTTACGTCCAGGGTAAAAAGGCTTATGTTTACTAATTTGTTATTATTTTTACTTGTTTTGGCATTTACGTTTTATTTTAAGAACATAAATTTGAGGTATTTAATTTTATTTACCTATGAAATAATGATATGTTTTATAATTATGTTATCAATAATAATTAATAAGCCAGTTGAACGTATGGTGTATTTATCTTATAAAAGAAAGGCTACTAATAAGCTTCATGAAATGAAAAGTCTTAAGGTAATAGGAATTACCGGAAGTTATGGTAAAACTAGTAGTAAAAACATCTTAAGTGATATCTTAAACGTAAAATATAACGCGCTTCCTAGCCCTAAGAACTTTAATACTCCTTATGGTCTTATTATAACGGTTAATAATCATTTGGATAAATTTGATGATATTTTAATTGCGGAAATGGGTGCGTATAAAGTTGGTGAAATAAAAGAGTTGTGCGACTTAGTTAAACCTAAGTATGGTATTTTAACAAAAATAGGTACCGCTCACATAGAAATATTTGGTTCACAAGAAAACATTCAAAAAGGGAAGTTTGAACTTATTGAAAGCTTGCCTCATGATGGTATCGGTGTTTTAAACGCTGATGACCCATTACAAGTTAATTATAAGTTAAAAAATGATTGTAAAATATTGTGGATTGGTATAGAAAACAAGGATGCTGACGTTTTAGCTACTGATATTAAGACTTCAAATGTTGGCACGACGTTTAACGTTGTTTTTAAAGGTGATAAAAACAAGTATAAGTTTACAACCAAGTTATTGGGGTATAATAACATATATAATATTTTAGCGGCATTAGCTTTATCAAAAGAGTTTGGTCTTACCATAGAACAAATGCAAAAAGCGGTGTTAGGTGTTAAAAGCGTTGAACACAGACTTGAACTTAGAAAAGCAGGAAACATTACCTACATAGATGATTCTTATAATTCTAATCCGGTTGGTTCTAAAATGGCCTTAGAAGTTTTAAAAAGCATGCCAGGAACTAAGATAGTTATGACACCAGGCATGGTAGAGTTAGGAGATAAACATTACGAACTTAATAAAAAGTTTGGTACTTACATGAAAGATACTACTGACATAGTAATACTAGTAGGAGAAAAGATAACTAAACCCATTAAAGATGGTTTAAAAGAAGTTAATTATAACGAGAAAAACATATACGTTGTTAAGAGTACTAAAGAAGCTTTTGCACTTGTTAACAGTTTATCAAAGGGTAAGGAAATATACTGCTTGATAGAAAATGATTTACCAGATATATACAATGAATAGGAGTTGATTTAAATGAAGATAAGAGTTGGAGTTTTATTTGGTGGTAAAACAACCGAACACGAGGTAAGTATAATAACCGCGGTTCAGGCAATGGAGTTTTTAGATGGTGATAAATATGATGTTATTCCAATGTATTTAACAAAGGAAAATGAGTTATACACGGGATCACCATTAAAGGAAATGGAAGTGTATAAAGAACCAGAACTTTTAAAACGTTATTGTAAAAACGTAGTTTGTTATAATAAAAATGGTTGTTTAACTTTACAAAATAAAAATGGTATTTTTAAAAAGACGATTGCAGAAGTAGATATTGTAATACCATGCGTTCATGGTTATAACATGGAAGATGGTAACGTTCAAGGAATGCTTGAAACTTATGGCGTTCCTTATACTGGTAGTGACATTTACGGATGTACGGTTGGACAAGATAAAGTTTTTCAAAAACAAATATTGCAAGCAGAAGGTGTTCCAGTTCCAAAATATACTTGGTTTTATGATAATGAGTATTATGAGGATGAAGAAAAAATATTATCTTCCGTAAAAAAAATCGGTTATCCGGTTATTGTTAAGCCAGCAAGACAAGGAAGTAGTATTGGGATAGAAATAGCTAAAGATGAGGAAAGTTTAAAGCAAGCGATTGAAGAAGCGATTAAGTATGATGAAAAAATCTTAGTTGAAGAAGTTATCCCAAACATGGTAGAACTTAATTGTAGCGTTTTAGGATCAAGTACTTATGCTGAAACTTCTTGTATTGAAGAGGTTAAAGGTAAAGATGAGTTCTTGTCATTTAACGATAAATACATTGGAAATGGTTCTAAAAAAGGAGCTTCTAAAACAATGGGTGCTTCTAAAGGAATGGTTTCAGCTAACCGTGTTATTCCAGCACAGATCACTGATAAATTAGCAAAGGAAATATCAGAAACTTCTAAAAAAGCGTTTAGGGCATTAG
The DNA here is from genome assembly GCA_944329425.1 of uncultured Bacilli bacterium. Lineage (GTDB taxonomy): Bacteria > Bacillota_I > Bacilli_A > RF39 > UBA660 > Aphodocola. The sequence goes on from CALVIG010000006.1 coordinate 22,949, forward strand.
GCGCAAGTGGCGTTGTTAGAATAGATTACTTATATGATAAAAAGGCAAAAAAAATATACGTTAACGAACTTAACACGATTCCTGGAAGTTTATCATTTTACTTATGGACTCCGTTAAAAAAAGAATATACCGAGTTATTGGATGATATGATTAACATAGCGGTAAAAAGGTATAAGAAAAAATTAAAAAAGACAACGATTTTTGACTCTAACATATTATCTAGTTTTAATGGTAGTAAGGGAGTTAAGGGAATGAAAGGAAAACTAAGGTAGTAAAAATAAAAGGACCAAATGGTCCTTTTATTCGTTTTCTTGGTTATTCTGATTTTCGTTTTCTGATTCATTTTCTTTTACGTCTTGGTAATATTCTTTACCATTTTGCATTGTTTTTACTTTTTTATCGACGTTTTCGTTACCACAGTTTTTACAATTTTTTTTCTTATCTTTGTTTTTCATTTTTTTTCTTCCTTTCTTTTATATTATCAGTATTTTTAAATAAAATATACATAATTTTATAAAAATGATATAATGTTATTAGGAGTTTTGGAGAAATAATATGAAAGTAGTAAATTATAATGAAAGTATAAGACAAAGTATCGTAGATTGTGATTTATCTGATATATATGATGTTTATAACGGTGCTAAAAATGGTGATTTTTACCCAAAGTACGTAGTTGGAGTTTTTTATGAAACCGCGTACATGGTAAGTTGCGGCTTGTTAAAATTATATCCTAATGATGAAGATTCATTGCAGGATAAAAAATATTTTGAAGCTTTTGAATCGGTTGATGATTTTATTTTTATAATGGATGAAGATATGTTTTTTGACTTATTAGATGCTGTTCATTATTTTGAAAGTTTGAATTTATACTCAAAAAGAATTTTTATTGAAAGTACGTTAAAAGATAAAGAATTAATGTCATTTTTTCCTTGCTTTTTATTAGATGCGTTTTCATTCTTAAATAAATATGATGCATCTATTATAGTAGATGAATATAGTGAACGTTTAAAGGAAAATAAGGAATCCGCTTTTTCTGATTCGGTAAGTGCGGCTATAGAAGGTCTGATTTTATTAGAAAAAGAAGACTTTGATGCGTATAGGTACGTAATTTTAGACATGGTCTGTGATTATTATATTTATTATAATTACTTACTTTTAACTGGGAAAATAGAAGATTCATACGAAAGTGATTTGGTAAAAATGATAGAGGATGATTTAAATTCCATGGTGGGCTTTAGTATTGGTAATATAAGTTTATTACAAACTTTAATTAATGGTTACTTAACTTATAAATTACTAAATAAAAACCAACTAGATGAAATTTCTTGCTTTTATAAAAACTCTAAAAATAATGATAAGGTAATTAGGTTAGTTAATAAAACTAAAAGATTAAAAAACGAAATTTAATTAGGTATAATACTTGACCTAATTTTTTTTATAGTGTAAAATTATTTTATCAGCTGGAGTGATACTCAAGAGGCTGAAGAGGCGCCCCTGCTAAGGGTGTAGGCTGGGCAACTGGCGCGAGGGTTCAAATCCCTCTCACTCCGCCATGATGGAAACAAAACTTCTTTTTAAAAGAAGTTTTTTATTTTGCAAAAAATGTGTCATAATATGTCATAATTTATAGTTCTTATGTTATAATTAACGTATAAGATAAGGAGGATCAAAATGAATAATCAAGAAGAATTAGTAATAAAAGAAGAGCATAATTCAAGTCCTAATAAGAAAAGTAAGAAAAAACTTATCATTGGGCTTGTGATAACGATTTTTGTTTTGCTAGTTGTAGTAGGAATAGCACTAGCTATCATTTTACCAAAGTATTCGCCTAAGAACGTTTTTAAAACAACCATTAACGAAGCTTATAAAACATCATCAAAAGAGTTAAAAGATGATTTTGATACAATGTATTTTACGTTTTCTTTATCACCAGAAGTAAAAGGAAGTGGCAGCGCTTTACTTGAAGACATGATTAGTAATTTTTCAATTAAGTTACAAGGTGGTATTGATTATAAGAATAAAACTTTTTCTTATAATTTAGTAACAAATTATAAAGATAAAGAATTTATTAACGCTGATTTTCAGTACGATAAAGAGTTTTATTTAATGCTTAATAAATTATATAATAAACCAATAAAGGCGGAAGAAAGTGATTTTACTGATGCGTTTACTAAAGCTGACGTAGAAAGCTTAAAAACGGTTATTGAAGAATATTCAAAAGCGTATGATGAATCACTTAAAGATGAATATTTTGAAAGTGATAAACAAACCATTACCGTTGGTGATAAAAAGGTTAAATCAAGGGTATCAATTCTTAATTTAAATAAAGAAAACACTAAAGAAATGGATAAATACGCTCAAAATAGATTATTAAAAAATGATAAGTTTTTAAACGCTTATGCTAAGCTTACAAGCGTTAGCAAAGAAGAAGTTATTAAATCTTTAGAAGAAGAAAGCAATTACGAAGATTTTACGAATACTAAAATAAAACTATATACTGGTATGTGGAATAAAGATTTAATTAAGATACAATTTGTTTATGATGATATGGTAGTTGAATTAGAAAAAAATGATGAAAATAATAATGCTTGGAAAATAAGCTTTAAAAATGATGAAATCACGATGGTATTTAACCTTGAATATACGTATGAATATAATAAAAAAATAGATTTAAAAGATGTTAGCGGTGCGGTTAATTCTAAAGACCTTCCAGCTGATGCTTTAACCCAAATATTAACGAACATTAAGAGTCAAGATGGATATAAGTTACTTGATGAAGACGTAAAAGATGCAACAACAATGAGCATTGATCAATTATTATCATTATTTTTAGGAAGTTCTTATAACAACTATAACAATACGGTTTATTAATGTTAGTGTAAAGTTATGTTTTTAACATAACTTTTTTTCTTTTTTTGATAAATTATTTTTATTAAAATGCTATAATTAAGTTAAGAAAGGTAGGAATATAATGGACGGATTAAAAATATTTCAGTATGGTTGTGGAAAAATGAGCGTTTATACGATGCGCTACGTAATTGAAAATGGTGGTGTGATTGTAGGAGCGGTTGACGTTAATCCAAACGTAATTGGAAAGGACATTGGAGAAATCATCGGGAAAGAAAAAACTGGCGTTATCGTAAAGGATGCAAAAGAAGCTAAAGCGTTATTAAAAGAACTAAAACCAGATTGTGCGATAGTTACGACGATGAGTTTATTAAGCGACTTAGATGAACCTTTAACAACATGTGCTAGTTGCGGTGTTAACGCTATTACGACTTGTGAAGAAGCGTTTTACCCAATGAATTCTAACCCAAACTTAACCAAAAAGTTAGATTTATTAGCAAAGGAAAATAATTGTACGATAACTGGTAGCGGTTACCAGGATGCTTTTTGGGGTAATTTAATTACTACTTTGGTAGGATCAAGTCATAACATTACCAAAATAAAGGGAAGTTCTTCATATAACGTTGAGGACTATGGTATAGCGTTAGCAAAGGCTCATGGAGCAGGCCTAACTAAAGAGGAATTTCAAAATCAAATCGCTTCTGCAGACGAAGTAACTGATGAAGAAAGAAATAAAGTTATTGAAAGCGGAAAGTACCAACCATCATACATGTGGAACGTTAATGGATGGTTATGTGATAAACTTGGACTTACCGTTGTAAGCCAAACGCAAAAGTGCGTACCACAATTTAATGATTACGACATAGAATCAAGCACCTTAGGAATGACGGTTAAAGCTGGTATGGCAACCGGTATGAGTGCGGTTGTTACAACTAAAACCAAAGAAGGAATAACGTTAGAAACAGAATGCATTGGTAAGGTTTATAACAAAGATGAATTTGATAGAAACGAGTGGACCGTTTATGGTGAACCAGATACTACTTTAGTTATAGAAAAACCAGCAACCGTAGAACTTACATGTTCTGCCATTGTAAACAGAATACCAGATGTTATAAAATCAGAACCTGGCTTTGTGCCAACTTCACGGATGGGTGAACTTAAAAATATAATAAAGGAATCTTAGGATTCTTTTAATTTTTACTTATTTATCGTATAATATAGTTATTAAATATGTATTGGTGGGATATCTAATGAAGAAATTGGAAGGTTATTTAAGGGAACATATTATTTTAAAAGAGTTTTTAATTAGTATAAAATCAGACACGTTATATGAATGGTTTGTTTGGGTAAAAGAAATATATAACGCAAAGAAAAATGGGTTTGATAAAAATTTATATAGTGATGATCAAATTCTTAGATATAAATATGCGTTGGGTGAAGAACCAATGATAATAACCGATGATGAGGGGAATGAATTTCGTCTATTTGAAGATGGAGTTAAAGTTGCTATTCCTACTTACTATTTGGATAGCGTTTTTCCAGATAAAGAAACTAATGATAAAGTAATTGAATACTTAAGAAAACAAAATCATACTAAGAATTAAAAATAAATAGTAAAATAATGATCGAATATCTTGTATAATTGACTATTGTTGACAATGTTTATCTTATAACTTAATGGAAAGAGGATTATGTATGAAACTTAATATAAAAGTACCAAAAAAATTAAATAAACCATATTCATATAATAACTATGTACTTATCAGAGATAAGAAACGGAAAGAACTGAGAAAGTTTAATATGAGGTTGTCTTTATTAATGTCTGTGGTAATCGTTGCAACAGCTACTTTAAGTTTAAAAAGCGCTGGTAACGAATTAAAAAAAGAAAATACAGTTATATATTCTGAACAAATATTAGAATATAATGATAGAATAAATGATTATGCAAATTATATAAACAGTCTTGGATTAAATGATTTGCAAATAATTATGAAAGTTATCAACGACACTTGGAATGAGATTGATGGTTATGGGAAAGCTGAAAATTTAATTGATGGTTATTTTAGACTATCATTTCAAGAAGAAAATAAGGGTGTTTGTACAAGTTTTGCTGATGATTTTACATGTAAGATTAACGCGATAAATCCATCTTATAATGCGAGAAACTTAACTGTGTACATGAATCCAAATGAAACCGAAGATATAAAAATTGTGGATATTCAAAGAAATGTATTGGAAACAACGAATGAAGAATCAAAGTGTTTGGATGAAATTGTATCATACATAATAGGTAATCATATGGTTTCTTTAATTGATATACCCGAAAGCGACGTAACATTAATGGTCGATCCTACAAATTTACTTATTGGATGTTTAAAAAATGGAAAAATCTATGTATTAAATAGAAAATATGACGAAGATGATTTAATTAGAAAGCGGCTATGGGCTGATTATATATTTTCCGATGATGGATTAGATAGTTATACGAAAGAATATTTTGAAGATTTTTATAACTTAAAACTAGATATTAATGAAATGTATCATCAATATGGTTATGAAGCTCAGCAAGAAGCTTTAAACTACGTTGATTCATTAGAAGAATATGACGCAGGTTCTAAAGTAAAAACTTAAAGCTAGTAATAATATCATTTATATTAAATTAAAAAGAACATATTATACACTGGTGATATACATGTTTAAGCAAGCTAAGGAAGTTATTAGGACAATAAAAGAAAAAGATCCTGCTATAAAAAGTACTAAAGAAGCTTTGTTATATCCGTGTTTTAAAGCTATTATTTATTATGAAGTCGCACGAAAGCTTTATTTAAAAAAGCATTATTTTATAGCTAGATTTATAAGTGAGAGAGCTAAAAGGAAAACCGGTATTGAAATTCACCCGGGAGCAACCATTGGTAAGAATTTATTCATTGATCATGGTACTGGTGTTGTTATAGGTGAAACCGCGGTAATAGGTGATAACGTAACCATGTTTCATGGGGTTACTTTAGGTGGTACTGGTAACGAAAAGGATAAAAAAAGACATCCTACGATTGGTAACAACGTTTTTATTGGGTCTGGTGCAAAAATACTTGGTAACATAACAATAGGTAACAATGTTAAAATTGGAGCAAACGCTGTTGTGTTAAAAGATGTCGAAGATGATAGAACCGTGATTGGAATACCTGGATACGTAGTGAAATAAAATGTAAAAAAATAAAAATAATTGTAGAAATATATTGATTTAATTTATGGTTTTTGTATAATTAAATTGACGTTTTTGCAAAAATTGGGTAATTTTGTACCCACCACATAGTAATATGTGGTTTTTTGCGTTGATAGAAGGGAGTGTGATTATTATGGCTTTATCTAACGAAGAAATAAAGCAAGAAAAAACCTACCTAGAAAAAACATCAAAGGAAATATCTAAACAAATAGATATTTTAGAAAAAGAAATTCATGTTAGTAAAGAGCAAATAACTGAATTTAAAAAAATATTATGGGAAGATAAAGGAAGTATTGATTCGGTTGAAATGCAAACTGGTCTTATGGCTTCCGAAATGGAAGCTAACTTCATGCTCATGAAAATGGAGTATTATAAAAAATTATTAAAACTTAGGTATTCACCTTATTTTGGAAGAGTAGACTTTAAAGAAGATAATGAGGAAGCTAAACCGATATATATTGGCCTTACTAACGTAACTAAGGATCTTTTTCATTACGTTTATGATTGGCGAAGCCCAATATCATCGTTGTTTTATGACTATGGTATAGGCCCTGCCAGCTATAGTGCACCTGGTGGTGAAATAAGTGGTTACATGTCTTTAAGAAGGCAGTATAAAATAGAAGATAACAAACTAATACACATTTTTGATAATGATTTAAACGTAGTTGATGAATGCTTGCAAGCGGTTTTATCAGAGAACTCTTCTGATAAAATGAAAAACATAGTAAATACCATTCAAAAAGAACAAAACGAGATAATAAGAAACATTTCTAATAAACATTTAATTGTCCAGGGAATTGCAGGTTCTGGAAAAACATCAGTGGCACTTCATAGAATAGCTTTTTTACTATATAAAATTAAAAATTTAAAATCTTCTAACGTGTTAATATTTTCTCCTAATAACGTATTTTCAGAATACATATCAAACGTATTACCAGAATTAGGTGAAGATAATGCTATGAACACAACCTTTCATGATTTTGCTAAAACTTATGCTAAGGAATTTAAAGAAGTAGAAACTTTTACGAATTTTATTGAAAGGTTTTACACAGGAAAAGAACAAAATCAGCGATTAGTTCATTTTAAGTTGTCCAATAAAATGATTCCTGTTATTGAAAATTATGCTAAAGAAATAGATGAAAGAACTGTAATAACTGGTGATATTGTTACGGATTTTCAAATCATTAACGAGGATTATTTAAATTATTTGTTAAAAGATCGTTTTAATAAGCTACCTTTGTTTGAAAGAATAGAAAAAATAGCAGAACATTTATGTGATAAACTGGGCTTTAGTTATGGTAAGAAGAAACGTAGTTTTATAAAACAAATTAAAGAACTTTTAAACGTTAAAATGGACTTTAAAAAAATATACCAAGACTTGTATCAAAGCACAGCTTTTATAAGTGAGTATCATACAAAAGAACCATTACGTTTAAATAATAAAAAAATTAACTATGAGGATGCATTGTGCTTCATATACTTAAAAGGTTTATTAAGAGGTTTTCCTTATAGCAACTTAATAAAGCAAATAGTAGTTGATGAAGCACAGGATTATAATGAAATGCAGTACATAATTTTAAGCAAGATATTTAAAAAAGCGTCCTTTACTATTTTAGGGGATGTTAACCAAACCATTAATCCGTATATTAAGTATGATTCTTTAGAGGTTTTAACTAACATTTTAAATGAAAATAGTAAATACGTTGAATTAAATAAAACGTATCGTTCTTCTGCTGAAATAATAGCATATACCAATAAAATTCTTGGTTTGAAATACGTTAGTGCGATAAGAAAAGAAAGTAACGTACCAGTTAAGTTTAGAAATAACATAAACACTTTAAAAAATGATATACTTAGTTTAAAGCAAAAATACGCATCACTAGCTATAATTACCAAAAGCAAAGATGAAAGTATAAAACTATATGATAAATTAAAAGATAAAATTAAAAACATAAGTTTGATGGATGAAAGTAGTAAACGATTTAATAAAAATTTGGTTATAGTTCCAAGCTATTTATCCAAGGGATTAGAATTTGATTCGGTAATATCTTATACTGATAAAGATAATGTTTATACTAAGGATGAAAGATATTTATTTTATGTTGTTACAACTAGATGTCAGCATGAGTTAATAATTTATAATCCACCAAAAAGCCTATCATAGGCTTTTTAATGTAATATGGTTGCTTTTATTTTATATCTTTAGTAAACTTAAATGTGTATTAAGGAGGTTATTATGCTTCAAGTAAATAATTTAAGTTTAACTTTTGGTAAAAAAACGTTATTTAAGGATGTTAATTTAAAGTTTACCGCTGGTAATTGTTATGGGGTTATAGGAGCTAATGGAGCTGGTAAATCAACCTTTTTAAAGGTTTTATCAGGACAAATTGACTCTACCAGTGGTGATGTTATCATAACTGATAAAGAAAGAATGTCAGTTTTAAAACAAGATCATAACGCTTATGATGATTTTGATGTTATTGAAACGGTAATAATGGGAAATAAGCATTTGTATGATATCATGAAAGAAAAGGATGAAATATATTCTAAGCCTGATTTTAACGATGAGGACGGCCTTAGGGTTGGTGAATTGGAAGCGGAGTTTGCGGAATTAGATGGTTGGCAAGCGGAAAGTGACGCTCAGATACTTCTTTCTGGTATAGGATTAGATAGAACTTACTTTAGTGATAAAATGGGGAATTTATCTGGTGAAGATAAAGTTAAGGTGTTACTTGCGCAAGCTTTGTTTGGCAATCCTGATATTTTGATTCTTGATGAACCTACTAACTACTTAGACATTAATGCCAAAATTTGGTTAGAAAACTTTTTGCTAGATTTTAAAAACACCGTTATAGTGGTATCACATGATAGACATTTTTTAAACAAGGTGTGTACTCATATTTTAGACATAGATTACGGAAAAATTAAAATGTTTGTAGGTAACTATGATTTTTGGTTAGAATCTAGTGAACTTATTCAAAAACAAATGCGTGATTCAAACAAGAAAAAAGAAGATAAAATAAAAGAATTACAGGATTTTATTCAAAGGTTTAGCGCAAATGCATCAAAGTCTAAACAAGCAACTTCTAGAAAAAAATTACTTGAGAAAATCCAGTTAGATGATATAGTAGCATCATCAAGAAAATATCCTTACATTAACTTTGACATTGATAGGGAAATAGGAAAAGATGTTTTGGAACTTAAAGGTATAACTAAAACCATTGATGGACAAGTTGTTTTAAAAAACCTTAATTTAACGATTAATAACACTGATAAGGTTGCTTTTGTTGGTAAAAACGAACTTGCAAAAACCACGTTATTTAAAATAATAACAGGGGAGCTAGAGCCTGATTCTGGAACGGTTAAATGGGGAACTACAATTACTTATTCTTATTTTCCAAAAGACCATGATGAATACTTTAAAAGCAACGTAAACCTAGTTGATTTTTTAAGACCATATTCAAAGGAACAAGAAGAGGCGTTTTTAAGGGGATTTTTAGGAAGAATGTTATTTTCTGGAGAGGATGCTTTAAAGAAAGTAAACGTTTTATCGGGTGGCGAAAAAGTTAGAATTATGTTTTCAAGAATGATGCTTAAAAAAGCTAACGTTATAATTTTAGATGAACCAACCAATCACCTAGATATTGAGTCAATAACTTCTTTAAATAAGGGAATGAAGAATTTTAAGGGTGTATGCTTGTTTTCATCATATGATTATGAACTTGTAAATAGTGTTGCAAACCGTATAATTGAATTTAAGGAAGACGGAAAATACGTTGATAAGATGTGCACGTATGATGAATACTTGAATAGACAGTAAGTTATGTAATAATAACTTGCTTTTTTTAATAAAATGATTATAATAAAGTCATTTATAAAAGAACTTTTTAAAGGAGGCGGGTTAACATTGAAAAAGACTTTAACATTTATTCCGCTTGGTATTGCAATAAGCGCCGCAATAATATACTTGTTAAACGTGTTTAACTATAGGGTTACCAATAATTCTTTAACCACGCTTCAAATATTATCTAATTTAAGGGTATATTTGTATATTTCGGTAAGCTTTTTTGTATTGTACTTTTTAATTAAAGTTTTATTTGCTTTAACTAATAAAAAAAGTAATCAAATCAAAACTGAAGAACAAGCTTATGAACCTTTTGAGGTAAAAAAAGTTGAAAAAGAAATTCATAAAGAAGAAGTAAAACCTCAGGTTAAAACCGTACCAGTTATAAAAGAAGTAATTGTAAGTGGAAACAAGTATTGTTCTAATTGTGGGGAAAAGATATTTGATACTGATACTTATTGTAAAAATTGTGGTAGTTATCAAAAAGATAAAAAATCTGGATTAAACCCAGTTTTAAAAAACGTTATAAACGTACTTGAGATAGTTATTTTAATTTTGGTTTTATACTTTTTAATTAACTTATTATTTGAGTATAAAGAAAAAAATGACCCTAACTTTAAGTCTCCTTTTAAAGTTAGTATGACAAAGTAAAAAAGCTTTAAAAAAGCTTTTTTATTATTTTGTTAAAATCATCTTCATTATTTATGCATAGCAAGTTTTTATACTTAAAATTAGTGCTAGGTATACTTTTTTTTAAATCATATACGTTTATTAATTCATCACTTTTCTTCCTTTTTTTAATTTTTAGTTTTTTTAATCTCTTTTTAAACATAGATGAATCAAAACAGGTATATAAATTTAAATTATTTCTATTAAACTGGTTATTAAATAGTTCATTACTGTTACCACATATAATAAACTTAACCCCACTTTCTATTGCTTTTATTATGCTTTTTTTGTTTTTTAATAATTTTTCTTTAATTTTATTTAAATATTCTGATTTATAATTACCAAAATAATAAATATTTTTCTTAGAAAAACATATTCTATCATGTAAGCTTATGTTGCTTGCTAAAGCTTTTATTATAAAATTGTCATCTAATGCTTCTTTTTCAATTATTTTTATCATGTTATCACCTATTGTAGTTATTAGCTTACTTTTTAAATTTTATACAGTACTTGAAAAAAATCATAAAATAAAGTATCATATAAAAAGTATATAAAGAGGTGATATAATGGGAAGATTTCCAAATATAGCAGCAAGTAAAGCTAAAACAGGTGCTCAAAAAGCTAAGGTATACTCAAGTTATGCAAAAGAAATTTATCAAGTAGCTAAACAAGGTGGTACTGACCCAAATGGTAATTTGAGTCTAAGACATTTAATTGAAAAAGCAAAAAAAGAGCAAGTGCCTCAAGAAGTTATAAAAAGAGCGATAGATAAAGTAAATAGCGGGGTAGATGAAAGTTATACTTCGGTTAGGTACGAAGGTTTCGCATCCGGTGGTGCAACGGTTATGGTAGATTGCTTAACGGATAACGTTAACAGAACCGTAAGCTTAGTTAGAAACGCTTTTACTAAATCAAAAGGGAAGATGGGTGTTTCTGGGTGCGTAGCTCATATGTATGAACATTTATCGGTAGTTATCGTAAAGGACATGAGTGAAGATGAAGCAATGGAAGCTTTATTAATGAATGAAGTTAACGCTAAAGAAATAGAAGAAAGCGATAATAACGTATCTATTTATGGTGACCCAGCTGATTTATATAAAATAAAAGACGCTATTTTATCAAGTAAACCTGATGCAGAATTCTTAGTTGATGAAGTAACTTATTTACCAAACGAAATGGTTACTTTGGGTGGTGAAGATAAGGAAAACTTTGAAAAATTACTTACCATGTTAGATGACGTTGAAGACGTTCAAAAGGTTTATCATAACGTAGAAATATAATATAAAAAAGAAGTGATTTTATACTTTATTTATGTATTTTGTGTGTTATAATAATTCTGTAATATTAAATCGATGATGAAGATTAGTAGCTAAAACACCTTTTTTAAAGAGAGTTATCGGTTGGTGTAAGATAATAAAAGTGTTTAGTGAATCTACTTCTAAGACGGGTGTTAAAAGCGCCTGCGGTTAGAACCGTTATGCTAATTAAGACTATCAAGAAGGATGGTACCGTGCCAAGGCACTCCTTTATCTTGGTAGTTTTTTGCTTATAGGAGGTTAAATTTGAGAAAAATAAAGTTAAATAGTATATATAGGCATTTTAAAGGAGATTTGTACTTCGTAGAAGATGTAGCAACTCATACTGAAACAAAAGAACAATTAGTTATATATAGAAGGTTGTATGAAGATTGCTCCCTTTACGCAAGACCGCTTGATATGTTTTTGTCAGAAGTTGATCATGAAAAGTATCCTGATGTAAAACAAAAATATAGGTTTGAAGAAGTTACTATAGAAAGTAAGGTGAATAGATAATCATGTTAAAAGATTATTTTACTAATGAAAAATATGAAGAGTTAAAAGAAAGTGATAATTTAATATATAAGGCATTAGAAATAGCTACTCAGTTATTTAAAAACGATACTGATAAAGGAGGACACCCGTACTTCATTCATCTTTTATACGTATATAGTAACGTTTTTACTGAAGAAGAAAAAGTGATTGCACTTTTACATGACGTGATGGAAGATAAAAAAGTATCTAAAGAAGAGTTATTAGACATAGGTTTTTCTTTAAAGATTGTTAATGATGTTGATGTTCTAACTAGGGTTAAACCGGGAGAATACAAAGATTATATTGATAACATCGTTGAAAACGGTTCTAAGGAAGCACTGGAAGTTAAACTAGCGGATTTAGAAAATAACATTGATTTAACCAGGATAAAAGATCCGTCGGTTAAGGATTATGAAAGGGCAGAAAAAAGGTATATGCCTTCATATGAAAAAATATTAAACAAATTAAAGGAGATGAAATAATGATAGATATTAAACTTATAAGAGAAAACAAGGAGTTAGTAAAAGAAAACATTAAAAAGAAGTTTCAGGATCATAAATTACCATTAGTTGATGAAGTTTATGATATGGATATTAAGTACCGTAAGGTAAAAACCGAAGCTGACGAAGCTAGAAGTAGGGTTAATTCTTTAAGTAAAGAAATTGGAAACTTAATGCGTGATAAAAAAATCGATGAAGCTAATAACGTAAAAGATGAAGTTTCTAAGATAAAAGAAATGATACCTAAGTTAGAAGAAGAGGAAGAACACTTACAAGAAGAAATTAAAAAAAGAATGATGGTAATTCCAAACATAATAGCAAATGATGTTCCAATTGGGGAAGATGATTCTAAAAACGTTGAGGAAAAAAGATTTGGTGAACCAAAGATTCCTGATTTTGATGTTCCTTATCATGCAGAAATAATGGTTAGTTTTAACGGTTTGGATAAAGATGCTGCAGGTAGGGTTAGTGGAAACGGATTTTATTATCTAATGGGTGATATTGCAAGACTACATTCAGCGGTTTTAGCTTACGCAAGGGATTTTATGATAGATAAGGGATTTACTTACTGTATTCCACCATACATGATTCATTCTGATGCCGTTGACGGGGTTATGTCTTTTGAGGAAAAAGAAAACATGATGTACAAGATAGAGGGTGAGGATTTATACCTTATAGGTACTTCTGAACACTCTATGATAGCTAAGTTTAAGGATCAATTGTTAAAGGAAGAAGAACTACCAATTACCATGACTTCATATTCACCATGTTTTAGAAAAGAAGTTGGGGCACATGGTATAGAAGAGCGTGGAGTATACAGAATTCACCAGTTTGAAAAACAAGAAATGGTCGTTGTTTGTAAGCCAGAAGAAAGTGAAGCTTGGTATGAAAAAATGTGGAGCTACTCTGTTGAACTTTTTAGAAGTTTAGATATACCAGTTAGAAAGTTAGTCTGCTGCTCTGGTGATTTAGCGGACTTAAAATACCGTTCATGTGATATCGAAGCATGGAGCCCAAGACAACAAAAATATTTTGAAGTATGTTCATGCTCAAACTTAACTGATGCTCAAGCAAGGAGACTTGGAATAAGGTATAAAAAAGAAGATGGAACAAAAGAGTATGCCCATACTTTGAATAACACCGTTATTGCACCACCTAGAATGTTAATAGCGTTCTTAGAAAATAATTTACAAAAAGATGGTAGTGTCTTAATACCAGAGGCATTAAGGCCATACATGGGCGGAAAAGAAATGATCGTACCAAAAAAATAAAAAGAAATGTACGTCATTTCTTTTTTTGTTAAAAAAACGTTTGCAATGTATTTATAAATATGATAGAATTAGTAACATCGCTATTTTTATGGTGATTTTTTAATGAATAATTAAGTTAAATAAATTAAGAAAGGAGAAAAAATATGGTAGAAGTAAGAAAAACAATACCTACGGAAGAAGTTAATTCAGTAGTTGCTAGTTTTTTATCCAATAGATGTTTAGAAACTTATTTAAAAAAGTTCGAAATATCAAAAGAAACGTTTTTTGAAGGGATGATAAAAACTGATGAAGATGTTGCATTACTAGAAAGATACTACTTGAATAGTTGTAATAAAGCTAGTAGGTTAGTGATGGATGATGAATACGTTGGTATAACCTTTGATAATTTAGATGTAATGAGTAAAGTTATTAGACAAAATAAGCACGTTAAATAATGTTTTTGATGGGCTTATTTTTTATTTATTAATAAAAAAATGTTGACAAGTGTAAAAAATACACATATAATATAATTGTGAGGTAAGGATGAGGATAGGAAATAAATTATATCAAAATCAAGGAATACATGTTATAAGTGCCATTTTCACCGTTATTGATAACCAAGTTAAGGTACTTTTGATTAAAAGAAAAAACAAGCCATATGAAAACATGTGGGGGCTAGTAGGTGGAGCACTATATAATAACGAAACTTTAGAGGATGGAACAATAAGAGAAATATTTGAAAAAACAGGACTTAGCAAAGTAAACTTATTTCAGTTTGGAACTTATGATGAAATTGATAAAACTCCTGATATGAGAATGATCGCGGTGTGTTATTTGGGTGTTATTGATGCAAGTAAGGCTACCTTGATAAAAGAAAATAAAAACACCAGTGATGCTTCTTGGTTTAACATTAATAGCGTTCCTGAGCTTGCTTTTAACCATAATAAGATACTTAATGAGGGAATTATTAAATTAAAAGAAAAAATAACGGAAAGCAACATACTTAAAACTTTGTTTCCAAATGAATTTACGATGCCTGAGATTCAAAGAACATACGAGACAATATTACAAAAACAATTTGATAGGAGGAACTTTAGAAAAAAAATTATTAGTTTGGGTTTGGTAGAAGACGTTAATAAAACAATAAGTCAAAACGGTAGTAAACCCGCTAAGTTATACAGGTTTAAGGCAAATGTAGCAGCTAAAAAGATATTTTAAAACGTATTACATACGTTTTTAAAATAAAACATTATGTGTAAAAAATACACAAGGAGGGAAAATGATATATTTATTAAGGCACGGACTTGATGATGAGTCTAAAATTGGGGGATGGAGTGATGAAGGTTTAACGAAAGAAGGAATAAAACAGATTAAAGAAGCCAGAAATTTTATAGCTGAAAACATATCTTTTAAAGATATTGTTTCAAGCGACATTAAAAGAGCAAGCGAGTCAGCAAAAATAATTAACGAAGATTTTAATAAAAAAATTATCTATACTTCGCTTTTAAGGGAACAAAATAAAGGGGATTATAATGGACTACCTAAAATGGTTCTTAAAGATGATACTTTTTTAAAGGATTTAACCATTTATGATACCTTTCCTAATGGTGAATCACTTTTGGATTTATACTTTAGAATAGAAAGGTTAATGTTAGTTATTGACACGTGGGATGATAACCTTTTAGTAACACATAGGGGAGTAATAAACATGATTTATTACTTATTAAATAATAAAAAACCAGACATGTATAAAGATAGTTTTGATGTTACGCATGCGTCTGTTCATAAACTTGATTTAAAAAGTAAAACAATAGAAAGGATATATTAATATGCTAGTAGCTAAAATTTGTTTAACCGGAGGACCTTGTGGCGGGAAAACCACCGCTCTTGCTAGGATTGAAAGAGAGTTTACTGATATTGGATACAAAGTATTTATAATTAATGAGATAGCAACAAGGTTTATTAATAGTGGTGTAAAACCTTTTGGAGAAGATAACATTAGTATGATTGATTTTGAAGACATACTTTTAAAGCAGCAACTAGTTGAAGAAGAAAGCTTTGAAAAGGTTGCAAAATTACTTAACAAAAAATGTATAATTCTTTGTGACAGAGGTGTATTTGATATTAAATCATTCTTAAGTAATAGGCAGTTTGATGGGTTATTAAATAAATATAATTTGTCAAAGCTTAAACTTATGGATAACTATGATATGGTTATTCATCTTAATACGGTAGCTAAAGGAGCACCACAATTTTATACGACGGAAAATAATAAAGCTAGAAAAGAAGGAATAAAAGAGGCGATTATACGGGATGATATGTGCCAAGAAGCTTGGAGTTTTCATAATAATTTTAAGGTAGTAGACAATAGTACTGATTTTGAAAATAAAGTGCAAAGGGTAATTAACACGATAAAAGAGTACTTTAAAACACCTGTAAGAAAAGAAAGAAAGTATTTGGTTACGTTAAAACCTGATGCAAAGGAAGAGCTAGATAAAAAGCAAGTGGTAACTTTAAAAATAAAGCAAACGTATTTAAGTACTGATAAAGATTGTGAAATAAGGTTAAGAAAAAGAACTTTGGGTAAAGATAGTACTTATTACATAACGGTTAAGAAAAATAATTATGGGAAAAATAAAGTAATAGTAGAGGAAAAGATTGACAAAAACATTTATGAAAGGCTTTTAGAACAAAGAATGATAATAAATGAAGTTAATAAAGAAAGAACGTGTTTTGTTTATGAAGAAAGCATCTATAAGTTAGATTATTTTGAAGATGGTACTTACGTTTTAGAGGCGTTTGATGGTGCTAAAATTCCTCCTTTTATAAACGTAATAAAAGATGTAACTTATGATGATGCTTATTATAATATAAACATAAAAAATCATCGTGCTTGCTTAACTAAAGAGCATATTTAAAATGATAATTATAAGAGATAATGAAATAACTAAAAAGAATATAAAATATTTTCCGATTTTAAACACGAAGAAGAAAACTTATTGTCAACCGATGAAAACATTTTCTTAAAACGTTTACAAAGAAACTGATTAGTGATATTTTAATGGTATGGTAGGATGTGATTTACGTGGCTAATTTAGAATTTAGGTATGGTACGATGAACTCTGGTAAAAGTATGGCAGTACTTCAAATGGCTTATAACTATGAAGAAAATGGTAAACGGGTTATTTTAATTAAGTCGGTTATTGATACTAAGGGTGGCGATTACTTAGTTTCTAGGGTGGGTCCAAAAAGAAAAGTACAAATAAAGTTACATAAAGACGAGCGATTAATTTGTGATAAGTATTTACCAATGATCATGGGATTAGATGCCATACTTGTTGATGAAGCTCAGTTTTTAACCAAAAAACAAGTAGAAGATTTATGGTATATATCAAAAAGAATGAATATTCTAGTTATTTGTTTTGGGCTTAAAACTAACTTTAAGTCAGAGTTTTTTGAAGGCTCTAAAAGGCTGTTCGAACTTGCTGATAAGCTTAAAGAACTAGAAACAATATGTTCATGTGGTACAAAGGCAAGGTTTAACGCAAGAAAAGTAAACGGGCATTTTGTTTTTTATGGTGATGAATTTGTAATAGATAATGAAAATGAAAATACAGAGTACGTTCCGTTATGCGGCAAGTGTTACTTAGATAAGGTTTTTTTACCTAACAAAAAATAGAAAATTAAAATTGTAACATTTCTAAATAATATAAATATTTTTTTCATATCATTTAATATGAAGCGAAAGGATATGATTATGAAAAAGAAAATACTTATTTGTTTATCAATAATATTATTTGTTGTGTTAACAACGTTTTTAGTAAAAAATAACACAACTACTACTGAAAAAACCGGCACCATGAAAGCAACTGTTTTAGAAGTTAATTCTGATTATGTAAAAGTATCTGACCAAGATAACGTTATATATACTTTTAAGGGTGTTGATGATGAGCCTTTTGAAGTTGGAAAAAACGTTGAGATTAAATATAGCGGTACTTTAGACAAAAATAAAGAAACGCAAAGTGCTTCTATAATAAGTGCTAACGCGTACAATGACGATGGTGATGTTCCCTCTTCACTAAATGATAACGGAATGTTTAGCGAGTTTTACCAAATGGCATATAATAAGCTAAAGACGATGTCACAAGACGAGAAAATAGGACAAATATTTTTAGTTAGAGTACCAAGTGAAAACCAAATATCTGATTTACAAAAGTATTATTTTGGTGGATATTTGTTATTTGAAAGGGATTTTAAAGATAAGACAAAAGAAGATGTAATTAACATGATTAATGAGTATCAAGAAAGTGCGAATATCCCACTTTTAATAGCTACCGATGAAGAAGGTGGCGATGTATCTAGGTTAAGCAGTAATAAAAACATAGTACAAGAACCATTTAAGTCACCTTCACAGTTATATCAATCTGGTGGGATGGACACTATAAGAGAAGATACCATTTATAAAAGTGAAGTCTTAAAAAGCTTGGGAATAAACGTTAATTTAGCACCGGTTGTTGATGTTGCAACCGATCCAGATAGCTATATGTACGAAAGAACAATAAAAGAAAGTACCTCCGTTACATCACAGTATGCTAAGACGGTAATTGAAAGTTCAAAAAACACTGGTGTTTCATACACCTTAAAACACTTTCCTGGTTATGGAAATAACGCTGATACGCATACGTCATCTACTACTGATAACAGAACTTATTCTGCCATTATGGAAGATGATATTCCGCCATTTAAAGCGGGTATAAAAGCAGGGGCAGAAGCGGTATTGGTTTCTCATAACACGGTTCCTGCACTTGATAAAGATAATCCTGCCTCTTTATCTGCTACCGTTCATAACGTTTTAAGAAACGAACTTTCTTTTACTGGGATAATAATTACTGATGATTTAGACATGGGTGCAATAACTGATGGTAATGCGGTTATTAAAGCTATTTTAGCAGGTAATGATTTGATTATCGTAACGGATTATGAAAGTGCGATAAGTAAAGTAAAATATGCTTTAGAAAACGGGGACATAGGTGAGTCTTTAATCGATAAAATGGCGTTTAGAGTTTTAGCATGGAAATATTATAAAGGGCTTATGTATGACGTTTTAAAATAATAAATAATGATGATATTAAAAAAAAGTAATATTGTGCTATAATTATTTATAGAATGTATTACTTTTTTTGTTTGGAGTTGATATAAATGGATAAGTATAATGAATTAAGAGAAAAGTACCCGTTATTTTATTATCACGGTTTTAAAATAGAGGATAATGATAACGAGTTGTTTATCACTTATGATTTTGAAATAAAGGGTTTAGAAAGATTTAATCCTACTTTAAAAGTTCCAAAAACTACTAAGGTAAATTACGATAAATCCTTGCTAAATAAGATTATATTTAGCGCTGGATTAGCGGAAATACCAAGTTATTGGAAGGCTACTTGCTCTCCTAAAATAATAATAGCGTGCGGCACTCTTAATGAAGAGCAAACAAATTGGGTAAAGAAGCTTATTTATAATGGCTTGGGAGAGTTTTTTTACGTAAATAAAATAAATGCTAAGTATGATGATTTTGTAACCGTTACAAGTGGGGGAGAAAGTTACGAAAAAATTTATGATAATAACACTTATGATGGTTACTTAGTAGCGGTAGGTGGCGGAAAGGATTCACTTACTTCTTTAGAAATATTAAAAAACGTGCCAAATAAAAAAGCTTTTATTATAAATAATAGAAAAGTGTGTTTCGACGGCGCTTACACTGCTGGTATAAAAAAAGAAGACGTAATAAACGTGGAAAGATTATTTGATAAAAAAATAATTGAATTAAATAACAAAGGCTTTTTAAACGGTCATACACCACTATCGAGCTGTATTGCTTTTATAGCTTACTTAACGGCATACGTAAATGGTATAAAGTGCGTTGTTTTATCAAACGAATCAAGTGCTAACGAAGCAAGTGTAAAAGGAACTAATATTAATCATCAATATTCAAAGAGCCTTGAGTTTGAAAATGATTTTAGGTATTATACAAAGAAATATTTAACTGATAAAATAGAGTACTTCAGTTTGTTAAGACCACTTAACGAGCTTCAAATCATGAAGATTTTTACAAAGTATCCTAAGTACTTTAACCATTTTATTAGTTGTAATAACGGTGGAAAAAGGAAAAACATCGGAAAAAAAGATGGTTGGTGCCTATCTTGTGCAAAATGTTTATTTATTTATATTTTGATGAGTAACTTTGTTAATCAAGATGAAATGGTTAAAATTTTTGGTGAAAACCTACTTGATAAAAAAGAAATGTTAACTTATTTTCTTGAACTTGCTGGTAAAACCGATAATAAGCCATTTGAATGTGTTGGTACGGTAAATGAAGTTTTGTTCGCGATTAACAACTTAATAGAAAAATGGAAAGATAACTTACCTTATTTATTAAGTTACTATAAAGAAAATTATAGGGTTTCAAAACCAAGTTGTGATATTCTTACGAATATTGATGAAAATAACAACGTTCCAGAAGAACTTTTGAAATTAGTAGTAAAGGAGCTTAATAATGATTGATAACATAATAAATGATATAAATGGTAAGGAAAAAGTACTGATTTTAGGATTTGGTAGAGAAGGTAAATCAACTTATAGTTTAATAAGAAAATACTTAAAAGATAAGAAATTAACAATAGGGGACGCAAACAAAGAACTTATTAACAATAATCCTGAATTAAAAGAAGATCATAATCTTGAGTTTGTTTTAGGTGATAGCTACCTTGATGATTTGGATAGTTATGATTTAATAATAAAGTCTCCAGGGGTTAATTTTAAACATGTTAACTATGATGGTTTTAAGGATAAAATAACTTCACAAATAGATTTGTTTTTAAAGCATGCTAATTGTCTTACTATTGGTGTTACGGGAACTAAGGGTAAAAGCACGACCTCATCTTTAATTTATTACGTTTTGAAAAACATGAATAAACGTACGGTTTTATTAGGTAACATAGGTATTCCCGTTTTTGATGAAATAGAAAATATTACCAAAGATACTTTGGTGGTGTTAGAGTTAAGTTGCCATCAGCTTCAGTTCGTAAATGCCTCGCCTAATATAAGTGTTCTTTTAAATATTTATGAAGAACACCTAGATCTTTATAAGTCATACTTAGATTATCAATTAGCTAAATTAAATATTTTTAAGTACCAAAAAGATGGTGATTATAGCGTTTGGGGACTAGATAGTAAGGATTCTTTAAAATGGTTTAAACCTTCCTTATATTCGTATGAGTTTTCGTGTGACTCTAAGAAAGTTAAAACTGGTATAGCAATTGAAAAAGATGCTCTTTATTTGGTAAAAAATGACGATAAAATAAAAGTATATGATAGGACTAGAAAAAGAAATCTTTTGGGTGACCATAATTTGTATAACGTTGCGGCATGCATTTGTGTTTGTGACGTATTAGGTTTAGATTTAAACGTGGTATCTGATTTAATAGATGAATTTAAACCACTTGAACACCGAATGGAACTTGTTGGAACGTTTAACGGAATAACTTTTTATAATGATTCAATTGCAACCATTCCAGCGGCAACGATTAACTGCATTAAATCAATTCCAAACACCAGTACCGTCATAATTGGGGGTATGAATAGGGGTCTTGATTTAAGTGATTTAACTAAGTATTTAAATGATAATAATGATTTAAAAACCTTAATATTTTTAAAGGATACTGGTTACATAATGTGTGATGAATTAGAAAAACTTGGTTGTACAAAAAAGCTTATTAAAGCAAAAGATATGAAGGACGCGGTAAAAAACGCTTACTTATGTACCCCTAAAAACCACTCATGCGTTTTGTCGCCAGCAGCAGCTAGTTATAATACTTACAAGAATTTTGAAGAGCGTGGCAAAGATTATAAAAGATGGATTAAAGAACTTAAATAAGTTCTTTTTTGTTGATTTAATTTGGTTTTTATGTTAACATATTGCTCGTTAAAAACAAGGGGGTAATTGTATGAAAGTAAAAGATATGATAAAGTTGGCAAGACAAGATAATTACTTGGGATTTGAATACTTAGATGCCCATTATAGTCCAATACTTAAGGCTAACGTAAGAAAAAAATACGGAGAAGAAGCTGCGGAAAAAATGGTGGAATTAGTTCCTTCTTTAATTGAATATTACATAAAAAATGGTATAAAAGACAACTTAGACTCTTTTTTAAACAAAAAAGCTAATGCCCTATTTAAATATCATAAACGAAAAAACGTTATAGGAAGTAGTGTTTCTGTGAAGGATAAAGAGAATTTTTATTTGGTAGTTAATCATTACGGAAATCATTTTTATAATCGCGTATTTAAATATAACATGATTTTTAGTGAAGAAGAGTTAAGAAAATTTTGCTATTTATTTATTGAAACTAGGTTAAAAAAAGCCGTAAATGGTCATGTTGATATAAGGGTATCCATGCTAAACACCATTCAACGAGAAGAAAAGGTATACTTTAAGGATAAAGAAAATTTAATTAAACGATACATGATAATGATGGGATTAAACGATAAAATTTTAAATTATTTTTCTAATAAATATCGTTATTTATTTAAGAAATATAAAAATAACAAAATGTATGATTGCTTGGTCAATAATTACGAAAGTTTTGTTTTGGATAGTTTAAAAGAAATTACCACGGTTAATCAAAATATTGAACTTATAATTATAAAAAAACTTACAACAAAATATTTTGAAACAAAAGAAAAAATTAAAGCTATCATAGATGAAGGAAGATATAGTGAAGAAAATTATAATCTTATTTATAATACCTATTCTTACGTAAAAAAAATAATTTATGATAGATATAGCCCAATAACTTATTTAACTGATGAAGATTTAAAGAAAAGGATTGATAAAAAATACCAAGATTACTTAAAAGCATATTTAAATGGTAGTAAAAGTAAAAATCCTGGTTCGTATATAAACACTAGATTAGTTATGTATTTTGATGGTTATGTTGGAGAAAAAATAGAAGGTAATTCTTATAAAACTGATGAATACTATGAAAATGAATTTTACGTTGAAAAAGTTTTACGAAATCTTGATGCATGTTATCCGCGTTCCTTGGCAGAAAAAGAATTAAAAGAAACGTATGATAAATATTTTAAAACTAAATATTTGAAGCAAAGAAAAACTGATACAAAAGAGGCTGTTAGAAGCGCATTAATGAGAAGAATTAATATGATAAATACTTTATACCAAGAGCAGGATATAAAAGATATGGCTTTGAAATATAAGCAAACAATTCCAAATGATGTTTTAGAAAAAAGTGTTTTAGAAAACGTTATTGATAACCTGGTTTCGTATTACGTTAACATGGGAATTAATAATAAAGAAACGTTTGAATCTTTATTAATTAAGGTATTATTAAATTTTGATAAAAAGGTTTATGAAGATTTAGATATGCTAAAGAAACAAGAACAATGCAAGGTGCTAAATAAACATAAGAATTAAGCATTCTATTATAAGTAGGATGTTTTTTCTTTTGTATTTATGTTATAATTTGTAGATAGAAATGGGTGATTTATATGTTAAAGCCAAACTTTAAAGAAGCTAAAAAAAGAAACAAAGAAGATATAAAAATCTTAAGAAATGAGTATCATGTTCCAAAAGAAGCTAAAAACATGGGTTTAAATAAACGATACTTTGTTAAAACCTATGGTTGTCAGATGAATGAGCATGATAGTGAAATGATAAGTGCAATACTAGAAGATATGGGTTACAGTAAGGCTAATGATTATAATGACGCGGATTTAATAATACTTAACACGTGTGCAATAAGAGAAAATGCTCACAATAAAACTTTTGGGATGCTTGGTAGAATAAAGCATTTAAAGCAAACAAAAAAAGACCTATTAGTAGGTCTTGCGGGATGCATGAGTCAGGAAGAAAGCGTTGTTGATGAAATAATTTCTAAGTATAAATGGATGGATTTCGTATTTGGAACCCATAACATTCATAAATTACCAGAAATTCTTAAGGAGCATATGCGTACTAAAAAGCTTGAAGTAAACGTATGGTCTAACGAAGGTAACGTAATTGAAGGCATTCCATCAAAAAGAGATTCTAAGTATAAAGCTTGGGTAAACATAATGTATGGTTGTGATAAGTTTTGTACTTATTGCATCGTTCCTTATACCAGGGGAAAACAAAGAAGTAGGCTTCCTTTAGACATTATAGAAGAAGTAAAAAAATTAAAGCTAGAAGGATATAAGGAAGTAACATTACTTGGTCAAAACGTCAATGCGTATGGTAAGGATTTTAAAGACATGGATTATAAAATGGAAAACTTACTTGAGGACGTAGCAAAAACCGGAATTGATAGGGTAAGGTTCGTAACTTCTCATCCATGGGATTTTACTGATAGCATGATAGACGTAATAGCAAAGTATGATAATATTTGTAACTATATACATTTACCAGTTCAATCAGGTTCTAGCAGAATACTTAAGCTTATGGGAAGAAGGTATACTAAAGAATCATACATTGAGTTATATAACAAGATTAGAAACAAGGTAAAAAACTGTTCCATTACAACTGATATAATAGTAGGTTTCCCTGGAGAAACGAAAGAAGATTTTGAAGAAACGTTGTCACTAGCTCGTGAGTGTAAGTTTGATTCTGCTTTTACGTTTATATATTCTCCTAGAGAAGGCACTCCTGCTGCTAAGATGAAAGATGATGTATCATTAGAAGAAAAAGAACAAAGGCTTCATGAATTAAATGAGGTTATAAATAAATATGCCTTAGAAGCAAACGAAAAATTGGTAGGACAAGTTGTTCCGGTTTTAATAGAGGGAGAAAGTCAAAAAGATAACTCTATGGTTGCGGGTTATACTGATACCATGAAATTAGTTAACGTAAAAGCTGATAAATCATCTATTGGAAAAATAATAAACGTTAAAATAACCGATGCTAAAACATGGAGTTTAGATGGTGAAATAGATGGATGATATAGCTTTAAATATAGATAATCTGTTTGATTCATTTGAAAATAGTAAACTATATAAAGATTTCGTAAATGCAAAAAAGCAACTAGAATCCAATGAAGAAATAATGAATATTATTACCAGAATAAAAAGATTACAAAAAATAGCAACAAATAATAAAGATGAAATGGTGGAAAAAGAAATAAGAGATTTATACAAAAAACTAGAATCTTATCCTTTATATCAAAGCTATTTAATTATAAAAGATTTAGTTCAAGATGAGTTATTTGGAGTAAAAGAGCAATTTGATAGTTATTTTAAAGAGATTTTATCATTAGATGCATAATCTCTTTTTTTAATAATTTTTTTTAGAACAAACTAAAATCTTGATTGTCAGCAAGTTTTATGATATTCTTAAGTTATGATAAAGGAGAAAGTAAAGATATGAAAAAGAAAAACATGATAATAATAGGTGTTATCGCACTAATACTAGCAGTATCGGTAGGATACGCGTTATTTTCAGATACTTTAAAAATAAACGGAACGGCAACTGCTAAGGGAGATTTTAACATGACCATGACATGTCAACCTGGTCTAGATACATCAATTGCTTCTGCAGAGGATATGATGATGGATGAAGATAATGGCTATGAAAATGATCAATGTTCTGTAGATGATAAAACAATGACTTTTAGCACAGGTTTAAAATATCCAGGTGCACAAAGGTCTTTTACGGTTAAAATGAAAAACGAAGGAAGCATAGATGCTTATTTAAACTTAGATACTGGTCTTACAAGTAATGTTAAAACTTGTTATGATGCTAACGCAAACGATACTTTTGAAGAAAGTGAATGTGTTAATGATTCTGTACCTTATGTTTTTGAAATATCAGTTGCGCCTATAGGTTATGAAAAAAGTGATGGTACCAAATTTAACTTCTGGACGGGTTCTGAAGATCAAATTTCAGAAATAACTAGTGAAGACGGTAATTCTATCATAGTAAAACCAGGAGATACTTTATATGTTCTTATATTTCCATATTTTAATAAATTGGTAACTGGTTCTGGAAACTTTAATTATAAAATTGAGGGAACTTATCAATTTAACTTCACTCAAAAACAGTAAATATGGTATTAAAAAACTACATATTAAATAATTATGTAGTTTTTATTTAACTTACTAATTTATAATTTCATATTATATATTGGTGATAAAATTGAACGATCCTATAAAAATGATTGAAACGATAAAAGAGTCCATGCAAGAAACTATAGAAGAAAATAATTTAACTGAGTTTTTTGGTTTTAGCATGGAAGACTTATTTAGGGTATATAGTTCTGATCTTTGTGAGATTTTACTTTATTATTTTCCAGGCTCTAACATAATGATAAAAAATAATTATCTTGAATGCGCGGTTTTAATAGACGATTTAGTTTATGATTCAAATGGTGTAGCTAACAAATTAGAATATACTAAAGCAACAGCGGAAGACATAAGGTTTATTTCAAGGAGTTTTAAGCATTTATCTTTTTATGTGTTTGAAATGCTTTTACAAAAAGTTAATGATAAGCTTTTAAATAACCATGTTTATGTTCTTAGAAAAGGCGAGAAAAAATAAGATTGACTTTATGTTAATAAAATAATAAAATATATGTGTTAGTGATGAAGGAATTAGAGTAGTTTATAGCTAATTATGAAGAGATTATGTGGTTGGTGCGAACATAAAGTTAGTTATGAATGAATTACGGTTTTGGAGCTAAATCGTATTAAGGCGTTAACTTTTAAAGTTGCTAGATAATTATTATCTAGAATAAAGGTGGTACCGTGGACTTTTAAGTTCATCCTTTAATTAGGATGAACTTTTTTTATTAAAGGAGGGATAAAAATGACTTTGTTCGAGGAATTAAAATGGAGAGGTTTAATTAAGGATACTGCAGGAGAAGATTTGGAAAAAATTATTAATGGTTGTGATGCAACGTTTTACTGGGGAACGGACCCTACCGCAGATAGTTTGCACATAGGACATTACTCATCACTTGTTACCGCAAAAAGGTTAGCTAAGGCAGGACATCATCCAATTCTTTTAATCGGAGGTGCAACTGGTCTTATAGGAGATCCAAGGCCTACGGCAGAAAGAGAAATAATATCAAAGGAAACGCTAAATAAAAACCTAGAAGGAATAAAAAAACAAGTAAGTGATGTTTTTGGTGGTAATGTTACCATCGTAAATAATTATGATTGGATTAAGGAATTTGACTTTATTGACTTTTTAAGAGAAGTTGGTAAGTACATAAACGTTAATTACATGCTTAGCAAGGATATTATAGAAAGAAGACTAGAAACCGGAATTACCTTTGCGGAGTTTGCTTATACGCTTATCCAGGGTTATGATTTCTTACATTTATACGAAAGTAAAAACTGCGTAATGCAAGTTGAGGGTTCTGATCAGTGGGGGAACATAACAACCGGACTTGAACTTATTAAGAAAAAGTTGGGTAAGGATGCTTATGCGTTTACGATGCCGTTAATCCTTGATTCAAATGGCAATAAGTTTGGTAAGAGTGAGGGTAATGCTTTATGGCTTGATAAAAATAAGACTTCTTCTTATGCTTTGTACCAATACTTAATAAACTCAAGTGATGAAAAAGTAGAGGAATACCTAAAAGTATTTACTTTCTTAAGTAAAGAAGAAATAGAAAACGTAATGAAAAGACATAACGAAAAGAAAGAAGAAAGAATAGCACAAAAGACTTTAGCAAAGGAATTTATAACGGATCTTCACGGAAAAGAAGAGTATGAAAAGGCCGTTAAGATAAGCGAAGCTCTATTTAGTGGTAAAGTTAAGGAACTAAGTAAAGAAGAGATATTAATTGGGTTTAAGGACGTACCTTCGTTTGCCGTAGAAGAGGGAACTAAGTTAATCGATATGTTAATAGATAATGGTATATGTTCAAGCAAAAGAGAAGCAAGGGAATTTTTGAATGCTGGTTCCATTTCAATTAATGATGAAAAAGTTAGTGATGAGAATCTTGAAATAAATAAAAGTATGGCAATTGGTGATGAAGTTATCGTAATTAAAAGGGGAAAGAAAAAAAATTACATAGGGCACATCAAGTAAAGGGAAACATTTCCCTTTTTTTGTTTATGGTAATTTATTAAAAAACGTGTTATAATTATATAGCTTAATTAAAAAGAAAGGAGGGAAATTATGAGTAAGATTAAGATTTTTGCTTTGGGCGGCCTTAACGAAGAAGGAAAAAACATGTATGTTGTTAAGGTTGATTCAGATATTTTTATTTTTGATGCGGGTTTAAAGTATGCTAGTGATAAGCTTTTAGGAGTTGATTACGTTATACCTAACTTTGATTACATAAAGGAAAACTTAAAAAACATAAAAGGTTTATTTATTACTCATGGTCATGAGAAAAACATGGGTGCGGTATGTGACATAGTAAGGGAAGTTCCTAATTTGAAGGTCTATGCAACAAAATTTACGGCTAATTTGTTAAAAAAAGAGTTAGATGACTCTAATATTTCTTATAACAATTTGGTTGTGATTGATCCACATAAGCAAATTAAGTTCGGAAAGAATAGTATTTTTCCGGTCAGGTTAACGCATTCTATACCAGATAACGTTGGATATGCTTTAAACACTTTGGATGGAACCATTTTTTATACCGGAAATTACGTATTTGATGCTACCATGTTAGGACCTTACAAAGCTGATATTGGTAAGTTAGCATACATAGGTAAACAAGGAGTTTTATGCTTAATGGGAGAATCAATGTACGCTGATAAAATTGGTTACACTTCTCCAAAAAACAGAATAGATAAACTTATTAGGGATACCATAAACAAAACGGAAAACAGGATTATCGTTACCGTGTTTACCGCTCACGTATCTAGAATGGAAGAGTTATTTAACGAAATATCTAAAACAACCAGAAGGGTTGTTGTAATGGGACATAAATTACAAGGAATCATTAATAACATCTTGGATCATAACTACATTAAGTTTGATCGTGATAGGATTGGTGATCTTAGTAACATAAACGATAAAGACGCGATAATTTTAATTTCTAACGAAAGAGAAAAACCGTTTATGAACTTAAACAGAATAATAAATGGTTATGATAAATTCGTTAAAGTAAAACCAACTGATACTTTCCTTTTTATGGAACCTATTAATGATTATAACGAAAAGCTTGCCATTAAGGTTGTTGATGATATTTCTAAGTTAGGCGCATCGGTCGTAACGATGTCTAGAAAAGATAATCTTCTTCACCATGCTTCAAGTGAGGATATAATGCTTATGCTTGATTTAATGAATCCTAAGTATTACATGCCAGTTATCGGTGAGTACAGGCACATGGTTGCTAACGCTAAATGTGCTAGTCACGTCGGTATGAAAAAAGAAAATATTTTACTAAAGCAAAATGGTGACGTGGTTAACTTTGTTAATGGGGAACTAAAAGACGTACATGAAAGAGTAAAAGTAGATGATGTTTTAATAGATGGTAATTCGTCACAAGACATTGGTGAATTGGTTTTAAAAGATAGGGAGTTGTTATCAGATAATGGTATCGTAATTATTTGTGCTACCCTAGATAAAAGAACTAAAGAAATATTAGCAATGCCAGAAATATTAACAAGAGGTTTTATCTACGTTAAGGAAAGTGCTGATTTAATAGATGAAATGAAAAGAATTTCGTTAGAAGTTATTAATGAAAACACAACCGACAATTACGTTGAGTATAACAAGATTAAACTTGGTATAAGAGATAGATTAAGTAAGTACTTGTATGATGAAACCGAGTGTAAACCAATGATAATTACCGTAATTCAAGAAGTATAAATTACTTATACTTCTTTTTATTTATTTGACATTAAACAATAAAATTGGTATTATTTAGATAGATACTAGGAGGTATTATGAGAGCAGATTGTTTATATAGTTTGATTGGCCTTCCTGTTGGCTCATCAAAAGAAAGAATAGATGAGAGGATAGAAATATTAGAAGGATTATTAAAGAGAAACAAAAATCCTGAGTCTCAAAAAGTAATGGAAAACATAATGACCGAATATAATAAAATGATTGCTGATAAACAAGCATATGATAAAGCATCACGGTTTGAATATTCGTTTACTGATATGGTTAATGAGCATTCATTAGAATTAAAACAAAAAGTAAATGATAGTAATATTTATCGTTTGGTTACTAATAATCAAGAAGCTGAAGTTAATTACAAAGACGAAGACGGTTTTGATGCTAAAAAGAAGGATAAATCAGTAATAAATTATAAGGTTTATAAAAAAAATAATAGAAAACCTATACAAGCTAAAAAAGTTAAGATTAAAAAAATTGCAGGTAAGGCTATAGCAGGAGTATTAGTTGCTGTATGTGCCTTTGGAGGTTATAAAGCAATAAGTAATTACTTAGACAAAAAGGACGCTGATTATAACGTTTGTGTGTCATGCGTGGTAGAGGAAGGTGATACCTATGGACTTTACGAAGATACTTATGGTCTTAAGGACATTGGTTTTTCTTACTATGAATTATCTGGATTTCAAAGGCAAGAGGCTTCACATGGTGAACCAAAGTTTGTTGCAGCAGGTGATATCATAATTGGAAGAACAACTAAAGAAAACGCCGATAAGTTAGTTGCGGAAGGCAAAGGTAAAATAATAAGCCTTGAAGAGGCAGTTGAGTTATTGGGAGAAAATAGTTCTTTAAAAGGTGAGCTAAAAGAAGCGGCTATGGGTAATAGTGATATCGTGTTTTACGTCCCAACCGATCAAAAAACAATGTAGAAAAAAGTGATATTTTGTCACTTTTTTATTTTTTTTTGTAATATTTTGTTATTTTGTGCTATAATTAACTGGTTAATTAAAAAGGAAGGTGTATTTATGGAAATAAGAAACGTTGCGATTATTGCTCACGTTGACCATGGTAAAACAACGCTTGTAAACCAGTTACTTGAGCAGTCAGATACTTTAAGAGATAACCAGCATATAGCAGATAGAGCAATGGATTCTAATGATATAGAAAAAGAAAGAGGAATTACGATACTTGCTAAAACAACGGCAATTAATTACAAAAATTACCGCATTAATATTTTGGATACTCCAGGACACGCTGATTTTGGTGGTGAAGTTGAAAGAATAATGCACATGGTGGATGGTGTGTTATTGGTTGTGGATGCTTATGAAGGTACCATGCCTCAAACAAGGTTCGTGTTAAAGAAGGCTTTAGAAGCAGGGGTAAAACCAATCGTTGCAATAAACAAGGTTGATAAACCATCTACTAGAATACCTGAGGTTTTAGATGAAGTTCTAGAATTATTTATTGAGCTTGGTGCAAATGATGATCAACTTGATTTCCCGGTTGTTTATGTTTCTGCCCTTGAGGGAACCTCAAGTTTAAGTGCGGATTTAAGCACCCAAGAGCATACCATGAATCCTGTTTTAGATATGATTGTTAACAACATACCAGCACCATCAATGGATTCGGATTCTCCTTTGCAATTTCAACCAGCATTGTTAGATTATAATGACTACGTGGGAAGAATTGGTATCGGAAGGGTAGTAAGAGGAACGATGAAGGTAAATGAAAACGTTTCTTGCGTTAGGTTAGATGGTACGATAAAACAATTTAGAATACAAAAATTATTTGGTTTTTTAGGACTTAAACGTATTGAAATAAACGAAGCTCACGCTGGTGAAATCGTTGCAATTGCGGGTCTTCCAGACATATCCGTTGGGGAAACGGTTTGTACCGTTGGAATGGAAGAAGCCCTACCACAACTTAGAATTGATGAACCAACTCTTCAGATGACTTTTGGGGTTAATAATTCTCCTTTTGCGGGTCGTGAAGGAAAGTTTGTAACCGCAAGAAAACTTGAAGAAAGACTTATGAAGGAAACCCAAAGGGACGTTTCTTTAAGAGTAAGACAAAACGATACTGAAAGCTGGATAGTATCAGGTCGTGGTGAGTTACATTTATCTATTTTAATTGAAAACATGAGAAGACAAGGTTATGAGCTTCAAGTATCAAAACCTGAAGTAATCGTAAAAGAAGTAGATGGTGTTAAGTGTGAACCATACGAAGATTTACAATTAGAAGTTCCTGAAGAAAACGTGGGGCCGGTAATTGAGGCTTTAGGTACCAGGGGTGGTATCATGGAAAACATGCATAACGTTCAAAATCTAGTAAGGTTAAATTACACCATTCCATCACGCGGGTTAATTGGGTTTATGACTGACTTTATGACGATGACGAAGGGTTATGGAATTATTAACCATACCTTTAAAGAATACATGCCAATGGCTGATGCGGTAGTTGGTGAAAGAAAACTAGGTGTTTTGGTTTCAATGGAAAACGGAAAAGCTTCAGCTTATGGTTTGGGTCAACTAGAAGATAGGGGAATAATGTTTATCGAACCTGGTTGTGAGGTTTACGAAGGCATGATCGTAGGAGAAAACAACAGGGAAAACGATTTAGCGGTTAACGTGGTAAAACAAAAACAACAAACCAACACAAGAAGTGCGGGTAAAGATCATACCGTTGTTTTAAAAAGGCCAAGAAAGTTAACTTTGGAAGTATGTTTAGATTACATTAATCAAGATGAATTAGTGGAAATCACACCTTTAAATTTTAGAATGAGAAAAAGAATTTTAAACACGGAAGAAAGAAAGAAGTTTGACGCTAGAAACAAAGCATAAAAAAGCCTATAACTAGGCTTTTTTAATTGTTTTTAATACTATCAAGGACTAAGCTAATTCCATCTTTAACGTCTTTGTTAAAAGCTTTATTTATTTCATCATCAACGTATATACCCTTATCTTGGTAGATTGTTTTTCTTAAGTCTGGGTATGGTTTAGATATTAATTTTTTTAAACACCAATTTCTAAAACTTTCATTTTTTAAAAGGTAACTAATTATATCATAGTTATCCGTTGACTCTTTGGCAAAAAGTAATACAGAAGAATATTTTTTACATTCACGAAGCATACCGTTATCATAAAGCGGACATATCCTTATGTTCTTTTTTCCTTTTATGACTTTAAAATTCTTTGGGAACCTATCTTGGTTATCAGTTAAAATATCAACTAACAAGGCTTTTCTAACGAACGCATCTTGGTTTATTTTATATGCCTTTTCTACTAAATCTTTTACTTGTATGCTTTGTTTTCCTCTAACTTCATAATAATCCAGTAAGAATTCGTCTAATGATAAGAAGCTAGGACTTAAAAGGTAAACGTTACCTTGGAATACCGCAACGTCATTATTGGCACAGGGTATATCTAACCACTTACATAAACACTTAAATAAAAGTTCGTTTTGTATTTCTTCATAATCAGCTTGTTTTAACAAAACCCTACTCCCGTTACTTAATAGCATCCAAAAGGCTTCGCTGTGCCCGTCGGTTTTTAAATCTGATATTATGTAAGGTTCATTATCAAGCACTAAAAAACCATTATTATCCCTTTTGATGGTGTGGGGAAGTTTGTTTTTTGAGCTTTTATTTATATGGTAAGAATCAAAAAAATCACGTATTTTATTTACGTACACTTCATCATAATTATCATCATATAACTTGTTTTCTTCTAACGTTTTAATTATTTTTTCCATTTTATCACCTTCAGCATTTAAGTTATTTTTTAATATATAACTATTTATATTTATAATTATCTAATATAATTGATTTGCCATCGTTTATTGTTTTATTAAAACTTTCTACAACTTCATCATCAACGTATATTTTTTTATCACGATATATCATTTCTCTAAAGTCTGGTACTTGTTTTAATAGAATTTTTTCTAAACACCAATTTCTAAATTCGTTATCTTTTAGTAGATAATTTATAATATCATCATAATTTGTACTATCATTAATAGAAGGTAGCATTTTAAAGCATAATGACTCACCATTTATGCCAAGTATTTCATGATCAAATAAAGGACATGGTCTAATTCCTTCTTTTCCATTAATGATTTTTATGTTTCGCGGGAACCTATCTTGGTTTTGTGCTAATATATCCACTAGTAAAACTCTTCTTATAAAAAAACTTTGCTTTATTCTATCTGCCATTTTAATTAATTGCTCAATGTCTAGGTGTTTGGTAAAGTCTCTATAAAAGCGACTTTCTATGGGTTCATATTCCGTTAAAGACGCGGAGTCTTCTTCTAATAATTTTTTAATATTTAATGATGTACTTGTTGTACCATTATAGTAATTTAACGCTTTTTCATTTATTCCTAGAAAACTTGGACTAACAAGAAATTTTGTGCTTCCTAAGTAACAGGCATCAACATCTACACACGGAATATCAAGCCAATTACATAGATATTTGAAAAGTAATTCATTTTGTATTTTTATCCAATTAAGGTTTTTAAGTAGAGCCCTACATCCGTTATCAAATAATAACCAATATTTTAGGTTATGCCCTTCTTCTTTTTTTCTAGATATTATGTATGGGACTGATTCTATCATTAAAAAACCATCATCACTTCTTACAATGTTTTCAGGCAGGGTATTTATATGACTTTTATTCATTTTGTAGTTCTTTAGAAAGTCATCAATTTCATTTGTGTCAAGAATACCACGCTCATCATCATATAACTCATTTTCTTTTAGAATGCTAATAATTTTATTTTTATTCATATTCTTTCCTTCTTTAAGCAGTTAGTTTATCACATTCTTTTGTGATTTGCAATTGTTATTTAATTTGAATTATATTATAATAAAAATGATAGAGGGTGTATATTTATGAAAAAATATAAGGTAATGGATGGTAATGAAGCTTGTAGTTACATATCGTATTTATTTAGCGAACTGGCCGGAATCTATCCTATAACGCCTGCGTCTACAATGGCGGAAAAAGTAGATGAATTAGCTGGTAAAGGTTTTAATAATTTGTATGGCTTCCCGGTTAAAGTTGTTGAAATGCAAAGTGAGGCAGGTGCTATAGCATTGGTTCATGGGGCCCTTCAAGCAGGAACTTTAGCAACCTCTTACACGGCATCTCAAGGCCTTCTTTTAATGATACCTAACATGTATAAAATAGCGGGTGAATGTCTTCCTTGCGTTATAAACGTAGCGGCAAGGTCTCTTGCAACCCATGCTTTAAGTATTATGGGAGACCATCAAGATGTTTATGCCGTAAGACAAACCGGATTTGCCATGCTTGCTTCTTCAAACGTTCAAGACGTAATGAACCTAACCGCGGTTAGTTATTTATCTACATTAAGAGCAAAGGTACCTTTCGTTAACTTTTTTGATGGTTTTAGAACTAGTCATGAACTTAAAAAAATAGAGGTTTTGGATGGAGCGGATTTAAAATACTTAATCGATCGTAAGGCTTTAAACGAGTTTAAGAATAATAGCATGCTATCAAAAAAAGTCATTAGGGGAACAACCGAAAACGATGATATATACTTTCAAAATACGGAAGCTAGAAACACTTTATATGATGATGCGGCAGATATTGTTAATGATTACATGGGTAAGATAAATGCCATAACTAAAAAGGATTATAAACCTTTTAATTATTACGGAAGTAAAAACGCAAGTAAAATAATAGTTGCTATGGGTTCGGTATGCGATACCATAAAGCAAGTAATTGATAATGAAGAAGAGGAGCTTGGACTTGTTGAGGTTCATTTGTATAGACCTTTTAGCAAAAAGTATTTTCTTAACGTTATTCCAAAGACCGTTAAGAAAATCGCGGTATTAGATCGAACTAAAGAGCCAGGTAGTGCTGGAGAACCTTTGTACTTGGACGTTTGTTCAATGTTTACTGATTATGATATTTCACCTAAAATAATTGGTGGAAGGTATGGTTTATCTAGCAAAAATACCGGGGTTAAGGAGATAAAGGCCGTTTATGATTTCTTGGATAGAAATGATTGTTTTACTGGTTTTACGGTTGGTATAACAGATGATTTAACCAATAAAAGCATACCAGTTAATGATTATAAAATAAAGCAGCATGCAACTCGTTCTATTTTAATTTATGGTTATGGTTCTGATGGAATGGTTAGTGCTTCAAAAGACCTTATAACCATCTTAGGAAATCATACCGATGCTTTTGTACAAGGATATTTTGAGTATGATTCAAAAAAATCAGGTGGGGTAACTAAGTCTCATTTAAGGGTATCGAAAAATGAAATAAATAGTCCTTACTACGTTGATAAAGCTAATATATTAGTAGTTACAAAAGATTCTTATTTATTAAGGTATGACGTGATTGATAAACTAAAGAAAAATGGTACTTTTATTCTTGTAACAACGCTTAACGAAAAAGAAATTATTAACTTTTTACCTTCAAAAATAAAACGTTACATTATTGATAATAACATTAAGTTTTACGTTATCGATGCTTTTAAAATAGCAAATGAAGAAGGAATTAGTAACAAGGTTTCTATGATCGTTGAAACCGCCATCTTTAAGGTTGGTAACTTAGTTAATTATGATCAAATAAAGCTTAAGATAAAAGAACAAATAAAAAAACGTTTTATGAAAAAGGGAAATGATATAATTAATGCTAACTTAAACGCGGTTGACAGGGTGGATGATGCTTTAACCGAAGTGTTCATTGATATTAATACATTGGCTGAAGATGAAGAAGAAAATAACTTAACATTATGTAATGATAAAGTATTTAATTATGTATCTAAGTTAAAGGGTAACTTGTTAACGGTTAAGGATTTTGAAGAGCATAAAGATGGATCGTTTATGCCAGCTACCACTAAGTATGAAAAAAGGAACATAGCGCAAATGCTACCTTGTTGGAATAAAGATACTTGCATAGAGTGTAACCAGTGTGCTTTGGCGTGCCCACACGCGGTTATAAGACCCTTTGTACTAACTAAAGAAGAGGTAGAAAAATATAATTTAGAAGGTAAGGTAGCACCATATAAAGGAAAGGATGATTTATTCTTTTACATGGGAATTTCAAGTGAGGATTGTACCGGATGTGGTGTTTGTAGTGAGGTTTGTCCATCTAAGGAAAAATCAATTACCATGGTAGAGGAAAAAAACGCAAAAAGACAAAACACGGTATTACTTTTTGAAAACCAAAGTAATTTAGATAAAAAATTGGTTTCAGAAAAAACGATTAAAGGTTCCCAATTTAAAAAACCTTTATTTGAGTTTTCTGGTGCTTGCGCTGGATGTGGTCAAACTCCATACGTTAAATTATTAACCCAGCTTTTTGGTGATGGATTAGTTATTGCAAACGCAACTGGTTGCTCATCGATATATGGTGGTTCACAGCCATCAATGCCTTATAACGTTTCTTGGGCTAACTCTTTATTTGAAGATAACGCCGAGTTTGGATTAGGAATAAAAACGGGTGATGAACTTGCTAAGGAAAAAATAAAGCAGATATTAAATAATGCTGATTTATCTTCCGAAAACAGGTCGTTAGCGGATAAATGGTTAGAAAATCCGTCTGATTATGAAGCTTCACTTAACCTATTAAATAACTTTGATTATTCTGAAGCAATGGGACTAGAAAGAATAAAAGAGTACATAATGCCAAAAACGGTTTGGATAATAGGTGGTGATGGTTGGGCTTATGACATTGGTTACGGCGGATTAGACCACGTGTTAGCAAGTGGGCAGGACGTAAACGTTTTGGTTTTGGATACCGAGGTATATTCAAATACCGGTGGTCAAGCTTCAAAATCAACCAGAAGTGGAGCGGTAGCTAAGTTTTCTTCCTCAGGTAAAACCGGTAAGAAAAAGGATTTAGCAAGAATATTTATGTCGTATGAAGATGTTTACGTAGCAACGATTAGTTTGGGAGGTAACATGCAGCAAGCCATAAACGCATTAACGGAAGCTGTTAACCATAAAGGACCATCACTAGTTATCGCGTATGCTCCATGCATTACCCACGGCATTAAAACTGGTATGAAAACAAGTATAAACGAAGAACGTTTAGCGGTTCAAAGTGGTTATTTTCCTATCTTTAGGTATGACCCTGATACCAGTACTTTAAAATTGGATTACAAGAACCCTGATTTTGATAAGTATGATGAATTACTAGAAAACGAAAACAGGTATTTAATGATAAAAACGGTTAATCCTGACCATGCCAAGGAACTTCTTAAAAAGAATAAGGAAAATGCAATTAAAAGGTTTGAGTATTATAAAAACATGTCCGAAAAATAATTCTGGACATGTTTTTATTTTTGTTGTATTATATATGACAAAAAAAGGGATGAAAAGTATGGAAAATAATCAAGAAAACTTTGAAGCATTAAAAAAATTTAACGTCAATTACACGTATAAATTTGTTTTGAACACGAAAGAAACACTTATATTTGATGTTAATCCTCAGGTAATTTATAATTTATGTGGTTTTAACTTTAGCGCAAAAAGCCATACCGAAGGTAAAGTTAAATTAGAAAAAAGAAGAGAAAAAACGTATGATAGTCAAATGCTTTATAAATTTAGTTTGATAAAAAAAACTAGGTATTTTTCTGGCGCTAAATTATTTTTCGTTGTTTTTGATCCGGAGTTTAAAGATGGTTACGTGGACTTAATTTTTAGGCAAGGTAAACACTTTATTGCGTTAAAAACGGATTTAACAATTGA
The DNA here is from genome assembly GCA_944329425.1 of uncultured Bacilli bacterium. Lineage (GTDB taxonomy): Bacteria > Bacillota_I > Bacilli_A > RF39 > UBA660 > Aphodocola. Next base: position 61,681 of record CALVIG010000006.1, read on the forward strand.
TCCATTTAATTATGAGTTAATTAATTCTGTTTTATACCGTGATCGCATCAATCAAAACGAAACTTACTTAAGTTTACAAGATGTGTATGAAGTAAAAGACTTTGACGATCTTTTATGCGGTAAAACGGTTGCGTACCCAATTCATTGTTATTCTGATGAATTTTGGGGAAAATATGATAAAAAGTACGTTGAGTTTTTGGCAAGAAAAGCAAAACAGTTTTCGAATGCATATGGAGCAAAACTTGATGTATCAAAAGATGAAAGAATTAAAAACGCGAAAAAAACTAAAGCTAAGGTATTAATACCAAAGCGATAAAAGGTTTACAAACAACCTTTTTTTATTTTACTTAAATATTATAATGTTTTATAATTAAATAGGTGATGATAATGGGATTAATACCAATTAAAATAGATGAAATTTATGAAGCTGAAGTTATTGATTTAGAAAATGAAGCGGCAGGAGTTTGTAAGGTAAAGGGGGTTACCGTTTTCGTGCCTAAAACGCTTGTTGGGGAAAAAATAAGGTTTAGAATAACCGAAATAAAAAAGAACTTCGCAAGGGGTAAGTTAATCGAAATACTAAGCCCATCAGAAAAGAGGGTTAAATCATCGTGCCCGTATTATGAAGAATGTGGTGGTTGTGATTTAAGACACCAAAGTGATGATGAAAACTTGATTTTTAAAAGAAATAAAGTAATAAAAGCTTTAGAAAAGATAGGAAAAATTAAAACCGAGGTAAAACCGGTTGTTCCTTCCTTTAAAAACGAGAATTATCGTAATAAGGCGTCTTTCAAAGTAGAAAATGACCGCATAGGTTTTTATGGTAGTGGCACGTACCAATTAGTTGATATAAGTTATTGTAAGCTTTTGGAAGATAAAATAAACGATGCATTGCTTATTATTAGAAGTTATTTAAAAAATAATAAAAATGAAATAAAAACAATAACGATAAAACTTGGTAATGCTATGGGCGAACTTTTAATTGACGTTTATTCAACGGATTTAAAAGATGAGAAAATAAAAGATTATTTGATATCAAACGTAAAGGATTTAAAAGTTATCGTGTTTAATGGTAAAACGGTTTATGGTAATGGTTATATTGGTCAAATATGTAATGGGTTAATGTTTAATTGTTCTTCGGATTCTTTTTTTCAAGTAAATAGTGTTCAAGTAGAACGGTTATATAAAATAGCGATAAAAGAAGCTAAGTTATCAAAAAATGACGTTGTTTTAGACTTATATTGTGGAACCGGAACCATCTCATGTATAGTGTCTTCATACGTAAAAAAGGTAATAGGAATAGAAATAGTAGAAGATGCCGTAATAGATGCTAATTGTAACGCTAGAATAAACGGAATTACAAACTCTCGCTTTATATGCGGAGATGTCGCTAAGGAAATAAGTAAGATAAAAGAAAAAATAGACGTTATCTTTGTTGACCCTCCAAGAAAAGGAATTGATAGAAAGGCTATCGCGGTAATGAAAAAAATATTACCTAAAAAAATAGTATATATTTCATGTAACCCAGTTACTATGGCAAGGGATTTATCATACTTAAATGATTTATACAACGTTAAAGAAGTAACCCCAGTTGATATGTTCCCAAATACTTGTCACGTGGAATGCGTATGCTTATTAGAGAAGCATTAAAACTTTATAAAACAAGGGAAAATCAACTATACACTTGATACTAAAAAAGTTAACAACAGAATTTTATGAAAAAAACTTAAAAAAATATCTAAAAAGAATTAACACTGAAAGGAAATATTGTTATATCTATAGGATTGGTTGTACATATAGGAAATAATGAAGTGTGGAAAAATATTGGTAACTTTAACTAAAACAAAAAAATGCCAGATGATATGCATAAAAAGAGAATAGATAAGATTGATGAAACATTTAGATGGATATATTAAAGAAAGTACGAAATCAGAAATAAAGTATGCTAAAATATGAGGTAAAAAAGTAAATTATCTTGAAAAATAAAATATAGGAGGTGAAATATTGAAACAAGAACTAGTTAAAACAAAATTGAATTTGGTAAATAATAAAATTAGTATAATGAGAGTGGGAAATGTTGATTATATATCAATTACAGATTTAGCTCGTTATAAAGATAAAGATAGAACGGATTATATTATTTAAAACTGGATGAGGACAACAAACAGTTTACTTTTTCTAGGAACGTGGTAATATTTAAATAATGAAAATTTTAATTCCATCGAATTCGATGGGTTTAAAAATGAATCAGGAACTAATGCGTTTGTTATGACTCCCAAAAAATGGATTAAAGCAACTAATGCTATTGGAATTGTTTCAAAACAAGGCAGATATAATAGTGGAACATTTGCACATCCGGATATAGCCTTTGAATTTGCTAGTTAGTTATCGAATTAATTCAAAAAAAGCAACTGAGTTTAGAATATGGGCAACTAAAGTGTTAAAGGAATATATGATAAAAGGCTTTGCTTTAAATGATGAAAGATTTATTCGTGGTAATAAGTATGATGCGAAATATTTTAATGAATTATTAGAGCGAATTAAAACAATTAGAGTAAGTGAAAGAATGTCTTATCAAAAAATAACTGATTTATTTATTGCAACATCAATAGATTATAACCCTAAGTCAAAGGAAGCATATGCTTTTTTTAAAATTGTTCAAAATAAACTCCATTTTGCTATATCTGGATACACGGCTGCTGAATTAATTTATAATAGAGTAGATTCAAATAAAGAGCATATGGGGTTGACAAATTGGCTAAGTTGTACCAAATGACACGAAATGAAAAAATAATAAAATTGCTTTATTTTAAAGGAAAGTTTGAC
>CALVIG010000007.1 GCA_944329425.1 uncultured Bacilli bacterium
GCCGGGATTTGGCTCTTTTATTGTATCAAAAAAACCACACCCTTTGTGGTGCGGTTGAAATTTCAATTTAGGAAAAAAGAGAAAAAATTAATTTTTCTCTTTTTTAAAATTTTAGTAATCATTTAAATCAACGTTTTCCTTCTCAATGAAATCTTTGAATTTCACTTTAAATACTTCAGCTTCTTTTTTTACGACGTCTGAGTATACACTTTGACAATTCATAATTGCTTTATAAATGTGTTTAAACGTAACAAATTCACTGTTATCAAACTTTGCGTACGAAAATGCTTTGGAAAGTAATGCTAGTGCATTATCAGGATACCTTGAACCAAGTTCGTAAACCCTTTTATATTCAGAAGTCATATCAACGATGAATTTCATTATGTTTTCGATAACGAAATTTGAGTAGGCTAGTTTAACTCCTGTTTGTTTTTCTATTTTTGGATAGGACCCCATTAGTATTTTAACGGTAGTTTCGGCATCAGGTTCCGCAACATCAATTTTTTCAAAACGTCTTAGAAAAGCTTTGTCCCTAATTAAGTATTGATTATATTCATCTAAGGTAGTTGCACCTATAACTTTAATATCACCTCTTGATAAAGCAGGTTTCATGGCGTTTACGAAGTCAACACCACTATTTCTAGATTCAATTACTAAAGTATGAATTTCATCAATGAATAAAATCGTGTTACTAGCTTTTTCTACTTCTTTTAATAACATGTTTATTTTAAGCTCTTCGTTTCCATCTTCACCAACGTATTTTCCAAGTAGGGAAGATGTATTTACTTTTATTATGTCATAACCTTTAATGGCGTTTGGAACGTCGTTATTTTGTATTTTGTATGCTATTCCTTCAACGATTGCGGTTTTACCAATACCAGCTTTACCAACTAATATAGCGGATTTATCAGGCGTTAAAATGGTAAGGATGGTTTTTTCTATTTCATCATCCCTTGCAATTGCAGGGTTAGTAATGTATTTTTTCTTACTAAGGTTTTCACCATACATTTCAAGGATGCTTTTTTTCTTATTTACTTCTTTTTGTTCTGCACTTGCACTTTTATTTTTCTTTTCATCCGCAGGATTATCGTCTAAAGAAATGGTTTCATCTTCAATAATATCAAACATTTCATCCATTTTAATACCTTCTTTCTTACTCTTCTATTATTATATCAAAAATATCATTATTTTACTATCTTATTTAATTTAGTTTACTAATTTTTAAAATATGTTATACTAAAATTGAATTTAAAAAGAGAGGTATATCATGCAAAGATATTTCGCAAAAGATGAAAGTTTAACCCTTAACGATTCTGATTATCATCACATAAAAAAAGTAATGAGAATGAAAACTGGTGATGTTTATGAAGTAGTTTATGATAACGTTGTTTATAAATGCAAGATAACTGATAACGATTTTTCTTACGAGATATTAGAAAAGTATAAAGTGGAATCAAGTAAACGTGAGATTATCATAGCGTTTTCGTTATTAAAAGAGCAGAAACTAGATTACGTGTTACAAAAGGGGACCGAAACTGGAGCTAGCTCGTTTATTCCTCTTATTACTAAAAGAAGCGTTATTAAGTTTGATAAAGGTAAAGAAATTTCTAAATTAAAACGTTGGAATACAATAGCAAAAGAAGCATCAGAACAATGTTTTAGACCGGATATTCCAGAAATAAAAAAGGTAATGACAATAGATGAATTAATAAATGTTTCGGCAGATTTAAAAATTTTATTAACATTAAACGAAAAATCAAAAAATATTAAAAAAGTACTTCAAAAAAATAATAAGTGTGATAAAATAATAATTGTTATTGGACCTGAGGGTGGGTTCGAAGACGTTGAAGAAAAAAAGCTTATCGAAAATGGTTTTGTTAGTGTTACTTTAGGTAAGAACGTTTTAAGGGCGGAAACAGCTCCTATAGTAGCACTTAGCATGATTAATTATGAATTTATGAGGTGAGTAGTATGAAAAATTTATTTGCAACCGTTTCCTATTCTTTTAATAATTTTTACAATAATTTAAATACTCAGGGGCAAATGATTTTTTCATTAATAATGTTTTTAATTGGTGTTTTATGCGTTCTTCTTTTAATAACTTATATCGTTCAAGGGTTTCAGTCAAAGTTAAGGTTAAGAAAATTAAAAGAGGAAATAACCAAAGAAGAAAAAAACGTAGTGAAAACAGAAGATAAGCCATTATATAATAACGAGAAAACCGAAATAGAAGATATAGCGGATGCCATTAAAGACGCTTTAAACGAAGAAGCACCAATAAACCTTACTAATTTTGAAGAGGATCAAGAAAAAACCGCTATAATTTCAATAGATGAATTAATGCAAAGAGCAAGAGAACTAGAACTTATTGATGATGAAGAAAATACCGGAATAAATTATTTGGAAAAATATAATTTAGAACCTGCAGAAGTTGAAAAAGTAAGTAATTCGGTAAGTAGTGGTGAAAGTAAGGAAGAAGTAAAAGCTTTTAAGGTATCTCAGGTTATTTCACCAATTTATGGTATAAAAAAAGAAGTTATTAATAGTGATAATAAATAAGAAGCTTACGTGTAGGCTTTTTATTTTTAGAGGTGATTAGATGAAAGTTTCAATATACACTTTAGGTTGTAAAGTTAATACGTATGAAAGCGAATACGTTAGTAAATTGTTTTTGAAAGAAGGCTATGAGTTAGTTGATTTTAACTGTGAAGCTGACGTTTGCGTTATAAATACGTGTACCGTTACCAATACAAGTGATGGTAAATCAAGAAAGATGATCCATCAAGCAAGAAGGAAAAATCCAAATGCTGTTGTCGTAGCAATGGGTTGTTTTACTCAGATAATCGATAATGATGAAGATATGTTAAAATATGCAGATATAGTAATTGGAAATACCAATAAAAGTAAAATAGTAGAATTAGTAAAACAATATTTAAAAACTAGGCAAAAAATTTTATTGGTAGATGATGTAATGAAAGCTTCTTTTGAAAACATGGAGATAAATCATTTTAATACCAGAACAAGGGCTCTTGTAAAAATAGAAGATGGTTGTGAGAATTATTGTACCTATTGTATCATCCCGTACGTAAGGGGGAAGGTAAGAAGTAAAAGGCCAGAAGACGTTATAAAAGAAGTTAAACAATTAGTAAAAAACGGTTATAGAGAAATTGTTTTAACGGGGATTCACACCGGACACTACGGAGCAGATTTAGAAAATTATGATTTTAGTGACTTGCTTTTTGAACTAGATAAAATAGAAGGATTAGAAAGAATAAGAATTTCTTCAATCGAAATAGTTGAGTTAAACGACAAGTTCATTAAGGTTTTAGAGTCTTCTAAAAAAATAGTTGACCATATTCATATTCCACTTCAGGCTGGAAGCAATCATGTTTTAAAACTTATGAATCGTAGGTATGATAAAGAGTATTACTATGAAAGAATTGGGAAAATAAGAAACGTTAGACCATCCATTGCCATAACAACGGACGTTATTGTTGGCTTTCCTGGTGAAACTAACGATGATTTTAATGAAACAATTAGCTTTGTTAGAAAGATTAATTTTGCAGGAGGTCACGTATTTCCATATTCAGCAAGAAAAAACACTCCTGCCGCAAAAATGAAGGGGCAGCTTACCAAAAAAGAAAAACACGAAAGATGTAAGGCCTTAATAAACGTGTTTAACGATTTAGAAAATGATTATTACATACGTAACGTGGGTAAAGAATTAGTTGTTATTCCAGAAAATTATAAAGATGGTTTTTTAACTGGACATACGGGTAATTATTTAAAAGTGCGTTTTAAAGGTTGTAAAGAACTTATTGGAACAGACGTTAAAGTTAAGGCAAAAAGCGTAAAAGATGGTATGATTGAGGCTTCAATAATCGTATAATTAAGTTGATAAGGAGGATTAAAATGGAAACTTACATTAAAGGTACTTTTAAAAGAAAAATTTATTCCTCCAATGATGGTTACGTTGTGGGTTTGGTTAAAATAAACGAAACTAACGATGATGATTTAACCGAGTACGTGGGTAAGCAGTTTACTTTTACTGGTTTATTTGCAACCCTTAACATTGATGAAAATTATACTTTTTACGGCAACGTGGTTGATAATGCACGCTACGGATTTCAATATCACGTTAATAGGTATGAAAAATTATTACCAGAAGATAAAGATGGGCTGGTTATTTTTCTATCAAGTGATATATTTCCTGGCGTAGGAGAAAAAACCGCTAAACAAATAGTAGACGTTTTAGGAAACGATTGTTTAAACTTGATTTCGAATGATTATGAGTGTTTGCTTAAAGTTCCTAAAATGACCGTAAAAAAGGCTTCTGATATACATTCTAAATTACTTAAGTATAACGAGAGTTTTGAAGTGGTTGTTTATCTAACTAACCTAGGATTTAGCATGAAAGATTCGCTTAAAATATACAACCATTATTTAGAAGATACCATAAGGGTTATTAAAAATAATCCTTATGAATTAATTGATACGGTAGATGGTATTAATTTTTTAAAAATAGATGAATTAAGAAGTAAAATTGGAATTGATGTAAATGATGAAAAAAGAATTTTAGCACTTATCTTATACGTTATGAAAAATTTGTGCTTTCAAACTGGGGATACTTATTTAAACCTAGATTTAATATATAATGCGGTGGCAAGTAATTATGATGAGGAAATAACCAAAGAAAATTTAACTTATTATTTAATACAACTTAATAGTATGGGTAAAATAATTATAGATTCTGATAAATATATTTTAATTGATTATTATAAATTTGAAAACTATGTTGCTGAGCAGGTTTATGAAATTTCTAGTAAAGAAGATGCAAAAGTAGATGACATTGAATTAAAAATTGATAAATTAGAGTCGTATTTTAACATTAATTATAATGAAGAGCAAAAAAGAGCGATTAAGCAGTCTTTAATAAAAAATTTTTCCATTATTACCGGTGGACCTGGTACTGGTAAAACAACCATAATTAAAGGAATAGTCCAACTATATAAAATAATTTCCGGTTATTCTTATGAAAAATTAGAAGAAAAGTTAGTTTTACTTGCACCTACCGGAAGGGCTGCAAAAAGAATGAGTGAATCTTGTAATTTCCCGGCCTCCACCATTCATAGGTACCTAAGGTGGAATAAAGAGACGAACGAATTTGGTTATAATAGTAATAATAAAGCACCATGTGAATTTGTAATAATTGATGAAACAAGCATGATCGACATTGAGCTTTTATATAATTTTTTTAAAGCCATAAAAACAAACGTTAAACTAGTTTTTATAGGAGATTATAACCAGTTAGAAAGTGTTGGGCCAGGTAACATACTTAAAGATTTAATAGACTCCCAAATGATTAATACCATATTTTTAAAAGAAATATACAGGCAAGATCAAAATTCGTACATAACCGAGCTAGCGTATGAAATTAATTATGGTGAATTAACGGAAAGCTTTTTAAATAAAAAAGATGATTATAATTTCATAGGGTGTGATGACGAAAATATTTTAAAAACAACTTGTATACTTGCAAAAAAAGCGATAGATAAAGGTTATGACATTAAAAACGTTCAAGTACTTGCGCCAGTTTATAAAGGAATTAATGGTATTGATAACCTTAATAAAACTTTGCAAAAAATATTTAATCCTAAAAGTGATGAAAAAAACGAAACATATGATGGAAACGTTATTTATAGAGAAAATGATAAGGTTTTGCAACTTGAAAACATGCCGGATGATAACGTTTTTAACGGGGACATTGGTTTTATTGAAAAAATAAATGGAAGTGAAATTACCGTAAACTTTGACGGAAACAAGGTAAAATATACGCCAAAAGAATATAAAAGCATAAAACATGGTTATGCTATAAGTATTCATAAGGCACAAGGTAGTGAGTTTGAAATAGTATTAATGCCAATTACAAATGCTTATAAAATGATGCTTTATCGTAAAATAATATATACTGGTATAACAAGAGCTAAAAAGTCGTTGATGCTAATTGGAAATCCTAAAGCTTTTTATCAAGGTGTTTATAATAATGGAACTAAAAAAAGAAATACTTTATTAAAAGATATTTTAATTAATAAAATTTAAGGTATATAAATAAAGCTTTATAACATAATAATAATGGCATTATTTAATATGCCACATTCATATTTTTGGTAAGAGGTGAGACAAATGAAAGCATTAAATAACCTAGGATGGATGCTTTTAGGTGTTGCTGTTGGTTCAGGAGCACTATATTGTTATAATGAATGCTCTTGCAATGGTGGAATAAAGCAAACTATTAACAAGGTTAAGAAAAACGCAGAAGAAAAACTAGAAAATATGATGGAAAAATAGTTTCATTATGAAACGATGGTAGACATTTTTGTTTACCATTTTTTATTATTACTTTTAGTTATTAATTAAAAATGTTATAATAACAATATGGGAGGTAATGATGGAAAAAAAGATTAACAAGATGTGTAACGCATCGTTAATAATTTCTATTATATTCGTGATAATTGGATTGTTCTTATTTATTAAACCAGATACAACAATATCAATAATATCATACGTAATAGGAGGAACTTTACTAGCTAGTGGACTTTTTTCTGGCTATAGGTATTTTACCGCTGAAGGGCTTGGAAACATCTTTAATTTTGATTTGGTGTATGGTGTTTTACTTACGATAGCGGGATGTTTTTTAATATTTAGTCCAAACGCATTAGCAACTTTATTTCCAATAATACTTGGAATATGGATAATAATTAATAGCGTTACTAAGTTCCAGTATGCTTTAGTGTTAAAAAAAGTAAAAAACGAAGATTGGACGTATACCACAATAATTTCGTTATTAACGCTTATATGGGGAATAGTATTACTTTGTAACCCGTTTAAAAGCGCCCTTGCAATTACGCAAATAATTGGTGTATTTATAATCGTATATGCCGTTTTAGACATAATCGATAATTTTATTATCAGAAAAAACATTAAAGATATATTAAACATTTTTAAATAAAGTAGGTGATTTTATGAAAAAGAAAAACGGGTTTACGTTAGTGGAGCTATTAGTAACGATAGCGTTAATATTAATGGTGTTAGGTATTGCAATCGTAAGTATAATAAAAATAAGTGATACCAAAAAACAAGAAGCTTACGAACAGGTAAAAAAACAAATATTAACGGCCGCAGAGCAGTACTTGGAAACTAACGCTTATTATAAAGAAAGTATAACAAATACTGGAAATATAAAAATATCATTAGGCTTATTAGTTAATGAAGACTATCTTAACGCCGTCACTAATCCAATAACTGGTAAAAAATTAAATGAATGTAATTACGTAGAAGTAACTAAAAATAATTCTTCGTTAAATTATTCGTTTGTGGATGATCAAAAAGATTGCTCTTCTAATTCATACGTAGACGTATCAGAGGCGGCATCCGCGCCAAAAATAAATGCCACGATTATTGGGAAACAAGGTAATATTAAAGATAATAATCAGTATTGGTATATTTTAGATGATCAAGGTAATACTCCTTATATTGAAATTACCGCAACTGATGAAAATTCTTCATTAAGTACGCCTATACAAATTAAAAATAATTCAGGAGAATATGCTAATTTGAATACCGAAATAGAAGAAGAAAAACAAAATTCAAATTATACAAAAATTAAGGCATACGATTATGGATCATACGCTACTTCCACTGAAAATAAAAACGTTTGTTATAAGGTAACTAATGATAACAACGTGTCTTCAGAAACATGTGTTCAGTATAGTGTTGATGTTGATTTACCGGTTTGCGATTTTAAAATTACAGGAATTATTAAGGAAACAGGGTCTTTATATAACACTTATTATCAGTTAGGAACAATTGATTTAATTTCGATTGGACCGTTGTTAAGATTAAATGCAAGTGATGAAATAAGTGGTATTAATGAAGAAAAAACAAAAGCAATATCTCCTTCAAATAATGAATATAAATATAGCGGAATGATTCATTCAACTGGAATTTCTATATATAACACGAATGGAAAAGCTGTTACGTGGAAAGCAAATGTATTTGATAATGCTGGCAATCAAAATGCGTGTTCAAAGCAACTTAAGATAGATCCGTATGGGTTCAAAGATTTTTTTGATAAATATAAAAAAACAGTTACCTGTGGCAACACAACGGGTGAGTCAACAAAGTGGACTAATACATATAGAACAATAACCCAAGAATTTATTATTGAACAAGATGGCAAAAAAACAACGAAAAATGTAACAAAGACCTTCAACACCTCTACTAAAGTAGGGAATGTAACCTATTTTGATGGAACCACTATATTTTCGTGTCCTGTAAATGTTTATGTAGATAAAGAGCCGCCTGTGATTACTAACAGTGGTGGAGGAAGAGTAAGCTGTAAGAAAAATTCAAGCTCATCTTATTATAATACATGGGGATATTCGATATCTTATTATGATGAATTAAGTGGAGCAACAGCATATTTAACCTCTTATTATTCTAGTAGTAATTGTAAGTCATTTTATTGGGCAAACAGTGGGCTTTCTCAAAAAAATGCATCTTCTGCAGCTAAAACATTTAGTGTTTTTGCAGGATGTAGTAATAATACTAGTCCTCAAGCTAAATTTAAGGTGGTTGATGGTGCTGGTAATGTTAGTTATGCTAATGTTACTGCAAATACATCTAATATAAACAGTTCAAATACTAATGTATGTAATTCTTCTTCATGGTATACATCTAATAGGTAAATGTGTTAATATATGGATTTTTTAAAAAATAGTTGTTATAATACTAATATATTTAAATTGTCGATGAAAAATTAGTAAGTAAAAATAATCTTCAAAGAGAGCTGGTGTTTGGTGTAAACCAGTAAGATGTTTTTGCTGAAGCTATTTTCGGAATGCAGTAAAAAACTGCCGGTTAAAAACCGTTATGTAAAATTAAGTATAAAATAGGATGGTACCACGAGCCTTTCGTTCCTAATGAGGGGAGTGGTGCCTTTTTATATGGGAGGGATAAAATGGAATTAAGTAAAAAAGATGTAAAAATATTCATAACTGCCGGCAAGGCTAATTCGGGTAAAGATACAACCTGTGAGTTAATTGATAATTATTTCAAATTAAAGGGTAAAAAAATCGTTAATTTGCAGTTTTCTTCTTACATAAAAATGTATGCTAAAACCCTATCAGGTTGGAATGGTGATGAAGATACCAAGCCAAGAAGTTTGCTTCAGGAACTTGGTACTGAAATAATTAGAAAAAAAATTGACAATGATTTTTTCATAAAAAGAATAATTGGGGATATTGAGGTTTATTCTTATTATTGTGATGCTATAACGATAAGTGATGCAAGACTCCCAGAGGAACTTGATAGTATTAAAAAAAGTTTTAAAAACGTGTATAAAATTAAAATAGAAAGACCAAACTATGAAAACAATTTAAATGATACAGAAAGAAAGCACATCACCGAAACTGCTTTAGATAATTATGATGATTATGATTATGTTTTGGTAAATGATGGAAGTATAGAAGAATTAAATGAAAAAGTAATTAAAATAATTGATGAGGTGATATAAATGAAAAAATTAAATAGTAAAGAACTTAGAAACCTATGGATAAAATTTTATGAAGAACGAGGGCATAAAAACATAGGAGCAGTATCTTTAATTGGTGATGGAACAACAGGCGTTTTATTTAACGTAGCAGGAATGCAACCTTTAATGCCATATCTTTTAGGTAAACCTCATCCTTTAGGAAAAAGGTTATGTAACGTTCAAGGGTGTGTAAGAACGAATGATATAGATTCTGTAGGTGACGCTTCACACGCTACGTTTTTTGAAATGATGGGTAGCTGGAGTTTAGGAGATTACTTTAAAGAAGAAAGAATTAAATGGAGTTATGATTTATTTACAAAGGTGCTTGAAATTCCAAGAGAAAGACTTGCTACAACTTGTTTTGAAGGAGACGAAAACGCCCCAAGGGATGATGAAGCTGCAATTATTAAAGAAAAAGTTGGATTTAAAAAGGAAAATATTTATTTCTTGCCAAAAAGTGATAACTGGTGGGAAATAGAATCTGGTCCATGTGGCCCTGATAGCGAATATTTTTATATAACAGATAAGCCAGCATGTTCAGAAAAATGTAACCCATCTTGTGATTGTGGGCACTTTATTGAAATAGGTAATGACGTATTTATGCAATACGAAAAAATAGATAAAGATAAGTACGTCCCGTTAAAAAATAAAAACGTAGATACAGGTTGGGGATTCGAAAGAATACTTGCGTTTTTAAACACGGAAGATGGGGATATTTATAAAACCGATTTATATACTGGTGTAATGAATATTTTAGAAGAAAAACTTGGTGTTAAATATAATACTAGCGAAGACATAGATAGATCAATTAGGATCATTCTTGATCATACTAGAACTGCTACCATGCTTTTAGGAGATGAAAAACATTTAACACCATCTAACGTTGGTGCGGGTTATATTTTAAGAAGACTTATTAGAAGGGCAATTAGGCACACTAAAAAGCTTAATTTAGAACCTACCATATTGATTGATATTGCTAAATATTTTATTGAAAAAGTATATGATGAAAGTTATCCTAATTTATTGAAATCACAAGATTTTATACTAAATGAAATAAAAAAAGAAACAAATAATTTTTTAAAAACGTTATCTAACGGTTTAAAAGAGTTAGAAAAAATGATTGATAAAAACATAACTGATGATAACAGAAAATTAGATTCATCTTTATGTTTTAAGCTATATGATACTTACGGATTTCCTTTTGAATTAACTAGTGAAATACTAAAAGAAAAAAACATAATTGCATCAAAGGAAGAATTTGATAAATACATGGAACATCAAAAGAATTTAGCTAGACAAAACGTTAAAAAAATAGATGATTTAAAGGTTCTTGGTGATATCAAAAACTTTAAAGAAGAAAGTACGTTCACTGGTTATGATGAGCTAGAAACAAAAGCTAAAGTAATATTTGTTGGAGATTTAGAAGGTAACGTTGCAAATATTTATTCAGAAGGAATTTTAATTTTTGATAAAACTCCATTTTATGCAACCATGGGAGGACAAGTAGGAGATACCGGTTACGTAATTGGTAAAGATTTAGAAGCTGAGGTTTTAAAAACCGAGAAAGCTCCTAACGGTCAAAACATGTGCTACGTAAGATTACTAGAAGGAGACGTAAAAGTTGGTGAAGAAGTACTTTTAAAAGTAGATAAAGAAAAACGCTTTACTACTTGTCAAAACCATTCTGCAACGCATTTATTGCAAAGGGCTTTGCAAGATGTTTTAGGTGGCGAAGTTACTCAAGCTGGTAGCTTTGTAGATAATGAAACGCTTAGATTTGATTTTAAATTCACTGACAAAATAACCGATGAGGATGTAATAAGAGTAGAAAACAAAGTTAATGAGATGATTAAAGAAAACATTCCAGCTATAATTACCGAAATGAGTATAGAAGATGCTAAAAAACTAGGTGCAATGGCTCTTTTTGAAGAAAAATACGGTGATGTTGTTAGGGTTGTTAAGTTTGGTTCTTCGGTAGAATTATGTGGAGGAACCCATGTTACTAATACCGGTAACATTAGAAGTTTTGCCATTAAATCGATAGAGTCTAAAGGGCTTAACGTGTATAGAATAGAAGCTGTTTGTGATACTAATTTGGAAACCGAAGTTTTTGAAATGATAAAACCATATAATGATGAGATGATTTTATTATTAAAAAAAGCAAAAAAAATAATAGAGGAAGCAGAAAAAGATGAAATAAAGTTAAACTTTAGTCCTCAAATATCAAACGAAAGGCCAAAATGCTATAAAGATATTTTAGAAAATAAATTAGAGGTAACTAATTTACGTAAAGAAGTAAATGAATTAGAAAAAGAATATAAACAGGAACTTATAAAAAAAGAATTATCTAAAACTGATGAATACGTGTCTAATAAAATAACTGGCAAATATGGTGATGTAGTTATTTTAAGTCTTCATGATCATGATATGGAAACGATAAAATCCTTAGTAGGTTCTATATTAAATAAACTAAATAATGGTATAGTATTTATTTCCAACGTAAAAGAAGGAGCAATAAACTTTGTATGTAAAGCAAATGAAAATTTAAAAGGATTAGTAAATTCTGGAGAATTAGTAAAAGACGTTTCTAAAATAGCGGAAGGAAATGGTGGCGGAAGCCCAACTTTTGCTCAAGGTGGGGGAACAAGACCTGATAAACTTGATATTATTGAAAGTTACGTTAAATCTAAGTTAGTTGAAGAATAAAGAGGTAAAGTTATGGATGAAGTAAATAAGAAGCATAAAAAAAGAAAGCTAAAAAAGCCAATAAAAATGGCGCTTATATTAATTATGTTAATCATTTTTGTTATATTAGCTGCTACGATTACGTTTAACATTATGTTGTCACCCGTTTCATCAAAAAGTGAAGAGGTATTATTTAAAATAGAAAATGGTTTATCAGTTTATAACGTTGGTAAAAAGTTAGAAGATGAAGGCGTTATAAGAAGCAACGTTGCTTATAAAATTTACGTTAAATTGTTAGGCGTAAATAATTATAAAGCTGGTACCTATAAGCTAGATAAAAGTTATTCCACCAAAAAAATAATAAAAATATTAACAGGTGGTGATTATGATAAAAGCGGGATTAACATAACCTTTAAAGAAGGAAAAACAATAAGACAAGTAGCTAAAGAAATTTCAAATAAAACAAATATTAGTGAAGATGAGTTTTTTGATAAGTTAAATGATGAAGCTTATATTGATTCATTAATTGATAAATATTGGTTTTTGACCGATGATGTTAAAAATAAAGATATATATTATCCTTTAGAGGGTTATTTGTTCCCGGATACGTATAACTTTAACGAAGAAGTTACTGTAGAAGTCATCATTGAAACAATGCTTAATCAAACGGATAAAATATTTTCTAAATATAAGAATTTAATTAATTCTAGTTCACTAAACATTCACCAATTAGTAACATTAGCATCAATCGTTGAATCAGAAGGTATTTATGATGCTGATAGAAAAATGATCGCGGGAGTTTTTTATAATCGTTTGAATAAAGGTATGTCTTTAGGTAGTGACGTTACTACTTATTACGCTTTTAAAGTTGATTTAGGTACCAGGGATTTAACTTCTGAAGAAATTAATACATATAACCCTTACAATACAAGAGGTCCTTTAATGGCAGGTAAATTACCTGTTGGCCCAGTTTCAAATTTTGGAGAGTCATCTTTTGTAGCGGTTCTTGAGCCAACAGCTAGCGATTATTATTACTTTGTTGCGGATAAATCTGGTAAAACTCATTTTACAAAGACGTATGAGGAGCATCAAGAAGTTATTAAAGAGCTAAAAGAAGCACAAAACTGGATAGAGTGGTAACTTTATCTAGTTTTTTAAATTTATTATGATATAATATTCAACCAGGAAGTGAGAGTATGTCAAACAATGTTTTTTGCTCTTTAGATGAATCTAGTAGAAATAAATTAAAAAATGATTTACATGATTTTTATATTCCATACCGAAAAACACTTAATTTACCCTCTATAGTAACTTTTGGAACCGAAATAGAATTTAAACACCCAAAATATAATGATAATTATATATCAGGTTTTATGGACTTCGATAATGCTGCTAGAATTTTGTTAGAAGATATGAATTTTGATTTTAATGATTGGAAAATTGAAAACGAAATAAATAATCATATTGAAGTTATTAGCCCTGTTTTAACTGATGGTAAAACAACATGGCAAGAGCTCGATAATGTTTTGACGTTTTTAAAAAATAATGGTTGTTATTACTCAAAAGAATGTGGTGCCCATATTCATATTGGAAAAGCGATATTTAATAAAAACCCATTAGGATGGATTAATTTTTTTAAGATGTGGTATGTATTTGAAGACTTTATTTTCTTATTTTCAAATGGTGAAGAATATAACACAAGACAAAATGCTAATTCTAAAGCTAAAAAAATTCCGCAAATTTGTAAAAATATAATTAATGATTATAATTATTTTTCTATAATTGATTCTTCATATTTATCTGATGTTAAAATTTATTGTATTAGATTTACAAGTAGTTTTAATGGCGTAAAATATCAAACCGATTTAAATACAACAGTTACTAATTATACTGATAATGATAAAGAAAAAACCATAGAATTTAGAAATCCTAACGGAACGCTTAATAAGGTGATATGGCAAAATAACGTTAATTTTTTTGCTAAATTGCTATTATCGTGTGCAAATGAAAATTTTGATAATGAAAAATTAGATTATCTATATGTTAATAAATCTTTAGCAAGCGAATTTGATTTATGTGACTTTGTTTTTGATAATGATTTTGATAAATTATGTTTTCTAAGACAATATTATAAGGATTTTGAAGAAAATGGTATGGGTTACTCTAAAAAATTTTGGAAATAATTGATATTTATTTTAATAAATGATAAAATATATGTATCATATTAATGATAGGAGTGATAAAATGTCTTCAACTACTTACTTATTCAATATCGAAAATATAAATGAAGCGTTAGTTAAAGAAACGATTAAGGAAGTTTGTGAAGCTTTAGAGGAAAGAGGATATAACCCGGTGAACCAATTAGTTGGGTATTTAATGAGTGGTGATCCTGGATACATATCAAATCATAAGGAGGCTAGAAATAAAATACTAAAAATAGACCGCAGTAAAATTCTGGAAATATTGATTAAGGAATATTTAAATTAATGAGAATATTAGGTTTAGATTTAGGAGTTAAAACACTTGGAGTATCGGTAAGTGATGCAACTGAAACGGTGGCAAGTGGTATTGCCACACTTAGGTTTAGTGAGAATAAACCCGAAGAATGTTTAGAGGATTTACGTAAAATAATTAACGAATATAGCGTTAAATTAATTGTTTTAGGTTTACCAAAAAACATGAATAATTCGCTAGGATTTGCTGCAAAACGTAGTGAAGATTTTAAGGCGTTACTTGAGAATAACTTTAATATTGAGGTTTGCTTTCAAGACGAAAGGCTTACGTCAGTTACCGCTAATAACGTTTTACTCCAAGCTGATGTATCAAGAAAAAAAAGGAAAGCTAAAGTAGACACGGTAGCAGCTATAATAATTTTACAAAATTATTTAGATATAAGAAAGGGAAAAAAAGATGGAAAATAAAGAGGTAAAACAAGACAATACGTTTACTATCGTAAGTGATGATGGTAAAGAAATAAAATGTGAAATTCTTTTCACGTATGAAGATGAAAAAACAAAGAAAAATTACATGGCTTATACGGATAATACCATTGATGAAGAGGGAAACACTAAAGTATATGCTTCGATTTTTAATCCTGAAGAGGAAAATCCGGTACTTTTACCAATTGAAACCGATGAAGAATGGAAAATAATAGAAGGTATTTTAGCATCTTTATCAAATGAAACAGATGATGAAGACAAGAAGGCAGAATAATTTCTGCTTTTTTATTTTTAGTTGATTTTTATGCGATTATGATGATATAATTATTCAAGAATTTAGGTGGTGTTTTATATGGATTTAGATTACTTGATTAGAAAAATGGAAAAGTATGCTGATGAAAAGGGAATACCAATAATGGAGAAGGATGGCATTAATTTTTTATCGGAGTTTGTGAAACTAAATAAAATAAAAAATATACTTGAAATTGGAAGTGCAATCGGGTATTCTGCCATAAACATGGCTTTAGCAAGCAACGATGTTAATATAACTACGATTGAAAGAGACAAAGATAGATACATCGAAGCGGTAAAAAACATTAAAAGTGCGAAACTGGATCACAGGATAACCCTTGTTTTAGCGGATGCACTAGATTTTAATACCGACGAAAAATTTGATTTAATTTTCATTGACGCAGCTAAAAGTCAGTATTTAAAGTTTTTTAATAAGTTTTCTAATAATTTAAAGCCAAAAGGTTACGTAGTTACTGATAACATTAAGTTTCATGGGCTTGCTTTTTCAGATAAATCAAAGTTATCCAGAAATCTAAGACAGCTATTAACAAAATTGGAAAATTACGTTAACTTTTTAAATAACAACAAAGATTTTAAGACTAGATTTTTTGATATAGGTGATGGAATAGCAATATCAAGAAGAAGGAAAGATAAAGATGAAGAAAATATTAGTTAAAGTAAATAATGAAGAAGAATTAACATACCCAGCTGATGGGTATGTTTTGGGTGTTACGAGATTTTGTATTTGTTTTAATAAGACGTTTAATATTAACGAAATTAATGAAATAATAAAAAAAAATAATGATAAAGAAATATACGTATCATTAAATAAGCCAGTATTTAATTTTGAAGTTGAAGAATATAAAAATTTGCTATTAAATTTGGATAAATTAGGTCTTAACGGAATAATTGTTGGCGATGTAGCAGCTCTAACTTATGATTTAAAAACCCCGATTATAATTGATCAATTACACTTAAATAATTCATCTTTAACCGTAAAATACTTTTTAAATAACGGGGTTAAAGGTGTCTTTTTGACCAATGACATAACTTTAGATGAAATAAATAAAATTAAAGATGAAAATAAAAATGGTTTGTTATTTAAGCAAGTGTTTGGGCTTCCTCATCTTTCTTCTTCTGTTAGAAGTTTAGTTACTAATTATTTAAGTTATTTTGGTAAAAAATCAAATAGTAAAGTATATAAAATTAAAGAGCGTATTGATGATGATTCATATTTTATCGTAGAAGATTATTTTGGCACCCACATATTAGGAAGTAAACCAATTAATCTAATAAATGAGTTAGATGCTATAAAGGTTGATTACGCTATTATAGATGGATATTTGCTAGATAAAAAAATTGATAACGTCCTTAAGGCTTTTTTAGAAAATGACGTAACCAAGAGAAAAGAAATAGATGAAGCTTTTAATTCTAACGAAGGGTTTATAAATCGTAAAACAATTTATAAGGTGAAAAATGATGATTAAAAAACCAGAACTGCTAGCACCAGCAGGATCTTTAGAGAAATTAAAATGGGCAATTGATTATGGTGCGGATGCCGTATATTTAGGTGGGACTAATTATAGTTTAAGGGCAAACGCTAAAAACTTTACTTTAGAAGAAATGGAAAAAGGCGTTAAGTACGCTCATAGTAATAACGCTAAAGTATACGTAACGGTTAATATCGTGTTTCATGATGAAGATGTTATTAATTTAGGCTCTTATTTAACGTCACTTCAAAACATAGGTGTTGATGCGATAATATTTAGTGATCCTTTGGTTATAGATGTTGCAAAAAAGTATGCCCCAAAATTAGAACTTCACCTTAGCACGCAAGCTTCGGTACTAAATAAAGATGCATGTAATTATTACGTGAATCAGGGCGTAAAAAGAGTTGTTTTAGCACGTGAATGTTCTAAAAATGATATAGCTGACATAATTAATAACACCACCGCTGAAGTGGAATGCTTTATTCATGGTGCAATGTGTACCAATTTATCTGGAAGGTGCGTATTATCTAACTATTTTACTAATAGGGATGCAAATAGGGGTGGATGTTGTCAAGTTTGTAGGTTTAACTTTGATTTATATGATAAAAATGATAATTTAATTTCTAAAGATAGTAATTTTTCAATCGCTCCTAAAGATTTATCACTAGCTAAATACATAAAAGGGATGATTGATATTGGAATAGATTCTTTTAAGCTAGAAGGAAGAATGAGATCCATTTATTATATCGCAACCATAGTATCAACTTATAGGAAGTTAATTGATATGTATTGTAATAAAAACGTAGATAGTGCATATATTAATAGAGCTATAAAAATATTATATAGGTGTGCTAACCGGGATGTTGCACCCCAGTTTTTTGATAAAAAAGCTGGAGTAAATGAGCAATATTATGGGGGTAGACAAGAGGATTCTAATCAAGATTTTTTAGCGGTTGTAACGGATTACGATAAACGTAATAAAGAGTTGGTATTGGAACAAAGAAATTATTTTAAAACAGGTGATAAAGTTACTGTTTTTGGCCCCGGCATGGATGATTATTCGTTTGTTATTGAAAGGATAAAAGATGAATTAGGAAATAATTTAGACGCAGCCCGCCATCCGCAAGAAATTATCCGGGTAAAATGTGATAAAATTATTCCTAAAAACGCTCTTATGCGTGTCAACTTTTTAGATTGACAAAATATAAAAAATATAGTATCATTATAGCCAGTTTGTTAAAGAGGTGTGTTATATGAAAAAAGATGAAAAAGAAATATATTTAACTAGTGAAGGCTTTTTAAAGCTTGAAGAAGAATTAAATGAAGCTAAAACGGTTAAAAGACCAGAAATAATAAATGCGATTAAGGAAGCAAGAGCATTAGGTGACTTGTCTGAAAATGCTGAGTATTCGTCTGCAAGGGAAAACCAAGCAAAATTAGAAGCTAGAATTAAAGAAATTGAATATACCTTAGAACATGCAACCATAATTGAAAATAATAATGATGGAAAGGTTTGTGTTGGTTCTTTAGTAACAATAAGATACGATGATGGTGATGAAGAAGAATATACCATCGTGGGTACTAATGAATCAGATCCTTTTAATAATAAGATTTCTAATGAATCACCAATAGCAAAAGCCGTAATAGGTAAAAAACAAGGTGATAAAGCTTCGGTTGATTCTCCAAACGGAAGTTTTGATATTGAAATAGTAAAGGTAGCTTAATAAGCTATCTTTTTATATAATATAAATACTTGATAAACATACGTAAATAAGTTATAATACTAATTGTTTTAGGAGGAATTATACATGGCAGAAAAAAAAGCAAAGAAAGCTAATAACGTTCATGAAGTTACTATTACAATAGATGGTGATGAATGGCAAAAAATATTAGATGATACTTTTAAAAAAGTTAATAAAACGGTTAAGATTGATGGTTTTAGACCTGGTAAGGCACCAAGAAACATTTTTGAAAAAAAATATGGTAAGGCAACGATAATATCACAAGCAGTTGAAGACCAAATGCAAGAAGCTTATAAAAAGGCTTTAGATAAGTTTAGTGGTGATCCAATTATTCAACCTACCGTTGCAATAAAAGAGGTTAATGATGAAAAGGTTACTTACTTGTTTACTTTTACTACTAAACCAGAAGTTAAAATTAAAAAATACACTAATTTAGGGGTTAAGAAAGATGAAGTAAAAGTAACCGCAAAAGACGTAAATGAAGAAATTGAAAAAATGAGAAAAGAATACGCTGATTTGCAAGTTAAGGATGGTAAAGCACAAAAAGGTGACACCGTTATAATTGACTTTGAAGGGTTTGATAATGGTAAAGTGTTTGATGGCGGAAAGGCAGAAAATTACTCTTTAGAATTGGGTAGCAACTCATTTATTCCTGGGTTTGAAGATGCTTTAATTGGTACTAAAGCTGGAGATAAAAAAGATGTTAACGTAACTTTCCCAGAAGATTATCATGCTGAGGAATTAAAAGGTAAACCAGTTACGTTTAAGGTTACCGTTCATGAAGTAAAAACAAAAGTACTTCCTGAACTTAATGAAGAGTTTTTCTTGGATTTGGGTCTTGAAGATGTTAAAACCGTAGAAGATTTAAAGAAAACAATTAAAGAAACAATGGAATCTCAGAAAGAGTATGAAGCCGAAAATAAATTTATGGATGACTTATTTGAAGCTTTATTAAAGGAAACTACCGTAGAAATACCTCATGAGCTAATTCATGAAGAAATAGATAGAATGATTGAACAATATGCAGAAAGATTAAAAATGCAAGGAATAACGTTAGAACAGTTTTATAAATTCACTAACTCTAACGAGGATGCTTTAAGAAGTCAAATGCATGATGAGGCCGAAAAAAGGGTTAAACTAAGATTTGCTATTGATGAGATTATTGATCTTGAAAAAATTGATGCTACCGAAGAAGAAGCTTTAAAAGACGCAGAAGAAAAAGCTAAAAAGCACTCAATGGATAAAGACGAGTACGTTAAGGCTTTTGGCGGTATAGAGATGCTTAAATACGATTTAAAAGTACAAAAAGTAGTAGATATATTAAAAAAATAAAATAACACCTACATGGTGTTTTTTTATTGAATTTTGCTTTCTAAAATGGTATTATATTGAGCAAAAGCAATTATTAGATTAATAAAAATAAATGGTCCTATATTTCTTGACTTTTATTTTTCATAGATTATAATAAAAGGTAAAATTTATGTTTGCAGAAAGGAAGATATTATGAATAATAGTAGTTTACCAGTGATTTTATTAAGAGGAATAGTCGTACTTCCTTATGCGGAGTTAAAAATAGATTTAATGGATGAGTTAGATACTAAAATAATAGAGTTAGCTAGCAACAATCATGATGGTTATGTTTTACTTGTATCTCCAGAAAATTTTCTAGAAGAAAGAATTGAAATAAATAAACTTCCAAACCTTGGAGTAATAGGTAAAATCACTAAAAAAACAACTCTTCCAAACGGATGTATCAGGGTAACAATAGAGGGTAAAAAAAGAGCTAAGATAAATGAATACATAAGATATGATGGCTATAAAGATATATTTGCAGGAGAAGTATCAGCACCAGTTAGGTACGCGATTGACGCATCTGATGAGCAGGCGTTACTTAGAAAGTTAAAGGTTGAACTAGAAAGATACATTGATACCGTTCCGTATGCTTCAAATAGTATTTTATCCCAAATAAATGATATACAAAGCGTAAGTAAACTAGCTGATGTGGTTGCTAATTATATGCCAACTACTTTTGAAAGAAAATATGAGTTTTTAATGATGATAAATCCTCATACTAGGATTATGATGAATTTAGAAGATATTCAAAAAGAGTTGGATGTTTTTGAAATAGAAAAAAAATTAGATAACAAGTTAAAAAAAGAGTTAGATAATTCTCAAAAAGAATATATTTTAAGAGAAAAAATAAGATTGATTAAAGAAGAATTAGGGGATATAACATCAAAAGATGATGATATAAACGAAATAAAAGAGAAATTAGAAAAGTTAAAAGCTCCAAAAAATATCATAAAGAAAATAAATCGTGAGATAAGGAAATATGAATCAACACCATCAGCATCACCAGAAGTAGGTATTATAAGAAATTATATTGATGTATTAATTAACTTACCATGGAACGTGTATACCAAAGACAACACTGATTTAAAGAAAGTAAAAGAAGTTTTAGATTCATCACATTATGGATTAGAGGATATAAAAGAAAGAATAGTAGAATACTTGGCGGTTAAAAAAAGAAGCGTTAGCAATAAAGCACCAATAATTTGTTTGGTAGGCCCGCCTGGGGTTGGAAAAACTTCATTGGCAAAATCCATCGCGCAAGCTACTGGTCGTAAGTTTGCTAAAATTTCCGTTGGGGGAGTAAATGATCCAGCAGAAATAATTGGTCACAGAAGAACTTATATGGGGGCTAATCCTGGAAGAATAATAAACGCACTAAGAAAGTGTGGTTCAAGTAATCCCGTGTTTTTAATTGATGAAGTTGATAAAATGACTAAGGATATCAAGGGTGATCCAGCAAGTAGTTTGCTTGAGGTATTGGATCCAGAACAAAATAGTCAGTTTTATGATAATTACGTTGAAGAACCATACGATTTATCTAAAGTTATGTTCATATTAACCGCTAATTATATAGAACAAATTCCAGAAGAATTAAAAGATAGGCTTGAGATAGTAAGATTATCAAGTTATACTGAGTATGAAAAACTATTTATAGCTAAAAAACATTTAATTAAGTTAGCATTAGAAGAATATGGTTTTGACGCATCGAACATAAAGTTTAGTGATGAGATTATCTTAAAAATGATAGAGAACTATACTAAGGAAGCAGGAGTAAGGGAACTTGAAAGAGTAATAAATAAGGTTATTAGAAAATATGTTAAAAAAATGTTAGAAGAAAAGAAAGATACGTTAAACGTTAGGGTTACTGATAAAAAAATAGAAGAATATTTAGGTAAACCTAAATTCATGAATAATGAGTTTTTAACTAATGATACTTATGGTGTTGTAAATGGTCTTGCATATACTTCATATGGAGGAGATATTTTACCAATTGAAGTTGTTACGTATGAATCCAAGGATAAAATAAAATTAACCGGTAATTTAGGTGATGTAATGAAAGAAAGTGCATCAATTGCACTTGGTCATATAAAAAGTCATGCTAAAGATTATAAAATTGACCTTCAAAAACTTGATAATCTTTGTATTCATATTAACGCGGTTGAGGCGGCCGTTCCAAAAGATGGACCTTCTGCGGGTACTGCTCTTACTACCGCAATGATTAGTGCCTTAACTAAAACGGTTATACCATCAGTTTATGCCATGACGGGAGAAATAACTTTAACTGGTAAGGTTTTACCAATCGGTGGGTTAAAAGAAAAAGTAACCGGAGCTTATTTAGCAGGAGTTAAAACGTTTATCATTCCAAAGAAAAACGAACGTGATATTGATGATATTCCTGAAGAAGTAAGAAGTAATATAAACATAATTCTAGTTAATGATTATGGCGAAATATATAATGAATTATTTAACAAAAAGAAGAAAAGTTAACATTTTTCTTCTTTTTTTACATATGTTTAATTGAATGGAGATGAAATTATGAAACAGATGATACCTTTTGTAAAGGATATTAGTTTAGATTCTAAAATTTCTGAAATAACTAGTATCGCCTTAGAACATAATTTAAGAATGGAAAATAACGATTCGGTTGTAGGGACGTTTACCATTAGTGGTAAATATAAAATGAATGACATTAGTATTAATGAAGAGGTTTTTGAAAAAAAGATAAATTTTGACATTACCCTTGATGATAAATATGATGCATCTAAAGTAACGATTGACGTTGATAATTTTTATTACGAGATAATAAATGACGAGTATTTAAGGGTTCATATTGATGTTATGGTTGATAACTTAGTTTATTATAAAGATGAAAAACAAATTTTACAAGAAATAGAAAAACCTGAACTAATAGAAATAAATGATTTAAAAGAAGAAAGAAAAAAAGATGAGGAGGAGAACATGAAAAACTCAATAACGAGTGATGAATTAAACGTTAATGAAAATGAAAAAAGGAATGATTCTTCACTAAATAATGCGGATATTGCTAAAAATTTAACTTCAGGTTTTTTATCTGATGAAGAAAGATTTAGTACTTACAAAGTTCATATCATAAGGGAAAGCGAAACCATAGAAACGGTTATGGAAAAATATAACGTTTCGAAAGAAGAAATAGAGAAATATAATAATTTAGATAATGTTATTTTAGGTACTAAAATCATAGTACCATTAAAAAATGAATAATTCGTTAATAAGAAACGTTATAAAAAAAAGATGTACTTCTGCTAAACGGTACGAAATTAGAAAAAACGCTATCATTTACACTGATTGTGATGGTAAAAAGTATGTAGCTAAAAAAAATAATAATAACATAATAAATACATATAATTATCTTAATTCGAGGGGGTTTGGTTATTTACCAAGACTTGTATATCATGATAATGATGGCTACATTTATGAGTACGTTAATGATACGGTAACACCAAAAGAGCAAAAGATAAGTGATGTTATTAAAATGGATGCCCTTTTACATAACAAAACGGCTTATTATAAAGATGTTTCTTTAGATGAAACAAAAGAAATTTATGAAAAATTAAATAATAAAATTAATAATGTTTTTAATTATTATGATGATTTAATCACCGCAATAGAATCTAAAATATTTCCATCACCTAGTGAGTACTTACTTTTAAGAAATTGTTCCATGATATTTTCTTGCTTGAATTTTTGTAAGAATGAGCTGGATAAGTGGTATGAAATCACGAGTAAAAAAAATAAGAAAAGAGAAGTGCTTTTACATAATAATTTAGATCCGTCACATCTAATTCGTTGTGATGATAACATATTGATTAGTTGGGATTATTCATCTAGGGATTTACCAATATATGATTTTATAAGATTATACAAAAATAATTATGATAAGTATGATTTTAGTGAACTTTATAAAGAATACATAAAAAGATTTCCGCTTTTAGAAGAAGAAAGATTATTGATGTTCACCATTCTTTTTATACCAAGAAAAATTTTTTTTGATAAGCCTGAATTAAAAACAACGATAGATGTTGCAAATTTATGTAACTATTTAGTTTCGACCGATAAATTATTTATGGAAAATGAGGCAAAAAATTCCGAAAAACAAAATCATAATATCAATGAACAATAAAAACACCTGAAACCTCGCGCATAAAATCAAAGTTAATATTGCTTGATAAAAAGTAATAAAAGAAAACGCGATTACTAAAATCACATATTTTGTTAGACAACCTCTGAAAAAGTTATTTGGACGCATAACCATCACCTTTACAATATTATATGTGTGTTTTTAATTACTGCTAACCATATTTTAAGTAAAATATGGTTTTTTTATAAAAAAAATGTTATTATATATTTAGTCTAGGAGTGATGGTTATGCTTAATAATAAGGGGTTTGCCGTTTCAACAATTTTATATACCATATTAATTGCGTTTTTACTTTTTTTAGGTATTACTTTATCAATGTTTTCATCTTCTAATAGCATTATTAGTAACGCTAATAATGATTTAGTTAACGGCACCGTTTTTAGGGCGGTGCAAGTAAAAGATAATAATAAAGAAGGTGTTTGTGGCCAAGACTATGCATGGTTTGAGATGGATAATAATATATTAATAAAAATTAATAGTAGGTATGGTATTGTTTATTGGCCAAGGGATTTTATTAATTATGATGAATTAAAAAAAATAGAAATTACTGAAAAAGACATTTCATCAAGTGAGGATATTAATAATTTTAAAGATTTATCTCCCGAAAAAAAGTTTTTTTATAAATATTTACGAAATGGATACATAAATTTATCTGTATTAAATAATACTTATAATAATGTTAAATTTGAAATTAAGGATGGGTTTTTATTTGATATGGATGAGGATGGAATAAGTACTGATTTAAGCCTATATTCTGGTTTTGATATTACATTTGAAGATATAAAAAGTGGTGCTACTACTACTTTAACAGTTAGCGATATATGCAGTTAAATTTACTTGTTAAAAACGATTTATTTTGATATACTATTATAGTATTAAAAAACGAAGACCAAGAAGAGTAAAGCTCATTTATTTTATAGAGAGTTAGTGACTGGTGGAAACTAATATTTGGTGGGTTTGAAGGTAGCTTGAGAGTTTGATTTTTGAACGATAGTAGAAAATTACGTGTACCAGCGTTAATGGTTTAAGAGCACGTTTATTGCGTGAATTAAGGTGGTACCGTGGGTTAAAACTCATCCTTTTATTGGATGGGTTTTTATTGTTAAGAGGTGATTACGTGTCAAAAAGTTTGTGTATAGTTTCTCCTAATGATGATGCGGAAAATAATTTGTTTTATTTTAAATTATATCCTAATCAATATCATGAAGAAGTGTTATTTGAATATTGTAATAACAAAAACCTAGCGTTTTATGACGTTATTTCAATGGCCGCTAATGGATATTTATACATTCCGATTAATGGTGATTTGTGTTTGATTTTTTCCCCTAATAATTTAGGCAAAACTCAAAAGGAAAAATTTTTAGAATTCATGGATACATTATATGATAATAAGCCATCGTTAAAGGTTAGTGCTTGTAAAACAAATGAAAAAGGTCAAATAGTTGTTAAACCAACACAAATTAATGGTTATGACGAATTGATAGAATTTTTTAATATAAATTTAGAAGAAAGGAAGATAAAATAATGCTAGATAAAAAATATGATCATAAAAAAACTGAAGAAGGGAAATATAAAAAATGGAAGGAACGTGGGTACTTTAAATCAAACTTAAAAAGTGGCAAAAAACCTTATAGTATAGTAATACCACCACCTAACGTAACCGGAAAATTACACTTAGGTCATGCGTATGACACTGCTATTCAAGATATCATAATTAGGTATAAAAGAATGCAAGGTTTTGACACTTTATGGTTACCTGGAATGGATCATGCTGCAATAGCTACTGAGGCTAAAGTTGTTAAAAAATTAAAAGATGAAGGAATCAATAAGTATGAATATGGAAGGGATAATTTTTTAAAAGCTTGCTGGGATTGGACCAAAGAGTATGGTAATGCTATAAGAGAGCAATGGGGAGCACTAGGATTATCGTTAAATTATGATAAAGAAAGATTTACCATGGATGAAGGTTTAAGTAAAGCCGTAACTAAAGTTTTCGTTGATTTTTACAATGAAGGTTTAATTTATCGTGGTGAGAGGATAATAAATTGGGATCCAGTTGCTAAAACCGCATTATCAAACGAAGAAGTAATATATAAGGACGTAGAAGGTGCTTTTTATCACTTGAAATACGTTATTGATGGTACCAATGATTACCTAGACGTTGCTACGACAAGACCAGAAACTTTATTTGGAGATACCGCGGTTGCGGTAAACCCAAATGATGATAGATATAAAAAATACGTTGGTAAAAACGTTATATTACCTATTGTAAATAAAAAAATACCAATTATTTGTGACGAACATGCTGATCCTGATTTTGGTACAGGTGTTGTTAAGATAACTCCTGCTCATGACCCAAATGATTTTGAAGTTGGTAACAGGCATAATTTACCAAGAATAGTGGTTATGAATCCAGATGCAACGATGAACGAAAACGCGGGCAAATATGAAGGTATGACAAGGGAAGAGTGCCGTAAAAAGTTACTTGAGGACTTAAAAGAAAAAGAATTATTAATTTCCATTGAACCAATGACCCATTCAGTTGGTCACTCAGAAAGAACTAATGCCATGGTTGAACCATATTTATCTAAGCAGTGGTTTGTAAAAATGAGACCACTTGCAGATAAGGTTTTAGAAAATCAAAAAAATAAAGATTCCAAGGTTAATTTTGTTCCAAAAAGATATGAAAAAATAATGAATCATTGGATGGAAATAACATATGATTGGTGCATATCAAGACAACTTTGGTGGGGTCACAGAATACCTGCTTGGTATAAAGATGATAAAGTATATGTTGGACAAGAAGCTCCAAAAGAAGATGGTTGGGTTCAAGATACAGACGTATTAGACACATGGTTTTCTTCAGCTTTATGGCCTTTTGCAACTTTAGGTTGGCCTGATAATACTGATGAATTAAAAACGTATTTTCCAAATAATTGTTTAGTTACTGGTTATGATATAATACCTTTCTGGGTAAATAGAATGACTTTTCAGTCACTTAAGTTAACTGGTAAAAGGCCATTTAAAGATTGTGTTATCCATGGTTTAATACGTGATAAGCTTGGAAGAAAGTTTTCAAAAAGTCTTGGAAATGGTATTGATCCGTTTGATATGATTGAAAAATATGGAGCAGATTCTCTAAGATATTATTTAACAACGGATGTTGCCTTAGGAACTGATTTAAGGTTTGATGAGGTAAAAATAACTAGTACTTGGAATTACATTAATAAAATATGGAATGCCGCAAGGTTTGTTTTAATGAATATAGAGGATCTAAAAGAACTTGATTTTACGAGTTTAAAACCTGAAGATAAATGGATTTTAACTAAATACGAAAAAACCTTAAAGAGTATAACACATCATATGGAAAAATATGAATTTAATTTAGCTAGTTCGGAATTGTATAATTTTACTTGGAATTATTTTTGTGATTATTATATTGAAATGGCTAAATACTCGTTTGAAAGTGTTGAAACAAAGTCTACTTTATGCATGATTTTAACTGGTATTTTAAAAATGTTACATCCATTTATGCCGTTTGTTACTGAAGAAATATATCAAAAATTACCAATAAAAGATGCTGAATCAATAATGGTTAGTTCATATCCTGTATTTGAAAAGAAGTTAGTATTTGAATTAGAGGAAGAAATAGTTGATGATGAAATAGAATTTATAAGAAATTTTAGAAACGTAAAAGCTGAAAATAACATTACCAAAGACATGCAAGTTATGTTTGATACTTCTGATAATAATGAACTAATAGTTAAAATGTTAAAGCTTGAAAATAATATTACTAATAAACCGTTAGGAATAAACGCATATAAAGTTTTTTCAAACCATGTAAAAGCTACTATTTATTTTGAAAAGAAAATGTCGCAAGAAGAAGAACAAAACAGAAAAAAACAAATTGAACAACTTAAAGCTTCTACTGAAAGAAGACAAAAGCTGCTATCAAATTCTAACTATGTAAATAAAGCTCCGAAAAACGTTGTTGAGCTTGATAAACAGAAGTTAGAAGAAGAATTAAAAAAATTAAAAGAACTAGAAAAAAAGTAATTAGTTGTTGACATAAAAATTTAAATATGGTAATATAATATCTTCATTTGAAATGAAGTAATAATTATGAAAGATGGTGGTTTTGGTGCTATCGTGTACGGAAAATTTCGAAGCAGCTGCTGAGGAAAAGACTTTGGATTATGAGTATGAATTCTATGAAACGTATTTAAAAAAATATGTTTGTCAAGAAAGTGAAACAGGATATATAAAAGTTGATGAGATTTCTCAAAGGTGTTTTGAAGCGTTGAAAAATGCTTATTCTTCTTCAAAATCAAATTTATGGTCTGAAAACGGAATTGAAGATAAATTTGCAGATAGCCTTATGTTTTATATTGCAACAGGTTTAATATTTGTTGAAGGTGGTAATTATTATATTAATGTCAAAAAGTTAATGAAAATTACTACTAATTTTAGGAAGGCAAAAGAAGACTCAGGCTGTACAAAAATAAAGAGCGTACATAAGTAGCTCTTTTTTTCTTGCTTAAAAAAACAAATTGATATATACTCAATTATGAGGTGAACGTAATGAAACTTAAACATAGTTACTTTTACACGTTAAGGGAAGAATCAAAACAAGAAGAATCAGTTTCCGGGAATTTACTTACAAGATGCGGAATGATAAAAAAAACTTCTAGCGGGGTGTACATGTATTTACCATTAGGTTATAAAGTTATAAAAAACATAGAAAAAATAATAAGAGAAGAACTTGAAAACATAGAAGCTGGAGAACTTATGATGCCAGCGTTAATACCAGAAGATGTATACGTATCTTCAGGTAGAAGGCAAGCGTTTGGAAAAGATATGTTTTCTTTAAAAGACAGGTTTGATAAAAATTATTGTTTAGCACCTACCCACGAAGAAATGTTTACTATGGCTGCAGCAGCAAAAATAAAGTCATACAAAGATCTTCCGTTTAGTATATACCAAATACAAGATAAATTTAGGGATGAACCTAGAAGTAGGTATGGCCTTATAAGGGTTAGAGAATTTTTGATGAAAGATGCATATTCATTTGATATTGATGAAAAAGGATTAAATGACTCATATAATGAAATGTATAACGCTTATAAAAAGATTTTTACAAGATTGGGTTTAGATTACCGAATAGTAAAATCCGATACAGGCGCTATGGGTGGTTTATTATCTGAAGAATTTCAAGCAATAACGGATATTGGAGAAGATAAATTAGTAATTTGTGATCATTGTGGCTATTCTGCTAATAGTGATATAGCAAAATGTAATTTGTTAACTCCTAAAAGTGATGAGGAATTAAAAGTTAGGGAACTTATTAAAACTCCTGGTGTTGGGACCATTGATGAAGTGTCTAATTATTTAGAAGAAAGTAAAGATAAGTTTGTTAAAACATTAATTTATAAGGCAGATGATAAATTTTATGCGGTTTTAATAAAAGGTAGTAATGAAGTTAATGAAGCTAAATTAAAAAAACTCTTAAAAGTATCAGAAATATCACTTGCAGAACCTACTGACGTTGAGGATTTAACTAATGCTAAAGTTGGGTTTGCAGGGCCAATTGGTCTTAATATTCCAATAATAATAGACAATGAAGTGGCAAACATGAAAAACTTTATTGTGGGTGCGAACAAAACGGATTATCATTATAAAAACGTTAATTTAGAAGATTTTGATTATTTAATGATTGGTGATATAAGATGTATTACTGATTTGGACGTATGTCCAAAATGCGGGCAAAAATTAAACATAAAAAATGGTATAGAAATAGGTAATACTTTTAAGCTAGGTACTAAATATTCTGAGGCTTTGGGCCTAACGTACTTAAATAAAGAAAATCAGAGCAAATATGTATGGATGGGATGCTATGGTATTGGAATTGGAAGGTGTATGGCATCAGTTGTAGAACAAAATCATGATGATAAAGGAATAATATGGCCCGTTGAAATAGCACCTTTTAAAGTTGCCATAATCATTGTTAACACCAAGGATGAAGCACAAAATGATGCTGCAAATTATTTATATACGGAGTTTAGAAAAAATAAAATTTCAACCATTTTAGATGATCGTGATGAAAGAGTAGGAGTTAAGTTTAATGATATGGATTTAATTGGTATACCGATTAGAATAACGATAGGTAACAAAATCAATGATCAATTAGTAGAGGTAAAAGAAAGAAAAAAAGAATCATTTGAAGAGATATCTTTATATGATGCTTTAGCAAGAATAGAAGATATATTAGATGGGGAGTAAAATCCTTAAAAAAACAGCAAAAAATGCTGTTTTTTTAAAGTTTTTTTATAAAAAACGCGGGTTTTTAAAAAAAATGTTGAATAATTATATTAGGAGGTATGTTTATATGGAAAAAATACCTTATGACCAAATAATAAACATACAAAGAAAAGTTAATATAGTTGACGTTATATCAGGATATTTACCCATAGAGCAAAGGGGTAAAAATTATTTTGCGATTTGCCCCTTTCATGATGATCATAATCCGAGTATGAGTATTTCTCCTGAAAAGCAAATATATACTTGTTTTGTTTGCGGAGCTTCAGGTAACGTATTTAATTTTGTAATGAACTATGAGAAAATAAGCTTTGTTGAAGCGGTTGCTAAAGTTGCTTCAATCGCTGGAATAAACTTAAGCATTAAGGCACCCCATAAAAGTAGAAATAAAGATGATACTTACTCTAAATTTTATGGGATGTACGAGCTTGCAAATAAGTATTATCAAAACAACATTAAAACATTGTATGGTAAAACCGCTATTTCTTATTTAAAAAAAAGAAACATTGATGAAAGTGTTATTAAAGAATTTGAAATAGGATTATCATTAAATGATAATAACGTTACCAAATTATTAAAAAACAAAGGTTTTAATGAAGATGACCTAATTGATATTGGAATATGTGGTAAAAAAGATGATTTCGTTTATGATGTCTTTAGAAACAGAATAATGTTTCCAATTCATGATAGTGATAATAAAGTTGTTGGTTTTTCTGGAAGAATTTATAATGGTGAATCCGAAAGCAAGTATGTTAATTCGAAAGAATCAGTGATTTTTAAAAAAGGAAAAATCTTGTATAATTACTCAAGGGCACTTAATGAAGCTAGAGAAAAAAAACAAATAATAATAGTTGAAGGCTTTATGGATGTAATTAGATTGTATACCATTGGGATAAAAAACGTTGTAGCTACCATGGGAACGGCTATTACTAAAGAACACGCTGATTTAATAAGAAGACTTTCTAAGAACGTTATTTTGTGTTTTGATGGCGATTCAGCTGGTCAAAAAGCTACCATTAGTGCTTTACAAATGTTAGAAAACATAGGTTTAGAGCCAAAGATAATAAGGTTAGAAGACGGTTTAGACCCAGATGACTATATCATAAAAAAAGGGAAAGAAAAATTTCAAAACCACTTAATAAACGCAATGTCATCTTTACAATTCAAGTTATACGTAAATAAGGAGCATACGGATTTTAATGATTACAAGCAAATTTCAAATTACATTAATAGTGTTGCTAAGGAATTAGAAAAAATAGATGATAAGGTAGTTTATGAATTAACTATAAAAAAATTATCAAAAGAAACAGGAGTTGATATTGATACCATTAACTCTTTATTAAAAAATATTCCAAAGAAAAAGCCTGAATTAATTACTAAACCATTAAAAGTAAAAAAAAGCAAATATGAAATGGCTGAAGAATATTTAATATATTACATGCTAAGAAGTAAGGAAGCCATACTACAATATCAAAACGATGTAGCATACCTTACAAATAAAAATCTAGCTATGATAGCAATTAAAATATTGGATTTCTATGAAAAAAAAGGTTATATAAACATTACGGATTTTACGTTGTTTTTAGAAGATAATGATGTTTTAATAAATGAAGTTTTAAGGATTGATTCATTTGATTTGCCTGATGAAGTTGATGTTAATGTAATTAAAGATTACGTAAAGACAATTGATGAGGGTATTTTAAATTCAGAAATAAAAAAAATAAAAGAACAAATAAGTGCGGAAAGTGATGTTGCAAAAAAAGTTATATTACTTGAAAAACTTGCGACGTTAAAGAAAAAGGAGTGTAAATAATGAAAGAAATAAAAACGTTTGAACAAAGAAAAAAAGATTTAATTACTGAAGGTAAAAGGAAGGGCTTTTTAACTTACGAAGAATTAGCTGAAGCTTTAAAGGGACTTGAATTAGATAGTGATTCTTTAGATGATTTATATAATGTATTTCATGAAAATAACATTGATATAATCGCTGAAGATTTCGATAGTGAAGAAGAAGGACAAGATGATGGTGGCGTTTTATCAATTGAAGATGTTGACTTACCTAAAAACGCTAACATAAATGATCCAGTTAGAATGTATCTTAAAGAAATTGGTAAAATAAGTTTACTTAGTTTGGATGAAGAACTTGCATTATCGAAAAGGGTAGAAGAAGGTGATGAAGAAGCTAAAAGAATTTTAGCTGAATCAAACTTAAGACTTGTTGTTTCTATTGCTAAAAGATATGTTGGTAGAAACTTATCTTTCTTGGATTTAATACAGGAAGGTAACATTGGCCTTATGAAAGCGGTAGATAAGTTTGATGCTTCTAAAGGTTATAAATTTTCAACTTACGCTACTTGGTGGATAAGACAAGCGATAACGCGTGCCATAGCGGATCAAGCAAAAACAATACGTGTACCAGTTCATATGGTTGAAACAATTAATAAGCTTAAGAGAATACAAAGACAGTTAACCCTTGAACTTAACAGGGAACCTACCGAAGCCGAGCTTGCTAAAAAAATGGGGACTACCGAAGATAAAGTAAGGGAAATTTTTAAAATTTCTCAAGATCCACTTTCTTTAGAAACACCTATCGGCGAAGAAGATGATTCACATTTAGGAGATTTCCTTAAGGATGAAAGTTCTATGAGCCCAGAAGAATACGCAATAAACGAAGTTTTAAAAGATGAAATAGAAGAAGTTTTAAACACCTTAACACCTAGGGAAGAAGAAGTATTAAAGTTGCGTTTTGGACTTCATGGTGGAACTTGTCATACCTTAGAAGAGGTTGGTAACATGTTTGGAGTAACTCGTGAAAGAATAAGACAGATTGAAGCTAAGGCTTTAAGAAAGTT
This sequence comes from uncultured Bacilli bacterium, assembly GCA_944329425.1. GTDB lineage: Bacteria > Bacillota_I > Bacilli_A > RF39 > UBA660 > Aphodocola. The sequence goes on from CALVIG010000007.1 coordinate 33,436, forward strand.
GCGTCACCCTTCTAGATCAAGGAAGTTAAAGGATTATCTTGATGCAGCATAAATTAAATATTTCTAAACGTTTATTAGCCATTGCAAGGATGGTAGATAAATCAAGTAGTATAATAGATGTTGGCTGTGACCATGCACTTTTAGATATATATTTATCGCAAAATAAACAAATAAAAAACGCTATTGCATCTGATATAAAGGAAGGAGCAATAAATCAAGCTAAGAAAAACGTTTTAATCTCTAACGTAAATAACGTTGACGTAAGATTAGGAGACGGGTTAAACGTTCTTAATGAAGCGGATTTGGTTGACACCATAGTTATATCTGGAATGGGTAGCCAAAAAATAATAAGTATATTAAAAGAAAATAATACTTGGTTAAAAAAAATTAATACGATTATCATACAATCAAATAAGGATAATTATAATATTAGAAAAGCTATTACTAGTATGGGATATTATATAAAAGATGAGTCTCTAGTAGAAGAAAGACAAATCATTTATGTTATTATAAAATTTGAAAAAGGTAAATTGAAATACAGTAATAAGCAACTGCGTTACGGACCTGTTTTACTAAAAAGAAAAGATGATTTATTTATAAAAATGATAAAGGCCCAAGTAAGTAAAAATGACGTTATAATAAAGAAACTTCCGTTTAGTAAACTTTTCTTAAAAGTTTCATTAAAAATAAAAAATTTTAATTTAAAAAAAGAAATTCGTTAAAGTTTAGAATTTCTTTTTTTATAGAAAAAAAGTAGGTGTTGGTATTTCTTCTTGAGTTTCGTTAGTAACATTAATATTTTCTACTTGAACATCATTATTCTTAGCTTCTATTATATCACTTTTTGGTTGTTGTGAAACATTTACCTTAGTTAGCTCTCTTCCTATTTTGCCTAACGTTTTAATGTTATTAAATACTGGTTTTACTTGATAATATAATGGAATGGCTTGGTTTACAACGTTTAAGGTTTTTTGCGCGTTTGAAAGTAATGAAGACCAGTTTATTTTACCTAATATTGATGTTTTAGCAGCGCCCGCAACGTTACCAACTGATGGAGAAAGACCGTACATTTGATAAGGAACTTGGTTAAACATAATATCACCTCTACAATAATATATGAAAATTTTATAAATGGTTTAATTAAATATTTATAAACCATTTATTTATGTTTAATTTTTTTAAAATGTGTGATACAATATCTTATAGAATAGAAAGGTGTAAGTACAATGAAAGCAATCGAGATAATTTTATTACCATTCGTCTTTATATATAAAGGTTTTATATCAGTGTTATTAATACCTTATTATTTTGTTTTAGGAATAGTAAAATTTTTTGAACTTATATTTAAAAGTAATAATAAAACAGTTATACCAGAATTAAAAGATAATTCTAACGTAAAGGTAGTAAAAGGTGTAAGGTCGGCTTATTCTCAATCAAAAGAACAAAAGCAAGAATTAAATCCAGATGAGTTAAAAGAAATTAAGGATAAAAACACGTTAAAGCGTCAAAAAGAGTTTGAAAGATTAGTTAAAAAAGCAAGAGAAGAAGAGGCTAAAAGAATAAAAGAACAGGAAAAATTAAGAATAGAAAGAGAAAAAAGAGAGGCCGAAAGAAAGAAAAGAGAACTTGAATTAAAAAAACGTGAAGAACAGATGGAAGCTAAGCGATTGGCTAGGGAAGAAGCTTTAAAAAATAAGGGTGAGCCAGTTACCTTTAGTGATAAGATAAAGGCTATTTATAAAAAACTTACGTTTAATAAAAAAGAAGTTTTAGAATTAGAAGCAAAAAAAGCCGTTTTAGACGAACAATTTAAGGATAAAAAGAATAATGCTTCTAGGTTTGAAAAACCCCTTGTTTTTAATTATATAGCAAAAAATGCTAAGGGAGAAATGGAAAAAGGAAGTATAGAAGCATTATCAAGGGTTGATGTTCATTCGTTTTTATTGGCAGAAGGTTACGAAGTATACGAAATAACCGCTGCTAAAGCATCCTTTGATTTGTTTGGTAGTGGTAATTACAGAATAAAGAAGAACAGATTAATATTTTATCTTTCACAACTATCTGCTTATTTAAAATCGGGTATTGCGCTTGCAGAAGCGGTTAAAATTCTTGAGGAGCAGGCTAAAAATAAGCATGAAAAAAAACTTTGGAAAGCGGTTTATTATGATTTGTCCATGGGTGATGTTTTATCACTTGCAATGGAAAAACGTAAGGATTCTTTTCCTAAGTTACTTATTAACATGATTAAAACCGCAGAAATGACTGGTAACTTACCAGAAACATTAGATGATATGGTAGACTATTATACTGAGTCTGAAAACACTAAAAGACAAATGAAGTCCGCAATGCTTTATCCTGCGGTAGTAACGGTTTTTGCAATAATAGTTGTTACGTTTATATTAATGTGGGTTGTTCCACAATTCGTCGACATATATGCCGATTTAGGAAGCGATATACCTGCCATTACTAAATTTGTTATAAAAATAAGTGATTTTCTAAAAAATTATCTTATTTACATACTTTTAGCAATAATCGTTTTAATTCTAATTTATTTATATATGTTTAAGAACATTAAGGCATTTAGAAAAACAATGCAAGAATTTATGATGCATTTACCTGTATTTGGTAAAATAATAATATATAATGAAGTAACTATTTTTACCAAGACTTTTGCAAATCTTATAAATCATAATGTTTTCATTACTGATTCTATAGATGTTTTAAGCAAAATAACGGATAACGAAATATATAAAAAGCTTATATTTGATACTGCTAAAAATTTAACTAAGGGAGATACTATATCAAAGGCATTTAAAGATCATTGGGCTTTCCCAAACATAGCTTATCAAATGCTTTTGACCGGAGAAAAAACTGGTAGGTTGGGCCCTATGATGGAAAAAGTGTCTGAGTATTTCCAGGAACAACACCGTAACATAATAAACCAAATGAAAACCCTAATAGAGCCGGTATTAATTGTTACTTTGGCGGTTGTCGTAGGTGGTATTTTACTTGCTGTTATAATACCAATGTATAGCATGTATGACGCTTTTTAGGAGGTAATTTTATGACTTTAGAAGTACTAACTTGTATAATGATTTTTATATCAGGTTTAGTATTAGGATCATTTTATAACGTTGTGGGATATAGATTGCCGAACAATATGTCAATAATATACCCAAGGTCACATTGCCCTAATTGCAATCATGAACTTAAATTTTACGAATTAATCCCAGTAATATCTTATATATTTTTATTAGGGAAATGTAAAGTATGTAAAAAAAGGATATCAATTTTTTATCCTTTTTTTGAAATAATTACGGGGATACTATTTTTACTTTCTTATTTTGTCTTTGGGCTTAGCATGAATTTTTTTATCTCAATAACGTTTATATCGATATTACTTATAATTAGTATAAGTGACATTAGATACTACATAATTCCTGATGAAGTAATCGTTGCAGGAAGTATTATATTATTAATAGAATTTATAATTAATTCTATAATTTTAAATACCGGAATTATAAATGGGGTAGCCATTCCTTTACTAAATGGTTTAGGATCTTTTGCCATACTTTATTTATTTAAAGCTTTTGGAGACCTCGTTTTTCAAAGGGAAAGCCTTGGCGGTGGAGACATAAAATTATTATTTGTTATAGGGCTTGTCTTAGGTTTTGACATGTCCATCGTTACGATATTTATAGCATCTTTTATTGCACTTCCGTTGTCAGTTATAAGCCTTATTAAAAATGATAACAACGTTTTACCATTCGGACCATATATATCGATTGCAGCAATCTTGGTATTGTTAAGTAATTTAGACTTAAACATGATACTTCAATTTTTTACTAAATAAAAAGAGCAAATATAATAATTTTGCTCTTTTTAAATGTCTAACATTTCCATATCCGAAGATATATCTTTTGGTTGATTGTTATTTGTTATTTTATTACTTATGTTAATATTATTTTTTTCTTCTTGTTTTAACACGATTTTTGTAGATTCATCATCTAGTTCTACTAGTCGTAGTATTTCTTCAATAGTCGTAATGTTTTGAATTACTTTTTGTAACCCATCTTGCAAAAGAGTAGTGGTATCATTTGTATAAACTAGCTTTCTTAACTCTTCCTTCGGAACCCCATTAGCGATGGCATCGCGTATTTCTTGGTTTATAACCAGTACTTCATGTATCGCAATTCTTCCTTTATAACCTCCTACGCACTTATCACAACCTTCTGCGTACGCAAGTTCGGTAATATCAATTCCTAAGTTAGCTTTAATTAATTTCTTTTCATACTCAATGGCTGGTCTTTTCTTCATGCAATGAGGGCAAATTCTTCTAGCAAGTTTTTGTGAAACAATACCGTTTAAAGAACTTGCAAGCAAATACGTTTCAACGTCCATATCCCTTAAACGTTCAATCGTGTTTAACGCGTTATTTGTATGTAAAGTAGATAAAACAAGATGCCCAGTTATTGATGCTCTAACCGCTATTTTAGCGGTTTCATCATCACGAATCTCACCAATCATTATTATGTCTGGGTCTTGACGCAATATCGAACGTAATACGTTAGCAAAAGTAAGACCAATTTCACTATTTACTTGTATTTGATTTATTCCATCGATGTTCATTTCTACCGGGTCTTCAACGGTAACTAAGTTTACTTTAGGTGTATTAAGTAGTTGTAAAAGAGAGTAAACGGTAGTCGATTTACCCGAACCAGTTGCACCAGTAACTAAAATAATACCATTAGGTTCTTTTATTAATTCTTTCATTTTTATTAGATTTTTAGGTGAAAAGCCTAGACTTTCAAGTCCGTTTAAACTAGATGAATAATCAAGTATACGTATAACGATTTTTTCGCCTTCATTTGTAGGTAAAGAAGATACACGCATATCAAGATTGATATCTTTAATCATTGTTTTTATAGCACCATCTTGTGGTAACCTTGATTCCGTAATATCCATTCCTGAAATGATTTTTAACCTTGCAATTAAATTTTTTCTTATGTTTTCTGGAATAATTGTATAGTCTATCAAAATACCATCGATTCTAAACCTTACTTTAATATTTTTTTCAGAAGGATCAAAATGAATATCACTAGCTCCAGCTTGTGCAGCTGTATATATTATCTCATTAACGATTTCTGTTATTGGTAACTTATTAAAATCTATTTGTTTTAACATATATATCGCTCCCTTAATATTCTTTTATCCTTTTTAAAACGTATGCACGTTATTATTCTTATCTTTACTCTAGATTTTATTATAATAATATTATATAATATATTTTAGAAGATAGCAAGCAAAGAAAAGGTGATAAGTCATGAAAAAGAATAATAAGGGTTTTTTCTTAGCAGAAACAATTGTTATGATTGCTTTGGTAACCAGTATCATGGCTTTCGTATATCCAAACGTTTCTAAATTATATGAAAATTATAAAGACAGAGCAGTTTATTATGACCAAACTGAAGACATTTATAAATTAAAGTATGTGTATGATTATCTTCAAACTAATAAAAACATTAATGAATATATTTATTCTAAAGACCAATTAAACGAAATAAATGATATTGATGATGTACTTAAAAAACTTAAAATTGATAAATTATATATTACGGGTTATATGACTTCTCATAAGGTTGTTGCTGATGATGAATATGATTTTAAAAGGTACATTATCAGACTGAAAAAGACCACTTACGATACTTCCTCTTATCGGTTAATAGGAATTTTTAAATATGAGGAAGATAATAAAGAATCTAAAACTAGGTATGCTTCAATTAAAATAGATAATCAGAATTTCATTAGTACTGTAGGTGATGATAATGAATAATGTTAAGAAACTTAATAATAAGGGCGTTACTTTAATAGAATTAATTGTTAGTTTTATGCTTGTTGCGGTTGCCATAATATACTTTTATCAAACTTTATATACGGTTAAAAAGCTATATACCGAATCACAAAAAGAAACTAACGAATTTGTTAAGTTTAACTACGCTTTTAGAATAGCAGATACTTATATAAGGCAAAAAGGTTTTGATAAAGACGAAATAAAAAATTTAATTAAAGAAGAAAAAGATGATGAAGTTTCTATTGAACAAGATAAAGATAATAGTGATTGTTATATAATAACCATTGATGGCAAATCACAAGAATTATGGATATATGACCAATCAAGTAGTAATGAAGAAAATTAAAATAGTCTAAAAATAAAGTATTTTAAGTACTTTATTTTTTTATTTGTAATCATTGAAATGGTTTGCATCCATATGCATAAACCACCAAAGGATAAAGTGTAATATGATAATATGAATTTCATTTTTAAATTTATATCTATCATTGATAGTTTAGTAATTCCACCAGTCATTTCTAAAAACATGTTAATAATAGTCTCAAACGTGATACTTAAATCAAAAATGTTTCCGATAAGACTAACCAAAACGTTAAATAAAACAACAATTGCAAAAATAACAAGTAATTGTAAAGAACACGTACTTAATGTCTTTTTAAACTCATTAATAAAATTATAATGATCATTAATGTTATATATGTTTTTTTGACCTATAAAGTTTTTTCTTAGAATAAAAGCTTTAATTAAATTTGATAACGTTAATAATATAAATAACGATATTCCAATTCTAGCACTGTTAAATATACCTATTCCTACGGTTCCAATCACAAATAAAGGATTTATAAAGTGGGTGCAGCAAAGTAAGTTTAGGGCGTTTTTTTCGCTTATTTTATTATTATTTAAATATTCGTTTATAAATGCTGCAGATGATGGGCTTCCACATATTAATGAAGTTATAAAAATTGATGTCATAGCATCATTAAAATTAAATAATTTATTAAATATTTTTTTTATAAACCGGGGAATTATTTTATGCACACCTAATTTTACTAACAGTGTACCGACAATCATGGATGGTAATATTCCAGGAAGTATTTTTAATACAAACATGTTACAACTTTTTATAACACTTTGCATAACTGTTTTTGAATTTAATAAAATAAGTACTTCAATCGTTAGCAGGAAATATATTAATATAATATCTTTTTTTGAAGTCATTTTTTGTAATCTCCATAAATACATTATTTATATAACTTATTAAAAAGGAGAAATTATTATGAATAATAATTTAAGAAAATTATTGATTTTTTGTAATGATTATGACGAAAATACATTAGGAAATTTATGCTATGTTAAATTTTTAGATGAGGATAGAAAACACGCAATATTTTATAGACCTTTAATAGCACCTAAAAATTTAAAACAATATCTAGAACAAAATAGCATTGAACAAGCTTATGAAGTTGTGTCAGATGATGTATTGAAAAAATATTATAATTGTGTATTTGTTTTTGAAAGCGAAGGCGGTGTGTATACTTTAAAAGACGAAATTCCAATAGAGAAAAAATTAGTATTATTAGTAGATAAGGGAATGGAAATAGACCTTGACTTACCAAAGTTTTTGTATCAAATAAAAGATGATACAATAATTACTAAACCATATAAAAATGGTAAAGTAAAAGAATATTGTTATGTTGCAAACGAATGTGATGTAAATGATGAGTTAAAAAGAATAATGATACCAGTAGAAGAAGTAATACCAGGAGTACTTAGCATGAGTGGTTATTCGTTTGGAGGTAAAGTAAAAAACAAATTACCAAAACATGATTAATATTACTAAAAATTAAAAAGCTATAATGGCTTTTTTTTGTTATTTATTATATAATACTTATTAGGTGATTATCTTGAAAAGAAGCGAAGTAGATAGAAATAAACTTAGTCCAATGATGAGACAATACATGGAAACAAAAGATAAATATGAAAACGTTATCTTATTTTATAGAATAGGGGACTTCTATGAAATGTTTTTTGAAGATGCCCAAAATGTATCTAGGGATTTAGAGCTTACTTTAACGGGCAAAAACGCTGGTATTAGTGAAAGAATTCCAATGTGTGGTGTTCCTCACCATGCTGCCAATATATACATTGACAAGTTAATTGATAAAGGGTATAAAGTTGCAATATGTGAGCAAGTTGAAGATCCTAAAGAAGCTAAGGGAATAGTAAAAAGAGACGTAATACAAGTTGTATCAAAAGGTACGGTAATGTCTGATGAAATGCTTGATGCAAAGAATAATAATTACATTGGTGCCATCAAGGACTTAAAACACTGTTTTTCTTTGGCTTACGCTGATTTATCTACCGGGGAATTTAACTCTGTATTAGTTGAAAATGATGATAATAAAATTATAAATGAAATTGTTAATGATAACATTAAAGAAATAGTTATAAACGGGGATATTAACCCTAAAATACTTGATACATTAAGAACCGTATATGGCATTACTATTTCGTATGAAGATGATGATAAAGAGTTACAAGAATATAAAAGTTTATATCAAAATATAAATGATGTAAGAATAATAACGTCGGTTTGTGTTTTGTTAAATTATTTAACGGATAGTCAAAAAAGGAGTTTAGATCATCTACAACCTGTAGTTATAAAGGATTATAAAACTTATTTAAAAATGGATGTTCATACTAAAAGAAACCTTGAACTAACTGAAAGTTTAAGGTTAAAGGAAAGGACTTATTCTTTACTATGGCTTCTTGATAAAACTAAAACCGCGATGGGCTCAAGAATGCTTAAGACGATGATCGAAAACCCTCTTACGGATAAACAAGAAATCGAATGTAGATACGATATGGTTTCTAAATTATTAGAACAGTTTTTAATAAAAGATGAATTAAAAGAGTTATTAAACGAAGTTTATGATTTGGAAAGATTAGCGGGTAGGGTTTCTTTCGGAAACGCTAATGCAAGAGACCTATTACAACTTAAAGCTTCTATTAAAGTTTTGCCAAGAATAAAATCAATAATTAAAGAATTAGGTTTTGATTTAGTAATTGATGATTTAGATGACTTATATAAGTTTTTAGATAAAAGTATTTATGAAAATCCTCCTGTTGGGCTTAAGGAAGGCTACCTTATAAAGGAAGGTTATAATGAGGAGTTAGACGCGCTTAAAATAGCTAGACGTGGTGGTAAAGAATTCATTGCAAAAATGGAGGATGAAGAAAGAAAAAGAACCGGAATAAAGAATTTAAAAGTGGGGTATAACCGTATCTTTGGTTATTACATTGAAGTTTCAAAGGCTAATAGTAAGCAAGTTACCGATGAGTTTGGTTATGAAAGAAAGCAAACGCTAGCTAATTGCGAAAGGTTTGTGACGCCATTATTGAAAGAAAAAGAACAAATGATACTTGGTGCGGAAGAGAAAATAATTAACCTTGAATATACTTTATTTACTGATATAAGAAACAAAGTTAAGGATTTAATTCCTGTTATACAAATGGATGCTAAATCACTTGCAAAATTAGATGTAATGGTTTCTTTTGCTAACGTTAGTGAAGCAAATAATTATGTAAGGCCTACGCTTAACGATGAAAAAGTTGTTAAGATAAAAGATGCAAGGCATCCGGTTGTTGAAAAGGTAATTAAGGGTGAGTATGTTCCTAATGACATAATGTTTGATAATGGTACTGAACTAATGCTTATAACTGGACCTAACATGGCTGGTAAATCAACCTACATGAGGCAAATGGCAATGATTGTTATAATGGCTCAAATTGGTTGCTTTGTACCCGCTAGCAGCGCTTATTTACCAATATTTGATAAGATATTTACACGTATTGGAGCATCTGATGATTTAGTTTCTGGTGAATCTACTTTTATGGTAGAAATGATGGAAGCTAATAACGCGATATTGGGTGCTACTGATAAAAGCTTAATTTTATTTGATGAGCTTGGTCGTGGTACGGCTACGTATGATGGAATGAGCCTTGCACAAGCAATAATTGAATACATTCATGATAACATAAGGGCAATAACGTTATTTTCAACTCACTATCATGAGTTAACAACTCTTGAAAAAAGTAAAAAGCATATAAAAAACGTTCATGTTTCAGCGCATGAAGAAAACGGTAACATTACCTTTTTACATAAAATAAAAGAAGGAAGCGTTGATAAAAGTTATGGTATTCATGTAGCAAAGCTAGCAAATTTACCAGATTCATTGATTAAAAGAGCTGATGAAATATTAAAAACGTATGAATCAAGCAGGAATAAAAAACAAATCGTAAGTCAAATTAGTATGAATTTTGAAGAAAATAATACAAACAATGATAAGTATGTTATAATTAGTGAGAAGTTAAAAAAAGTTAATCCTTTAGAAACATCTCCAATGGAGGCATTAAATATATTGTATGATTTAAAAAAAGAAATAGATAAAAAGTAAGGTTGGGTGATATTATGGAAGAAAATTCAAAAGACATAAAAATTCCAATAAAATCGATAGTTGAGCAAGCAATGAATCAAAATGGTGCTAGGTACGAGGAAGATGAATTTAACTTACTTAGAAAGTATTTTATTGCATGTTTAAATCTTGGATATTTAGAACCAAAGGATTTAGTACCAATGGTTAATAAATTTGCTTCTAAAATTAAAATAATAGTATTAAATTATAATAACGTTAATAAAATGGATTACTATGTAATTAATCAAGCTGTTTTATATATTAGTGGCGCCTTAAAAGATAATAATTCTTCGTTTTATGAAATAAATTTTTATAAAGCAGTTTCGGAAGTAATATTAAATGCAAATGATAAACACGTTGGAATGTCTAGTGCTATTTGTGAAATGATGGCTGAAAAGATTCATAACATGGATGTTAATGGTTCTAGAATAATAATGCCAAAGACTGATGAAGAGCAAATAAGTAGTGAAAAAATACAAATAAGAGCAGGATACATGAATTATAATCTTATTATTTCTCTTGCTAAACAATTATTTATAAGTATGAATATAAACGAAAATAAGGTTATAAATAGAATGCTATTTGAAGGATTTGACAACGTTTTAAACGAATTGTTTAAAGATAATAATTCTCGGTTATTACTTGATGTTTTAGATAAATTATGTCTAATATATATAAATAGAAAAGTACGTGGTGAAATTAATCCAAGTGAAAAAATATTGTTAGATAAATACCAGATAATGATAAATGATTCTTTCAAAAAAATTGATCAAAATTATTTTGCTTTTTGTGCCTTAATTACTACTGATGAACTTAGAAAAAAATGCATGAGTAAACTTAACGAAATAAAGGAGTGATAGCGTGAATAGAACTGAGGCTAGAAACATAGTAATGACAATTCTTTACCAAATTTTTATGTATCAAGCTAATAACATAGATTATAATAAAGACGGGGTAATAAAAGAAAATCTTCCCGTAGACAACGATTTTGTTAAGCTTATAGTTAATGGTGTTTTAGATAAAAAAAACGAATTGTTTGATATTGCTAATAAATATTTAAAAGACTGGAAAATATCAAGATTAGGTTTTACTGATCAAGCAATTTTAAGTATGGGTATATATGAACTTTTGTATACTGATACTCCAGATATAGTAGCAATAAACGAAGCTGTTGAACTTTCTAAAAAATATTCTGATGATAAAGTTAAAAACATGATAAACGGTGTTTTAGATAAAGTTTATCACGAAAAATTAAATTAAAAAAATAACCTAAAAATTAGGTTATTTTTTTACTATATCTAAAACATGTGATGAAGCTCCCAATAATTCCGTTCTTTCGCAAGTAGATAAATGATATTTTATATATTCATCAAAGGTTTTTTCATCCATTTTATTTATTATAGGCCTTATATAATCAGTAGGGCCATCTTGAGCTAATATTTTTATTCTTTTTAGCCTAATTAAGTAATTTAGTTCATCAATATCTTCTAACCTTACCATGCTATATAAATCATCTTTTCGTGGTGTTATGTGGTAATTTTTATCTACTTCATTATTTTTTATCGCATCAAGTATGTGGTTATCTTTAAAGCCATGTGTTATAATTGCGTATTCGTTCATGTAATAACTTATTAATATTATTCCATCTTTTTTTACCAATCTTTTAGCTTCTTTTAAAGCCTTTAGTTTATCTTCTTTACTAATCAAATGATATAATGGCCCAAATAGAAGCACCATATCAAAAGAATCATCATCAAACATAGAAAGATTAGTAGCATTACCTAAGCAGGCTTTAACAGGGCTATTTTTGGCCTTTAAAGTCATTAAATTATGTTTTATTAATTCTACCGCGGTTACATCATAACCTTCATTAGCTAGCGGTACCGAATATGCCCCGGTTCCTGCACCTATATCTATAATTTTAGGATTTGTCATTTTATGTAATAATTGATGAATATAAGTCATAGCGGTAGTATACTCAACAATACCGTGCCTTCTAGTAAGCCTTTTATCTTCGTTAAATTTATTATAATATTTATCTAGATTTTCTTCGTTCATTTTAATCACCATAAAAATAATATTATAATATTTTAAAAAATGCAAATTTAATATATAATTAATAATAAGAGGTGTCTTATGTCAATAATTGAAAATAATTTTGATGGTAGAAGTGAAATAATACAAAATTATAAATTTAAAATAAATGATAAGTTAATGGGAAAAATCAATAAAGTTTTGGGATATACAATAAATTATGAATATTATGATGAATATAAGCGAGATAACGTATTTTACATGGATTTAACTGATATGAAAAATTTATTTAAAAAAATTTGTGAATGTTATGATTCTATTTTAGAATTTAATAAACCACTTGGAATAAATGAAGAAGAATATTTGCATTTTTTAAATCGCCATAATAGATACATAAAATTACTTAATAAGTATTTTAATAATGGTAGGTGTTTATTTAGCATTAAAGATATTTTTCATAAAGACGGCTTTACTTTTGAAGATGTAGAAAAAATCGTGTTAATTTTTAATGAAATACAAGATAATAAAGAAAATATGTATAGTTTTAGAGAATTTAAAAATGTAATGAAAGACGTGATAGATAGTTTATCTTATATTTTAACTGATGAAGAATTAAACATCATAAAAGATGAGTATATGAAGCTTTTAACTAATCCCAATAACCTTGAAGCATTAAAAAATCTCGTTGAAAAAACAAATCAAATAACAAAACAAGATTTTATAAAAAAATTAAGCAATCTAGAAAATATAAATGAAGAAAATTTCAGTTTTGTGGTTCATAGCATCAAAACGAATGAATGGAACGGAAAATTTTATGATCCACTAGTTTCAGCTAGTTTAATAAATAATGATGTAAGAGATTTATATAGTTATCCGGTTGGTTTTATCCTTGATCCGTCCAGCATGATTTGTGCTAACACAGAAGATTCTTATACTTCTAATTCAATGAACTTAAACACGTTTTCGTATGCTGGTAATTTACCAATTATATATTCTTATGACAAAATAATAAACGATTGTAAGAAAAGAAAAACTGAAAATAAAAATAATAATGCGTATAATGAAATCGTATTAACCGAGTTTAAACCGTTAGCGATATTTTATTATCCAGATAAAGAAAATCTTAATAAGGATCTAGCAATTAATCTAAAAAGGCAAGTAGAAGAATTTTATCCCAATTTACAAATTATAGAAATTGGATCTAAGGTTAAATTATTAAGAGGTTTAGAAGATAATTTTGAAGCACATATTAAATAAAATTTTGTATTATGTTTAAATAGAAAGGGAATTTTATGATAGAGTTACTAAATAATAAAATAGTTTATAAATTAAATAATAATGAAGTAGGTTATATATTGTTCAGTAAGAATAATGATAATGAAATTAGCATTGATAAGGTATTTGTTAAAGAAGAACAAAGAGGTAATGGCATAGCCAGTAAGATGCTTGAGTTTGCGTATGATTATTTTACTAGTAAAAACATGAAGATTATTTATGAATGTTCTTATTCAAAGAAATGGAAAAATAATAGGTAAAAGCTTATTATTTTTTATTTTATAAATTTTTCTTAAAAAAATTAAATTAAATGCTATAATATTTGTATTTAAAAAATTAAAGGAGTTGTAGAAGTGGAACAAAAAACAGAAGAAACTTTAAAAAACATTATTAATTTATTAAAGGTAGGTATTACCATGGAAAATGGTCAAACAAGACCATTTGATATAATTGATTATATGTTTATTAGTGCTTTAAGTTTTGATCAATTATTAGAAAAAGCAAGTAAACATTTAGATTATTTTGAATTATTATTACTTAAACGCTTTATTTATGATAACGTTGATATGGTTCCGTTAAAAAGGTGTGACATAATGGAAATTTTAAATACGTATAATGAGGTGAATTCGAAGCTAGATAATTCTGGCATTCCAATTAAAGGTACTGGTAGACTAATTGAGCCAGAAGATAAAGTAAAAGTAATGAAATTTATCGTGGGGAACCATATTCCTTTAACCATGAGTACTTATCAAGCGGCATTTAGAAGATTAATAATTGGCGGGTTAGATGTACAAAAAGTGTATTATGATGAACAAATCAAAATAGAAGAAGATCCCTGCTATGATTTTTGTAAAAGATAGTTTTAATACTATCTTTTTATAATGTAATAATTGACCTTCTAATTATAAAATGTTATTATAAATACATAAAAATAGGTGATGTTATGGATGATAAATACTTAAGTGTTACGGCACTTACTAGATATATTAAATACAAAATAGATAATGATATTCATTTACAAGAAGTCTATTTAAGGGGAGAAATATCAAATTTTAAAGCACATACCAGGGGTCATTATTATTTTACCATTAAGGATGAAACTTCTCGCATAAGTGCCATTATGTTTAGTTTTAACGCATCAAAATTAAAGTTTTTACCAGAAGATGGAATGAAAATATTAGTTAAGGGAAAAATTAGTGTATTTGAGTCTACTGGTAATTATCAAATATACGTTGAAGAGATGATGGAAGACGGTATTGGAAATCTTCACATAGCCTTTGAACAACTTAAAAAAAAGTTAGAAGATGAAGGTTTATTTGATCAGAAACATAAAAAACCGATACCTAAAATTCCTATGAAAGTTGGTATTATTACTGCATCAACAGGAGCGGCGGTTAAAGACATATTATCTACCATAAAAAGAAGGTTTCCAATTTGTAAAACGATTCTTTTCCCTTGCTTGGTTCAAGGAGAATTTGCTAAGGATGACATAGTAAAAAAACTTGATATCGCCGATAATTATGGATTAGACGTAATAATTTTAGGTCGTGGTGGTGGTTCGATAGAAGATTTATGGCCTTTTAATGAAGAAATAGTGGCTCGTAAAGTTTTTTCTTGTAAAACACCAATAATAAGTGGCGTTGGACACCAAATCGATTTTACTATTTGTGATTTTGTAGCGGATGTAAGAGCTGAAACTCCAACGGGAGCAGCGGAAAGAGCGGTTCCAAAGTTAAGCGATCTGTTACTTGAAATAAATAATTTTGAAATAAGGTGTACTAATAACATAAAGCGAATTTTAGATAACAACAAGTTGAGATTAAAAAAACTAAAGGAAAGTTATGTATTAAAAAATCCTTTAGGTATGTACGAAATAAAAGAACAAAAGCTAGATAACATCATTGATAAATTAAATACCATAATTAACACTATTATATATACTAATAAATCAAAATTAGAAATAATAGAAGGTAGCATAATATTTAAGGATCCAGAAGTTTTATATAGCGATAAATTAAAGAAAACCAATCACTTAATTGAAAAGTTAGAAATACTAAATCCCTTAAACGCATTAAAAAGAGGTTATTCAATAGCTAAAAAAGATGATAAATGCATAAATAGTATTAAAGGTTTAAAAAAAGATGATAATATAAATATAATAATAAAAGATGGTGAAGTAAAAGCTAGAGTAATGGAGGTAAAAAATGGCTAAAGAAGAAAAATTTGAAGAAAAGTTAACTGAACTTGAAAAAATGGTAAATGAATTAGAAAAAGGAGACGTTGATCTAGATGATGCAATAGATAAATACACTAAAGCAATGAAACTTGCTAAAGAATGCTCTGATAAATTAAAAACCGCAGAAGAAAACGTAAATAAAATACTAACCGAAAATGGTAAAGAAGAAGATTTTAAAGTGGAGTAGGATAATATGAAAAATAAATATTATGTTATATTATTAGTTTTATTTTCAATTATAAGCATTATTTTTATTACAACGAAAATTGATACGAATAATAATAGTTATACAAAATTATATTATAAAATTAATTCAGTAGATTCAAACTATAAACAGCTTAAGTTAACAAAAGAAGAACTAACTAAAATAAATAATTATTTAAAGAAAGAAAAATTTGATAAATTAAGTGATACCTATAAATGTATGCCAATTGGAGAATATAAAATTATATTTAGTGATAATGAATTAGTTTTTGATGGTGATGATAGTTGTGTCGCTTATCTAAAAGAAGGTAAAAGTAAGGAAAGACAAGTTATGATTAACGATGATTTTAGGTCATATGTAAATAATTTAGTAAAAGAGAAAGGAGAATAATATGACGTTAGTAATTATGGCAGCAGGAATGGGATCAAGGTTTGGTGGATTAAAGCAAGTAGAGCCAGTAGGGCCAAATGGAGAATTCATTTTAGACTATTCAGTATACGATGCAATTAAGGCTGGTTATGATAAAGTGGTTTTTATCATAAAGGAAGAAAACTATGACTTATTTAGGGAAACGATAGGAAAAAGAATAGAATCCAAAATAAAGGTAGAGTACGTTTTTCAAGACATAAAGGATGTTCCAAAAGGCGTAAAAATTCCAGAAACAAGGGTAAAACCATGGGGCACATCACACGCTATATTATCATGTAAAAACGTGGTTAACGAACCATTTGCGGTTATAAACGCTGATGATTTTTATGGATTTCAACCATACTTAAAAATGAAACAATTTTTTAGCAAAAAAAGAAATGATAATGAGTATGCTATGATTGGATATATAGCAAAGAACACGATGACTGAAAATGGTGCTGTAAAGCGTGGTGTTTGTAAGAAAGATAGTAATGATTATTTAACCCAATTAATCGAGTCTTCAATTGAGAAAAAAGGTAATAAAATCATTGCAACACCATTAGAGGATGAACAAAATCCTTTTGAAATTAATGAGAATACTTTGGTATCTATGAATTTTTTCGGTTTTAATCCTTCAATATTTAAGTATTTAGAAGATGAAATGATTGAATTTTTCGAAAAAAACAAAAATAACTTAGATAAGTGTGAGTTTTTAATACCATCAAGTGTTTTTAAAAGAATAAATGAAAGTAAAATATCGGTTAAAGTGCTTGATACAAACGAAAAATGGTTTGGGGTAACATATAAAGAAGATAAAAAAGATTTGGTAAATGCAATTAACAAAATGATTACGGACGGTAAATATCCTAAGAATTTATGGAGCTAATTTTTAGCTCTTTTTATTTCCAGTTTTTATCACTTATTATTAACTTTAAAAATTACATAATAATAATGTAATTCGAATTACAAAAGGAGCATAAAAATGTTTAAAAAATTAAAAAGTTTTATAGCAATATTTTTAATTGCTACATTTATTATGCCACAAAGCATACTAGCTTATTCCAAATATATAGTTGCGGGCGGAGAAAACATAGGACTCCAAATTAATAATGATGGAATAATTGTCGCTGGTTTTTATAAAGTTGCTGAAACTTATCCAGGGAAAGATGCTTCTTTACAAAAAGGAGATACAATAATAAAAGCTGATAATACTACTATCGAATCTATAGATGATTTTATAGCGGCAATTAAAAATAGTAATCAGCAAAGTTTAAAATTAGTTTATTTAAGGAATAATAATAAGCAAACAACCAATTTAAATTTAATAGTAGATGATGGCGTTATTAAAACTGGTTTATACGTTAAAGATATGGTTTCTGGAATTGGTACGCTTACATTTATAGATCCAAACACAAAGTTATACGGAGCATTAGGGCATGAAGTTATTGAATCCCAATCTGGTACGATGGTAAACGTAAAAGACGGGCAAATTTATAATTCGACGGTAACAGGTATAGATAAATCAACCAGGGGAGATCCGGGCTCTAAAAGTGCAAATATTAATTCTAATGATTCATATGGAAATATAATTGAAAATACAACATCGGGTGTGTTTGGTAATTATACTAAAGAAATAAAAAATGATAACCTATACGAAGTTGCAACATATGAAGATATAAAAACAGGTTCAGCAAAAATAATAACCGTTCTTGAAGGAAGTGAAAAAAAAGAATACGACATTAATATATTAAAGGTTAATAATAATAAAAATGATAATAAAAACATACTTTTCGAAGTTACTGATGAAGAACTAATTAATAAAACCGGAGGAATTATTCAAGGAATGAGTGGGTCACCAATTATACAGGATAATAAGATTATTGGTGCGGTAACCAACGTGGTAGTTAATAACCCAAAAAGAGGATACGGTATTTTAATAACATCTATGTTAGAAGAAGCGGAAAATTAGGATATTTCCTTTTTTTCCTTTTTGTGATAGAATATTTTAAATTGTTGGAGGAAGTTATGAAATATTCTTATGAATCATTAATCAGTTTTTTTAAAGAAATTAAATTATATGATGAAGAAAAATTTAAACAAATTGAAAGAAGAACGAAAACAGTGCCTCGTTCTTATGAAATGAATAATCTTTATGGAGTTTTTCCAAAAATTAATAAAAATGGAATACTAGAAGATTTTTGCATATGTATACCTGATTTTTCCGACCCAAATACATATTTAATTAACTTAAAAAAAATTGTACAAGCGTTACAATTAACCGAAAATTTAAATAAAAAATTTGAAATCAGTTGTATGGATGAAACTTATCCAAAAGTAATTGAAAAAATATATTTAACTATTCATGAAAGAAGTCTTCCCATTAAACCATATAAAGATGAAGATATTATAACTAAAAAAACTGATATTAAACAAGTAACTAAGTAATATTTAATAAACTTTAAAAGTCTTCAGTTTCTGCTACCGTATAATTTTTATTACGGTAGTTTTTAATTATTACGTAAAAACCGATAAAGGCAGAAATAAGCGCTAAAAAAGATGCTTGAGCCTGAAGTAATAAATCCTTTGAATCTTTATTTTGTGTTTTAGAAATAAGGTATTGGTTATAATTTATGTATAAAAATAATATAGCGATTATTAAAATTAGTGTAGATTGGAATAACGAAAGATTTTGACTATTTTTTTCACTTAATATTTTTTCTTTATTTTGTAATGATAACGTTTCATTATAAGTTAAAATAAAGGATATTATAAGTGCAATTATAAATCCTATGGTTAATAACAAGCTTAAATTAAGTAAAGAAATTACTTTCTCATCATATTTATTTATTTTGTTATTCATAATAAATTATATTAAATAAAAAAAAGAATACCACTGTATTCTAATTATAAAATAAAGGTGATAGTATCGCTGCAAACGCAGAACCAATCATTGCTATTAAAGCTATCCAAACAAATATTTTACTCCAATTTATTTTTATTTTTTTCCTTTTATTTTTATTTTTTTTGCTCATTAATAATCCACCTCAACGTAATTATAATACAAAAAAGAAAAAAATTAAAGTAATAATTTTAAAGTTAAGATAATATAGTTAACCAAAGGAGAAAAAAATGAAAAAAATAATAAAATATTTAAATGAAACAATAAAAAAAGAAAAAAACATATTAATTTTTATACTAATTACTTTTTTCTTAGGGTTAATTTTAGGATCTTTATTTATTAACTTTATAACTGAGGATGATAAAAAATTACTAATAGAACAGCTTGAGTTATTTCTTTCAAACGTTAAAAATTTAAAAAAAGATGTATTTGGTATTAAAGTATTTTCTGGAGAAATTTTAAATAATGGATTTCAACTATTTATAATATTTGTACTTGGAATATCTATGATTGGTCTTCCGGTTGTAATTATTATTATGTTTTTTAAAGGTTTTATGCTTGGTACTACGTTAGCAACAATTATATTAAAATATCAATTTAAGGGGATTATAGGTTCTTTTTTATACGTTTTTCCGTGTTACATATTTAATATCATTATATATATATTTATCTCTTTTTTTGCGGTGCACGCATCAATAAAATTCTTAAAAGCTTTATTAAAAAAAGATAACTTGAACTTTAAAAGCTTTTTTGGTAGATATTTACTTTCTTTTATAATTAGTATGTTTTTCATGTTCATTGTGTGCCTTTTAGATGCTTATTTAACGCCCGTATTATTAAAATTATTTACTTATATTATATAAATATATATTTTAATTATATATTTTAAATTTAACGACAATAATATGACTTTCTAAGTTTTTACAAGTAGTTTTTGTAATTTTTTTTAAAAATGTTGTGATTTTGGATGAATTTGTAGTTTA
>CALVIG010000008.1 GCA_944329425.1 uncultured Bacilli bacterium
TGAAATGGCACGAAAGTGGCTTTGTCATTATTCATAACTTCCTATATATCTTGTCATAAACAAGATATGGAAGCTAAGGTTTACCACCTTAGAAACCGTATTAATTTAACACTATCGCCACTTTCATTGAACAATGTTCAACAAAACGTGTTATCAGACAAAAATTATTATCAGACAATTTCGGAAGAAAGTTTTGATTATTCAATAAATTATCTAACTTTTTGTCTGATAAAATTTTAGTAAATATTATATTTGAATATTGAATTTATTAATAACAAAGCATAATTTCGCGATTATAATTGATAAATTTACTAATTTTAACAATATTTCCTATTGATAGTCAGAAAATATTATCAGACAAATTATTAACTATAAATATTGTTTTATAAGGGGAAAAATCAATTTTGCCCGATAATACGAAAAGTCCGATAAAACGTGCCACGTTTATAAATTAATTTTCGATATCAGGTATACATTCAAATAAGTCTGGAATGTCTACCTTAATATCGTTAGGAGAGTCTTTTGTTACGAACATTCCCATACCCAATATTTCTTTTGAATCATCATCTTTTTCAGTGGAGAATATTCTTACAACGACATCTCCTTTATGAAGTGGTAGCATTTTTAATTCTTCGGTTTTCTTTTGAAGATAACCTTTATAAAAATTCACTTCATAACATTCATTTAATCTCATTAAATGTCTATATACTTCTTTAGCAGGTAAGTATTCACTATAACGAACTTTACCATCTACACAAAAACCATTAAATGAATGTACTATTTTTCTTTTCCAATCTATATAACCTTTATCAAATAATGATTTAAAATCTTTATAGAATGTAGATCTAAAATTAGTTAGTTTAACTTTGTATTTATTATTTACTAATTCAAGTTCAATATCATCAATATATTTCATAACTATTTCTGCTTTTTCTTCTCGTTCTAAACCATCCCAACTATCAACAAAAGCATTATATAGAATTGGTAGTTTGATAGAGTTGATAAAGTCCATATCTCTTTTAACTAAAATATCATCAACAGATAAGTTTAATTTACTTATCTGTTCATTTTCTAATATCTTTTTTTGTAAGTCTTTAATCTTGTTTTCTATAATATTTGTTTCTTCTTTATATTCTTCTTCAGTAAATAATTCGTCAATATATGCTTTTCTAATTCTAATTTTTTTATTATTAAGATTAGTTATTTCTTTTTCAAAATCTTCTTTTGGGTTATGTATTTTATTTTGTAATACTGGTAAGAAGAATTCATTAACAACTGAATCATATTCAAATATATCTGATAATAATCCTTTAATTGAATCTTCAATTTCATGCTCTCTAATATTACCACGACATTTTTCACATCTATAATAGTAGTACCATTTATCAGATTTTATCTTATGTGAAGCACCACCGGCAAGTATTCTTCCACATTTAGGACATTTTAATTTTTGTAAGAAGATATATGTTTGACTTCTCATATAATTTCTTTGATTCTTTTTCTTTTGAACTTGGCAACTATCCCATAATTCTTTTGATACAATAGGTTCAACAACATCAGGAAAGTATCTTGGATTTCTTGTAGTTTTACCTTGTATATAATCTCCTTTATAAATAACATTAGATATTATTTTAAGAATTCCTGTATCACACCAATTAGTTTTATCTAATACTTTTTCTTTATTAAATAATTTAGCAATAGTATTATAAGTAAGTCCTTCAAAATATAAATTATATATTCTTATAACAATATCTTTTGTAAGTGGATCTGGAACTAACTTTTTATCAATATGTTTATAACCGAGTGGAGCTCTTGCAGGAATATGCCCTTGTTTAATTGCACCTTCTAAACCGATAATAGTTCTTTCACTTGTTCTTTCAATTTCATTTTGAGATACACTCATCATAATACGAGATACCATTTTTCCATTAGCAGTAGTAGTATTTATATCATCATTAACAAAAGCAATATTAACATTGTATTTTTCTAGATAATCCATTAGAGTTTCCCAATCTCTTGTACTTCTTGTAATTCTATCTAATTTTAAAGCAATAATCATATTTATTTTGCCTTGTTTACCATCTTCAAGCATTCTATCATATTCTGGTCTATGATTACCTGTTTTAGCACTTATTCCAGCATCAGTATAATATTCTACTATCTTATAGTTATTAAACTTACAATAGGCTTCTAATCGTTCTTTTTGTTCTGGTAGACTAAAACCCTCACGAGCTTGATCTTCGGTTGATACTCTCATATAGATTCCACATAATTTCTTTTCATTATCCATTAATCTTCAACTCCTTTTACTAAA
This sequence comes from uncultured Bacilli bacterium, assembly GCA_944329425.1. Classification (GTDB taxonomy): domain Bacteria; phylum Bacillota_I; class Bacilli_A; order RF39; family UBA660; genus Aphodocola. Next base: position 2,315 of record CALVIG010000008.1, read on the forward strand.
AAAAGAGGAGTCAAAAGTATCTAGTAAAGTCTAAATACTACTGACTCCTCATTAAATTCAATATTATATATTTTAATTTTATCTTTGCTTTTTATCATCGGTGTACCTCCATTTCTAGAGAATACCTCTTTCATTGGTTATATATAATATCATTTTTTTGAAAAATGTCAATTCCCTCTATAGGGAATACATAGTATTTAATTAGTTTTTAAGTAATCTTCTAATTCAGATAATTTAATTTTGTTAGATAAGTTTTCAATAAATATCTCATTAGAATAATTAAAAGCAAGAAATGTTATATCATTAATTATTATTCTATGTGGTTCAACATAGGTTAAGTTAGTTCTGTCAATTTTTCTTATACTACCGTTTATTATTTTTAGAGTAGTATTTGAAAATTCACATATTAGTTCTAACTTCTTTTTTAATGATTCTTCAATAACAACTTCTTGCTTAATAATATTTACCATAAATACCATCCTTTCTTTGTAGCATAGTCTTTGTATTCTTCCAAGCTTGACACGTGGAGTTCGATAAACAAAAAAACTAACCCAAATTGAGTTAGTTGTATTAAAAAAGCTCGAAAAGTTCGAGCGTATTTCCTTATGGAGCAAGTGATGGGAATCGAACCCACGTCTCAGCCTTGGCAAGGCCACGTACTAGCCGTTGTACTACACCTGCATATAAATTGGAGGGGCCAGCCGGATTTGAACCGGCGATCGTGGAGTTGCAGTCCAATGCCTTACCAGCTTGGCTATAGCCCCGTGTAAGGAAATTATATCATAACAAATGATTAAATATCAAGTATTATTCCTTACATTTTATGTAAATTAATAAATAAATATTATTTTAAACCATATTTATTTACTAAAATTTTAATTAGTTTATCAACTAAATGATAAGTAATAACTAAAAATGCAATAAGTACTATTATTGGTAAGAAAAAATCAATTAAAGTAAACACGAATAGTAACCCAAATAAAATAATTAAAACAATTATACCAACGGTTACATAACTACTATTAATCCATTTTTTATCAACACTATTAACATTTTGATCTGAAATGTTTAAAACGACTAATAAACACAACAAAACTATTATAACAATACTATATATTATTATGGTCTTTGATTCCCTTAAATCAAATAATAAAGAGTAAAAACCACCATCAATACAATAAATTAAAGTCAAAATAATTCCTATTAATAAACAAAGAAATTTTATTACTTTGCTACTTTTTTCTAAAAATTCTTTTTCTTTGTTTTTCTTTTTAATCATTAACTAAAACACCTCGTAAAACATTATATAATGAATTATTTTTTTTGTAAATAAAAAGAACCCTAATTAGAATTCTTTGTATTGTTATTTAAATATTTAAGTTTTTCATCAACTAAGTATTTAGATAAAGCATCTTCAATCTTTGGTAATGCCCTCTTATCTAAACACCCTATTGTAAAATGTTCTTTTACAGTATCAATTTCTACTAAACCAAACAAAATATTTGATCTTATTTCAAAATCATTTAACATGTCGGGAGTAATAGAAGTATAAAAATATCTTCCAAGCATTCTTTTTCTACCTAGTAACATTCTTTTATTAGTAAAAACTACCACAGTAGTATAAAAAGGCATCGTCCACTTAGTATCTTTTTGGCCTACAAACGTAAATAAAACAACTTCATCCTCATTTATATGCTGTTCTACTACTTTAGAATGCCATTTTATGTTCCATGCTATTGTTTTGGGATATTTTTTTAAAAAATCTTTACAACTTTGATATACAATCCCAGTCATTTTTATTCACCATACCCGTTAGCTTCAAAAAATGATTTAATTGTATTTAAGTCCACATAACCACTATTAACCGCAACCGTTTGCCCATTTTTAACTATAAGTACTAAAGGTGTTCCCCATTCCTCAGTATTTAAATAATCCAAAGAACTATTAAAAGTTGTCCAATCTTCGTTAGTAAATTTATCTGTGTCAATGTAATTTATGGTTAACTTCATATCATCCATAGCTTGTTTTAAAGTTGGAGTAAATAACTCACAATAAGTACATGTTGGTCTTGCAACCAAAATAATGTTTTGTTCATCTTCCTTTATTAAGCTTAAATATTCATCTAAGGTAACCTCGTTAAAACCAGCTGTTTCTAACGTAACAGTTTCTTCACTACTTGCACTATCATCTTTCATGTATGATACTCCAATAGCTCCACCTATTACTATAAGAATTAACAATATTATTCCAATAATTTTAAGAACCTTACCTACTATTTTTTCAGACTTAGTATATTTAGTTAATATAACCGTACCTACTACCGAACTTATTACGGTAATTAAAGACATAACACATATAGCAATTATTAAAACATTAATCATAATTCCCTCCTATATGTATACATTATACTACAAAATAAAAAGAATTAAAATATTAATTCTTACCTCTTTTTTTATCAAGCATTTCTATGATTTTTTGCTTACCATTTTTTAGTTCAGATATCGATCCACTAGAATTTAAGGTATCTATTATGTCAGATGCATAAGATGAACAATCAACCATTTTATACCAAGGCATTTTAGTTACTTCAGAATCAACATAAGTAAGATTGGTTGAATAAAGTTTATCAAACAATCCAGATTTAAACGCTTCATTAAATTTATCAAAACCATTTGTAAACATAGCAAAAGTTGAAATCAAGTATACTTTTTGAGCGCCACGTTGTTTAAGGTCATTTGCAACATCTAACATAGAACCACCAGATGCTATCATATCATCAACAACTATTGCGGTTTTACCAGTTAAATTTCTACCTAAATATTCATGTGCAACAATTGGGTTCTTTCCGTCTACTATTTTACTCAAATCTCGCCTTTTATGAAACATTCCAACATCAGCCTGAAACATGTTTGCATAGTATCTTGCCCTGTCCATAGCACCCGTATCTGGACTTATAAATATAACATCCGAAGAAACAAAATCCTCATTTTTAATAAATTCTTTTAAAATAGTGTTTGTAGGATAAAAATTTTCAAAAGACATACTATTTGGAACGGCATTTTGTATGTTAGGATCATGAACGTCAAAAGTAACAATAGTACTAACTCCTAAGCTTTGTAATTCCTGTAAAGCTAAGGCACAATCCAAAGATTCTCTTCCTTTTCTTCTGTGTTGTCTAGATTCATACAAAAGTGGCATTACAACAGATATTCTATCAGCCTGTCCTCTTATTGCAGAAATAACCCTTTTTATATCTTGATAATGGTCATCAGGTGACATATGATTATCATAACCAAACATTTTATAGGTTTCACTATGATTACCAACATCAGATAGTATGTATAAATCTTTATCTCTAACACTATCCTTTATAACAACCTTTCCTTCTCCATTATTAAATCTAACTTGTTCAATAGGAATAATAAAGCTTTCAGATATTTGTCTTTTTTCCATGATTTTACTATCAATACTCTTCCCAAAATTTTCACAATTCTTCATTACTATAAGGCCTAATTCATCCTTATATTTACTACTCATATATACCTCCTTAAATACAAAAAACTAGCACAAAATAGTGTTAGTTTTTTCGTCAATAATATTAAAAGAAACAGATAATAATAAAAAAGTAATCAAAATTATTGTAACAACATAATTTACCATATCCATACCTCTTATAAATAAATTATAACAAATATTTTAAAACATGTTAACTTAAATTCCATTTTTTATTAATTTCTTTATTCTTATTAATTAGTTTTTCGTATCTTTCTTCCTCACTAAATACACAACCACAGTATTTTTGCATGTATAAACCAATTTCTCTTGCTTTATTTTGACCATATCTAAAACCTGGTCTAAAATCTTTATATAAAAACTTTATATCATACTTCTTGGAAAGCATTTCACCAGTTCTTTTTAACAATTCATGATCTTGATAAGGACTTATTAAAAGAGTTGTTGAAAAAGCATCAAAGTTATGTTCTTTAGCATATTTAGCAGTTTTTTCCAAACGACATAAGTAACAGTAACCACAACGATTATCTAATTTATCAACAACGTTTTTACAAAATTCCCTTAGCCCATAATAATCATCTATAATTAAAGGAATTCCTATTTTCTTATCATAATCCTTTAAACATTCTAACCTAGCTTCATATTCCTTGTATGGATGGATATTTGGATTATACCAAAAACTAGTTATATCTATGTTTTCTTTTTGTAATTCTTCAACGCAATACACGCTACAAGGTGCACAACACGTATGTAATAATAGTTTCATTTTTATTTTTCCTTCTTTTGGGCATTTAAATCAGCATCTTCATATGATAAATCTTTTTTAATACTTATATCTAATGCCATTATAGAATCACATATCTTAAAATAATAAAAATTTATAATATCACTAAAATCATCTTTTACAAGTGCATTATTCATTGCCTTTTGATATTTTTCTTTTTCTTTATTTTCTACATAAATTGGTGGTATATTTGCAAGTCTAAACAGTAAATTAATAAAAGCTCTGGTCGCCCTGCCATTACCATCCTCAAAAGGATGAATCTTTATGATTTTACATTTAAGTTTAACACAATCATTAATATAATCAATCAAATTATTAACATCTATATTTTCACCTAATTTTATTCCTCTTTTTACTAACTCATCAACAACGGGTTTTAACGCATTCATCTCGTGGGTAATATCCCAATAGGGACATAATTCTACACTTCCGGTATTTAACCCATTTTGTGAATTACCCAACAAATATATTTCTCTTTGACGATATTTTCCACCAAATTCTGGAAACGGTGTTTTTGAATACAAAGCTTCATGAATATAAGATAAATCATATATATTTATATTTTCCAAATCTTTTTTTGTTTGAATATAGTTATAAACACATGCTAAACCATCTTTTTCTTCTTTTGAATGTACCTGCTCTAATTTGCTTTCATTATATATGTACCTTCTCTTGAAATTATAAACTATTTGGTCAAAGCACTGCTTTTCAACAAAACTGTAATATGTCTTTATTATGATTTCAGGTACTCCATCATGAACGTATAATCTTTTTTCTTTTTTTCTCATTTCATAACCATCGAATAATAAAGATATATATTTCCTTGCTTCTTCGTTGCTAAAGCCAGAAATACCGTAAAAGTTTTGCTTATCCATAATATCACCTCTTACGGCAATATGCTATCATTTTTTTATAATTTAGTCAAATTTACACGCTTCTATCCTTACCATATTTTTTACATATTTTTTTTCTAAGTACATCCACCGGAACAACAGTAAATGAAAGCAAAAGCATAATAATAAATTCTTTTACACTTAAAGGAACCGTTCTAAAAATAGAACCACCATAATAAATCATTATTATTTGAACTACTGATATAAATGATATTACAATGATAAACATTTTATTTTTTAATAAATGTGCTAATATGTTCATTCTAGATGTATGAGCGTTAAAGCAGTTAAATATTCCTGCAAAAATAAACAACCCAAAAAACGCCGTCATAAATGAACTTTGGTTTGAAAACTGATTTCTTATTACTGGAAGTTTTAAAAACAAAACACAAAGGATGGTAGTATAAATGCCAGTTATTAGTATTTCATTTAACATGTAGCCATTCATTATGTTTTCGTCTTTTTTCTTTGGTTTTTCCTTCATGTATTCTTTAAGCGGTGGTTCAAAAGCAAACGCAAGCCCCGCCAAAGTATCCATAACCATGTTTATCCATAGCATTTGAATTACGGTAACCGGAGTATCAACTCCTATAAAAGGTCCTATTATAGAAATACTAAGTGCACATAAATTAACGGTTAACTGAAAAATTATAAATTTTCTAATACTTTTAAATATCGTTCTACCAAACAAAACCGCTTTACTAATTGATAAAAAGTTATTATCTAATATCACTATATCACTAGCTTCTTTAGATACTTCACTACCAGAACCCATGGCAAAACCAACATCCGCGCGCTTTAAAGCAGGAGCATCATTTACCCCATCACCAGTCATTCCAACTATTAAATTCATTTCCCTAGCAACCCTAACAAGCCTACTTTTATCTTGCGGTAAACTTCTAGCAACGATTTTAAGCTTTGGAATTATTTTTTTTATTTGTAAATCTGACATTTCATTTAACTCATCAGAAGTTAATACAACGTCATCACTTCCGTTAACAATTCCCATTTCGCTTGCAATGGCAACGGCGGTATCCTTATTATCACCAGTTATCATAACGGTATTAACACCTGCACTACTCACCATCGATATTCCTTCTATCGCATCTTTTCTAATCTCATCTTTAATAATTATAATTGCTACTAAACAAAGTTCTTTAAAATCTTTTTCATTTAAATTATTACTAATGGCAAGTGCAAGTACCCTAGAGCCTTTTTTAGTATGGTATTCTACTTGCTTTTGAAGCATTTTTTTATCTTTTAAAGGCATTTTAACAGCATCTTCGTTATAATAATAATTACAATTTGGAATTATTTTTTCTGGTGCTCCTTTAATTAAGTTTCTAGCTTTCTTATCGTCTAACACGGTTATCATATACTTACTTTTACTATCAAATGGAATCGTTTTTATTTTTTTTACGTAATCAAAGTTACAAGGCCGCAAAAATTCCAATAAACACCTATCAGTAACGTTACCCCCTACCACCTTATCTTCATCATAATAGGACATGTTATTAACAACCATTGATACCCTAAGCAAATCATAATACCGTTTTTTATGAATTATTTGGTTTTCGTTTTTATATTCGTTCAAACTCCCATCAATAATACCGGTAACCTTTAATTTCCCAGTAGTTAGGGTCCCGGTTTTATCACTAAACAAAATATTTATATTCCCCGCTGTTTCAATCCCTACTAATCTTCTTACCAATACGTTATTTTTTAACATCCTTCTCATGTTTGATGATAAAACAAGGGTTATCATCATAGGAAGACCTTCCGGTACGGATACTATTATTATGGTAACACTAAGGGTTAAGGCATAAATAATATGTTCCATCATAACAGGAACGTTAGTGACGGTATCTATTATTTTTTCTAACATAAAGGAATTATTAACCACAATAACCGAAAAAAGATATGAAACCGATGCTAAAAAAGCACCAATATAACCAAAGGTACTAATTATCTTAGCTAAGTTTCTAAGTCTTATCCTAAGAGGACTATCATCGTTTTTTTCTTTAAGTTCACTTGCAATTTTGCCATAAAAAGTTTTATCCCCAACCAAAGTAACCTTCATTATTGCGTTACCGGAACACACTAAAGTTCCCCTAAATAACTTATTCTTTGGTTTTACGTTACCCACTTTAAAAGATTCTTTATGAATTTCTTTTGATTCTCCGTTTAGCGATGATTCATCCACTGATAATTCTCCTTTTATAAGAACACCATCAGCGGGAATTTTATCTCCATACTGTAAAATAACCAAATCATCTTTAACAATTTCCTCTATGGCTATTTCTTTTATCTTTCCGTTTCTTTTAACTCTACACTTTAATTTTGAAGACTCTTCTTGCAACCTTTTAAAAGCTTTTTCGGAACCATACTCTGAAATGGTAGATATAAATGATGCCAAAAATATTGCTATTAATATTCCCAATGTTTCAAACCAATCAAAGTTTCTAAATAAAAATACCGTTTTTATCATCAAAGCTATCAAAAGTATCTTTATAATGGGATCTCCCAATGACTCTATTAACATTGATAAAAAAGTATTTGTCTTACTTTTTTTTATTTCGTTAGTACCATACGTTTTTCTTGATTCTACAACTTGTTTTTCATTTAAACCATTATAATTATCCATGATTCCTCCCTACTAAATGTTACTTACGAATAATTATAATTATTATATTTTTTAACCGACAAAAGATTTACTTATTTTTATATTTATGTATAATATTACAAAAGGAAAAAAACATTATGAACCATGTAGAACTTGCTAACAAAATATTATTATTAAAAGAACAAGAAACACAGTTTAAACCCACATTTTTAAGTAATGAACTTGCTTTTAAAATGTCAGAAAATTTTTATAAAGATACTTTAAATCAAAACGAAAAAGAGCTTAAAGGAAAAATAAAATACGTTTTTTCAAAAGAACTTATGGAATATAATGGCAAATGCATGATTACAAGCATTGGTTATGATGGTTCTAAAAAAGTAACAATCGTTCTTCCTGAAGAACAAACCGTAAGAAAAATTATAACTTTAAGTCACGAAAAAGCGCATGCTTACCACATGTTAAAAGGTTATGAGACTTCCGAATTTATTCCTTCTTTTATGGATATATTAAACTCCATTTATTTAGATAAAGAATATCCCGGAATAAAAGTGGATAACTTAAATTATAAAATTAGACAAGCTCAAAAAGCCGCAAAAGTATATTTGCGCTATTATAGAAGAAAAAACGTTGAAGATCAGGTTAATTACATGACTGATTTTCTTAATTCTTTGTACTTAATACAAGCATATTTATCAAAAAAACAATCACAAGTAATAAATGAAGTATCATTACAGCTAAACAAAGAACAAAAAGTAAAACGAATTTATACAGATGATTTTGAGGTGGAAAAAGCAATAGAATTCATAATAAAAAAATGAATTCTTTTTTTGATTACCAAAATAATTTTTAATCATAGACTAATATAGATATTAAAATAAGAAAGTGAAGTGAACTATGAATATAACTTTGGATAAACTACCAGTTAATAAAACTGGTAAAATAATTAATTTAAACGTAAATAATAATTTAAAAAGAAGGCTTTTAGATTTGGGTTTAATAAATGGTGCTTCAATAAAAAAACTATACAAAAGTCCTCTTAATGACCCATGTTCTTATTTAATAAAAGGAAGCGTTATAGCACTTAGAAACAACGACACAAAAAAAATACATATTGCGTATGATAAAACAAAAAAAGAAGGTAACATTAATTGGGATTAAATAAAACTTCTACTGGTAAAAACATTATTAAAAATAATGCAAAGCCTAACCAAGAAGATTACGTAATCGCACTAGTAGGAAACCCTAACGTTGGAAAATCAACCATATTTAATGCATTAACAGGACTAAATCAACACACTGGAAATTGGACTGGAAAAACAGTAGAAAGCGCATTTGGAACATATACTTATAACAAAAAAAAATACATGGTTGTTGATTTACCTGGAACTTATTCACTTTTTCCAAGTTCTAAAGAAGAAGAAGTTACAAGAGATTTTATCTGCTTTGAAAAGCATGATCTTACCGTTATCGTTGTTGATGCGACAATGATTGAAAGAAACCTTAATTTAGTAGACCAAATAATAGAAACAGAAGACAACGTTATAGTTTGTGTTAATTTAATGGATGAAGCTAAAAAAAGAAATATAAAAATAAACATTAAAGAATTAGAAAATGTATTAAAGGTACCAGTTGTTGGCACCAGTGCAACGAATAAAAAAAGCTTGGATAAATTAATAGAAACTATTGAAAAAAAATGCTATAACCAAAATCATGAGCATATTAGAATAAATTATGATAACAAAGTAGAAGACGTAATAAATAAACTAACAAAAACCTTAAACAGGTATGATAATAATATAAAAAACAGATTTTTTGCAATTAAATTAATTGAAAATAACGAAAACTTTAATAATAAAATATATGAATATTTAAATTTAAAAAATTCGGATATTTTAAATATTAAAAAAAGTATTGAAAGTTGTCTTACTTATTTAAAAAATAACGGAATAGAAGATTATCAAAGCAACATAATAAATGCAATAATGAAAACAAACCTTGAAATAACGAATAAAATCTGTAAGCAAACTGATTTTAAAGTACCCAAAATAGATAAATTTTTAACATCAAAATTCTTTGGTCTTCCAATAATGGTTATCTTTCTTGCAATAATATTATGGTTAACGATTACTGGTTCTAATTACCCATCTACTTTACTATCAAACATTTTATTTAAGTTTAACGATATTATATCAAATTTCTTAATATCCATTAACACACCAATTATAATACATGACATTATAGTTAATGGTGTACTAAAAACGTTATTTTGGGTAATTTCGGTTATGTTACCACCTATGGCTATTTTCTTTCCACTATTTACCCTTCTTGAAGATTCAGGCTTTCTTCCAAGGATAGCTTTTAACTTAGATAAGTTTTTTAATAAAGCAGGGTGTCACGGGAAGCAAGCTCTTTCCATGTGTATGGGGGTTGGTTGTAACGCTTGCGGAGTGGTTGGTTGTAGAATAATAGATTCTCCAAGAGAAAGATTAATTGCAATTTTGACAAACGCATTTGTTCCTTGTAACGGAAGATTCCCGGGGTTAATTGCCTTAATAACCATGTTTTTGGCCGTAGGAAGTTTTAGTAGTCTAAAATCCGCTTTTATTTTAACTTTAGTAATTATAATCGCCATTATGGTAACACTAATGGTTTCTAAAATTCTTTCAAAAACAGTATTAAAGGGAATGCCATCATCTTTTGTTCTTGAAATGCCACCTTATAGAAAGCCTCAAATAAAAAAAGTAATAATAAGATCATTATTAGACCGAACATTATTTGTGTTAGGAAGAGCAATATGCGTAGCAGCCCCTGCTGGTTTAGTAATATGGGTAATGTCAAACGTAAGTATTAACGGAATAAGTATTTTAAGTCATTGTACTAATTTTTTAAATCCCATAGCAAATGTTTTTGGTTTAGATGGAACAATACTTATGGCTTTTATTTTAGGCTTCCCAGCTAATGAAATAGTAATTCCAATAATGATTATGTCATACATGAAAACCGCTAGTTTAATGGATTACGGTAGTTTATTAGAATTAAAAACATTATTTATAAATAATGGTTGGACGATTACAACCGCAATTTGTACTTTAATCTTTATGTTGTTTCATTTTCCTTGTAGTACAACTATTTTAACGATTAAAAAAGAAACAAATAGTAAATTATGGACCATATTAGCGTTTTTGTTACCAACAATTACTGGGTTAATCATCTGTTTAATTATAAATACGCTTATGTCATTAATATAAAAAACAATGCATTAATTATGCATTGTTTTGCTTTTTATATTTATATCTTTCCTGGATAAATTTAAATATTCCAGATAAAACCGCTAAAACCATAACAAGAATTATAATAACTTTAATGTCTACTGAACCTTTTTTCTGAACGTTTAACGTATATACCCTAACGTTTCCATCAGCCGATTCTACCTCAATATATACTTTACTTCCATTTTTTATGTTTTTATTACCTTTTATAGTAACTTTTGCGTTTTCATCTTCGGTTATTGCGGATAAGTCTAATTTATCAGTATTTTTATCAACCTTTATATTATATTCTTGTTTTGTTTTGTTAAAGTCTATTTCGCCTTGTGCTACCTTTAAATCTGATAAATAATCACTGGTTGTACTTCTGTTAATAATTAACCTATAAGTATATGTTTTACCTTGGCTGGTTGTAATAATTATAGTTATATTATTTTCACCTGGAACCAAAACCTTACCACCATAAATTTTAACGGTACTACTTTTAGATGCTACCCCAACTTCAATATCAGCACTTGAAACATCATAACCAGCATTATAAGTAAATGGTGATAAATTAATGTTAACATCAGAACCGTTTACCTTTAGGTAACTCAAAATAACTTCTTTTGAATCATCAGAATCATCTTTACTTGGAATCTTATTAATTACCGTTTCAAATTTGTTTACTAAATTATCTATTCTATATTGTTCTTCAAACGTTAAATTAGAAGGCAAGGCTTTAGCTTCTTTAAGAAGTTCTTCTATCTCAGCTTGAAGTTCTTTATCTAAATTTGAATAATCATTAGGTATTTTTGAAATAAGTTCTTCAAGTTTAGAATAATCAGCTAACTTCTTTCTTAAACTAGAAATGGCATTATTAATTTGTGTTACATAACCATCAACAACCGATTGTTGATCCCAAGTTAAGTCATAATTAATACCATTTATAATCTTTTCTAATTGTAAATAATTTGAATAATTATCTTTATCTTTTTCATATTCCTTTGCTTTTTCTAACACTTCATAAAGCTTTGAATAATCAGCTTTTATTTTAATTAAAGAATCATAAGCTGCCCTTAAATTATTATACATTTCATCAACCAAACTTTGTTCATTAGCCTTTTTACCATATACAATATCTTTTAAGGCTTTTTCAACAACGTTATAATTCGTATATTTACTACTGTCTAATTGTTCTATAATTGCTTTTAATGAATCAATTTGGGAATAATCGGCATCTTTTAATATTAATTTATCCATAGCTTCATTTAATTTTTTAGTTGCTTCATCAACTAAATTTTGTTCATCAATTTTAAGCCCCATAACTTTTTTAGCATCTTCTATTGCTAAACGCAAACTAGAAAAATCTACATAATGACTTGGTGAAAGGCTAATTGCTTTATCATAAGCTTTATTAAATTCTGTATAATCAGCATCCTTTAATACTAAATTATTTATTGCGTCTTTTAAAGCCTTTGTTTGTGCATCAATTTTATCTTGTTCATCTAATTTTAAATCAAAATCAACGTTTGATATCGCAATCATTAAATCATTTAAATCTTCATAATAATTAGTGTTTATGTTTAAAGCTTGCTCGTAGTAGTAACATAACTCCTCATAATTACCTGGTTTCTTTTGAATACTTGTGTCAATCATAACTTGTAAATAATATAAAGTAATATCAAATTCTTCTTGCTCTGCTATGGTATACTTGTATACTTCACTATCAGGATTATTAAGTTCAGCTAGTATCTGATCTATTACCTCAATAGATTCTTCAGTGTAATATTGCTTTTCCAAACTATTAAAATATTTTACGTAAGATTCAAGTGACATAACTCCTAAACTTTCTAATTTATCATAGTTATCAGAGTCATAATATCCTAAAGCTCTTTTTAATTCTAACTTATTTAATAGCTCTAGCAACCCGTTATACCAGTTATCAACGATTTGTTGTTCCGTTACATCCTTATCATAAGTTATTCCATTAATATAGTTATCAACCACAGTTTTAGTTTCTTCAGTATACCAATCATTAATGTATCCATAACTACTTTTATATTCATTTATTATTTTTAACAATTGTTCATAATCAGCTGGTGCAATTTCAAGAGATTCAATTGCACTTAGTATGTTTTGCGCATACTTATCAACTAATTGCTGTTCATTTATTTTCTTACCACGAACAACACTATTTAAGGCACTTTGGAGCCTATTCCAACTTTCTTTAGTATAAAGTTCTTTTCCTTCAGACGTTTCATTTACGTATGTTTCAGCTTTCTTTATAGCTTCATCCACCTTACTATAATCCGCATCAAGCATTTCAAGATTGTTATATAACTCAGTAAGTTTAGTGTTCAAGTTATCTATTTTTATTTGATAATTGCTTGAAAGATCTTCCTCATATCTTTGTAATAAAGCATCTATTTCATCCATAGATTCTTTAGAATAATAATCTTTATTTAAAGTTTTTATTTTAGCTATAGTGCTATCTAATTCAGCATAATTAGCCACTGGGTTCATTTCAACTTTTAAACCATTAATCGTATTAACCGCTTCATCTATTTGAGCTTGTGTAACATTTCTTTTTACATAAACTTCTTGGGCGTTTTGAATAACGTTATAAGCAAAATTTATAAAGCTTTCCTTGTTACAATTTTCATCACTTAAATCTTTCATTTTTTCAAAAGCATTTTCTATGGCTTCTTTAAGTTTAGTTTTATCATAAACAGTAATCGTTAAATTAGGTACGTCATTAATGGTATAAATCCCTTCTTTATCAGATGGATAATCAAAGCTTCCATCCTCACTGTATTGTCTAAAATAGAATCCTGGAATAATCGTTACGTTTTCAAAAGTTCGTTTAGGTTTACCAACTAGTGAAAAAACCAAAGCATCATCTTTATCTGCAGGTACCACTTTGCCATCAACTATGGTTAAACTATCCCCCGTGGATAAATTTCCAGAACCAGATTCGTTCGTTTCAACATATGAAAAATCAAAATACTCACTTATGTTAGATTTATTTTGCTCCCCAAGCATACTATTAGTTAAAGCTTCTTTAGATTGTGGATGATAAAATTGCCAGCTAGACTCAGCGTTTAAACCAATAGAATAATATACTCCGATCTCAGCTAAATCTTCAGAAATATCCATTTTTAATCCACCGTCATTTTTAAAAGTTGACACCATCATATTAACTTGAGAAATTTCTGGCAAAATACCGTTATTAAATTGAAACGTTGTTCCAGCTACGTAACTAGAAGCCGAAATATCATTTATTTTAAGAAATGAAGATGTATTTGGAATTGATAACATTGGAGTCATTATGTTATAAACCTTATTATCCAAAACATACTGAACTCCTAAATCAAAAAATCCACTATCCGCAGTCTCAAAACCATCAGTTGAATCAATGTGCAAGTCATACGTATAATCAGAATCAGATTGAACTATGATAGGAGTATCTAGTGTTTTAAAATCTTTTGTTTCATAAGTACAATCAGTAACCCCATAGCAAGATTTTCTTGTTACTATCTTATTAATGGTAATTTCTTTATTAGAACCATTATATAATTTCAAAGGAATATCAAACGGATCAAAAGAACCATCTTCTTTTATATCTATAAATACACCTAAATTAGCATCTAAAATAACACCCGTTTTTACTTCTTCATTAGTTTCGTTATCAATGGAGTTTATGTTACCTAATAAATTCCCTAACATATTAGGCGAAAATGCAATTACACAACTACCTATTACTACAACAATAACAATAAAAATTATTGCAAGTATTTTATTTTTATTTTTCATAATACTCCTCCTATATGTACACTACCTTACTATGCTACAAAAATTATAACATAGTTTTACCGTTTTATCCACAATTAAACTTTAATTTTTATTATCTTTTCTTATTTTAATTTGTTTATTAAATTTTAAAAGTTCTTTAATAAAAATAGATGGATTATCTTTAGGCGCAAATAAATAAACTTTTTTCTTACACCTAGTAAGAGCAACATAAAATAAACGTCTTTCTTCTTCATAAGGGTAATATTCCTTATAATTATTAACGTATTTTAATATGGGATGATCAATATATTTATTAGGAAAACCATTAACGTTATTATTCATATTAATAATAAATACATAATCTGACTGCAAACCTTTCGATTTATGTATGGTTAATTTTCTAAAATTAATATTCTTAAAATCATTTATTTTTATTTTTTCTAAATCATAATTATTTCTTGATAAAATAAATAAATTATTAATGTTATTTTCTTTGATAACATTATTAATACTATAATTTAAATCATCATAATAAATTATTTCTATAGGATTTTTTAATCTAAATTTAGATAAAAGTCTTTTTCTTAATTGAAAAGGATTTTTCATAATAAATTTTCCAGCTATCTTAATTAATTCATAGGAATTTCTATAAGTATATTTTAATTTAATAATTTTAGCAAAAGGAAAATATCTTCTAAAATTAGTAATTATCTTTATATCTGAGCCAGTAAATCTATAAATTGATTGAAAATCATCTCCTACTGCAAATAAATTTGCATTTGATAAAGAAATTAATTTTTTTATTAAATTTAACTTTGTAAATGAAGTATCTTGATACTCATCAATAATTATGTATTTATACCTAACATTACAATTATCTAATTTATCTATTGCAATGTTTATCATATCATTAAAATCCATTACGTTTTCCTTATTTAAGTAAGATTCATAACATATGTAACACTTCATAATTTCTTTTAACAAAATTTTATCTTTAGCATCAGCTTTTCTTATAAAAGAATAAAACATATCTAAAGAATAATTATTAGACTTAAATAAATTTATAAATGTCTTAATTAAAACACATATATCTTGTTTTCCCATTTTATAAAGCCCATATAATTTATCATTAGAAAAGGTATTAAGGATAATATCAAATAACATATCTTCCGCTAATACATCTTTTTTTCTTCCTATTATTTTTAAAGCTAATTTATGAAAAGTTAAAACATCTATCTTTTCATCTTTAAGATCATTTTTTAACTTATCAACGGCATCATTAGTAAAAGAAATGCAAAGGATTTCCTTTGGATCAATGTTTAAATTATGTATTAAATACTTAACTCTAGATACGATAACAAACGTTTTTCCAGATCCTGCTCCTGCTAATACTAAGATGTTTTTTCTTTTACATTTAACTGCTTTTTTTTGATATTTATCTAATTTATCATTCATATATAACCTCTAGTTAATTGTTATACATAAATAATAATTTCACCCATAAAAAAACAATTAGATGTTTTTCTCTAATTGTTCTATTCTTTTAATTATTCTTTCTTTACCAAATAATTTCATAATATCATATAAATTAGGAGTCATTGATTTAGTGGTTAATGCTACTCTAATTACCGTTGAAACATCTCCTACATGTCCTTTATAATTATCTGGATTTGATTTATATTCTTTTACCTCTCTTGCATACCCAAATTCTTCTGATAAGTCTTTTATTTTTTCAAACCAATCTTGTTGTTCATCTTTTTGGTCATAATACTTTTCAATATAAGTATTCATTAACTTAATAATTTCATCTTTATCTGTAATGTTAGTAAATTCATAATTTTTTTCATGTTTATCAAACAACTCATCATACATATACCAAACAAGTTCTTTAACTTCACTAAAACAAGAGTAATCTTTTCTTGGCTTTTTTTGTTCTCTTTCTATATTTAATAATCCTATAGTAAAATCTTTATACTTAGTTATTAATTCATAAAATTCTTCATCATATTCCTTAGAATAATTAACTAACATATCATAAAACTCAGTTGCCTTAATTCTTGATAAATAATTTTTTGAAATATTATGAAGTTTTTCTATATCAAATAAACCACCTGATTTACTAATTTTATTAAAGCTAAATTCAAAATCATCAATAGTTTTATCTTTATTAGCATCCATCCATTGTTCAAAATTAGTATTTGCAAGTGTCATTAAGTAAAGTTGGACTGCCTCCGTAGGAATACCTTTTTCATGATAATAACTCATTGCAGCTTCTGGATCTTTTCTTTTTGAAAGTTTTCTTTTTACTCCGTTTTCTTCTTTCATAATCGGAGATATATGAGCATACTTAGGAGGTTTTACACCTAGCATATTAAATAACTGAACATGAGTTGGTAAAGATGATACCCATTCATCACCTCTAATAACATGAGTAGTTCGCATTAAATAGTCATCTACTAAATGTGCAAAATGGTATGTCGGAAGTCCATCTTTTTTCATAATAACGATATCTAAATCATTTTCAGGAAAAGATATATTTCCCTTTACCAAATCTTTAACAACAATTTTTTTGTTAAAATCACCTGGTGATTTTAACCTAATAATAAATTCTTCCCCGTTTTTAATTTTATTATAAGCATCTTCTATAGGAATTTTTCTACACTTAGCATACCTACCATAATAACCGATTCTATCTTTTCTTTTTTCCTGTGCATTTCTTATCTCGTCTAATTCTTCTTTGGAGCAAAAGCAAGGATAGGCCATTCCGTTTTCTAAAAAATATTTTATAAATGCATCATATATTTCCTTCCTTTTACTTTGAATATAAGGTCCATAAGCCCCTATTTCTTCCGTTTCACTTAAAGCACCTTCATCAATCGTAATACCAAAGTTTTTTAAGTCGGTTGTAATACCTTCTATTCCATTTTCAACTTTTCTTTCTTGGTCAGTATCTTCTATTCTTAAATAAAATACACCATTTGTATCTTTAGCGGCTTTTCTTTCAATAAAAGAAGCAAGTAAAGAACCCATATGTACAAAACCTGTTGGAGACGGCGCAAAACGTGTTACAACAGCACTTTCGGGTAAATTTCTTTTAGGGTACATCTTTTCATAATCTTCTATTGTTTTTGTAATATTAGGAAATATTAAATCTGCTAAATCTTTATTAGTCATAAAACCAGTCCTTTCACAAGTAATTAAATTATATCATATATCCTTGTTTAAAGTTAAGTATTAATTGATTTTTAAAAAATATTGTGTATAATATGATACCGACAAATTGGAGGTTTAATCATATTATGAAACATAATAAATATTATATACATGCAACCGGTGGATATCAGGGATTATACAACGGTGAAAAAAACATATTAAGAATATTAAAAAGTGGTGAAATAAAGCCTATTGGCGGAAAGGATATTTTCTTATGTGATCCATCAAAAATCAACCATAGTTCAGATGGAATAAATCTAAAATCATCATTCAAACTTTTTGTTATGTGGGGACCTTCAATATTTTTAAATAGAAATATAGATACTTTCGAACCAAACTATTCCAATCACGTAAATCCTATGAATAAAACTACAGACTTATACGATGAAGTCAGAACTTTTAACAGCATTAATCTAGAAAAAGCTGCATTTATAACTTTTCCTATTCCAAATGATCATTTTTTAGAAAAAAACGTATTTTTCGATCCTTATACTAATAGAACTTTTATTAGAAATTATCTTAAAGAACTAACAATTTATAAAGAAATAATTGAAAAGATTAAAAAAACGTATCCATATATTCCAACAAAAGATTTATATACTGGGAAATATATAGATGATGCCGAATTAATTGATGCACGTATTAGAATTTTAAAAAAAGGCCTATAGGCCTTTTTATATGCTTGGTGACCCGTACGAGATTTGAACTCGTGAATGTCGCCTTGAGAGGGCGATGTGTTAAACCCCTTCACCAACGGGCCATAATTTTTTGGTTGCCCTGACTGGATTCGAACCAGTGCATGTCGGGGTCAGAGTCCGATGCCTTACCACTTGGCTACAGGGCAATTTGCTATTTAATTATAATACTTTTTTTTAATTAATACAATAATTTAAACATAATTTATCTTTATTTATGGGCTTTAAAAGTGTCAAGTTAAAACATATAAAATAAATTATATAGATAAAACTTTTTTTATCAGATATAATAGATAAGGTGATGATATGTCCAGAAGAAAAATAAAAAGGTTAAAAGAAACTTATTTAATACCCTTTTTATTGGTTATATGTAGTTTCTTTTTAGTATCTGTTACAAAAAGTAATTTTTTTAGTTTTTTAATTTTAATTTTCGGATTACTAAATGGTTGGTATGCAGGCCTTGGAAAATGGTATAATTACGTATTTGGAGCGGGTTTTGCACTTATGAACGCATACGTTTCTTGGAACGCACATTTATACGGAATAGCTTGTTTATCTGCGTTGCTATATTTTCCATTAGCAGTTCAAGGATTAGTTGATTGGCATACAAAGAAGAATAAAAATAACGAGGTTAGGGTTAGAAGCTTTAATACTAAAATATCGGTTTTAATAACCATTTGCTGTTTTGCAGGAAGTTTATCTTTAGGATTTTTATTAAGAAAAATTCCTGGACAACAATTAGCCTTTTTAGATGCTACTTCTAACGCAATAAACATATGCGCAATAATATTAATGAACCTTCGTTTTAGAGAATGCTGGTGGGTACTATTAGGTAATAACGTTGCGGATTTAGCAATATGGATATTAAACTTTTTAAATGGTGTAAATAATTCTTTAATGATGTTAGTTGTTTCAATAGGATACCTAATTCTAAACATAATTGGCTTAATAAAATGGGAACGAATAAAAAACAAAAGAAGGTATTAAAAAAAAGTTAATCATTATTAACTTTTTTTTCTGTTATTAATATTTTATCTAACCAGCCTTTTTTAAATTTAATTGAAATATATCCTAAAACACTCATGATAAATGCTCCTAATGAATCAACGATTAAGTCCTTCATGGTATCCATTAATGCTGCTCTACCAAGTAATCTAGAACCGTTTTCTAATGCAAATTTTTGCATGTTTAATCCTAATATGCCATCAAAGGAAAATTCATAAATTTCCCAAAATACACCTATAGTAACCGCAAAGCAAAATGAAAATAAAGCTACGAAAAACGGTGATAAATTAAAATCTAATTTTTTTTCTTTATTAAGTAAACTAACAACCGAAAATCCTAAAGCTCCTATACCCGCTCCGCTAAAGGTATGTAAAATGGTATCCCAGTGCGGGATTTTATAATAAAAAACCCTTACTTCTCCTAAAAATATCGCGGCATATAAAAATATAACATAAACAACGTACATACTACTTGGAATAACTATTCTTGCTTTTTTAGATATCATGCTAGGAATAAATAATGCTACTATTCCTAAAATACACTGAATAAGCATCAATACGTAATCTGTTTTAACCTTAATATTTGCTATATGTTCCGGATTAGTTGTAGGAGAAACAACTATTTTATAAATTATAAAGCCTAAAGGGATAACGAAGGAAGCAAAAACAAACTTAGTTATTATCCTTTTTACGTCTAGTTTTTTTCTTTTTGTTTTCATAATCTAACTTTCCCTCTGAAATTATATATCTATACAATATATTATCTTTTATTATATATAACCAAGTTTCAGATCCCTTCATTACTTCGTAGTTCATGATTGGCAATAACAATTCCCTAGATAAATTTAAAATTTCCTTAAATTCTTCTATTTCTACTAATTTATACTCAGATATATCAATTATACTTGTGGTGTTAACTATAACATCATCATAATTTTTTAAAATTTTACCTAATACTCTATCATATTCAGATTTGTTAGTAAACATAAATAGCTTTCTAAGTAAAACACATATTATGATAAACACTACTATGTTTGCAATCACAATATATCCCATAACGGTCTTATTGGTTTTTAACAAATCACTTTCATATACTTTATTTTCTTTTGGTTTAGTTTGAGAATTTTCAATTTTTATAACAGACTCACTTAAAGGTATTTTAATGGTATTTTCGTAACTATCTTCATACGTCGCTCCTCCAACGCTTCCGTTAAAACTTGTTTGGGAAGTAACTACTACGTAACCATCCACCGATATTTTAACCTGGTTTTGAAATTCCTGTAAAGTCTTTAAGTATTCATCTAAATATATATCATAATTACCAATTAAATTATATGTTTTATCATCAAAACTAATAACTTTTTCGTCAATTACGTTTTCTTTTTTTAATATTTCTGGGTTCCCACTTTTATCACTTGATTCACGATAATAAATTACCAATTTAGCTACCGTTTTATTTATACCACTTACGTTGGTCTTTTCCGTTGAAGAAAAATTATATAATGAATCTATATGAACGTGATCAATTAAATTTAATATATACGCTTCATCAGGCCCCAAATACTCACTATTTATAAACTCATTTGGTTTTAAGTAAACTTTATAATCATAATTACCACTTGAAGTATAACTCATTATAACGTTTGAATCATCTTCTTTATCATTTGGCGCTAATGATTTAAATAGATAGCTTAAAAAAGCAAATTGAAAAACTAAAGCAATAACTAATAAACAAGCTATAAAAACCTTTTTTAAACTAACTTTATCAAACTTAATTTTAGCCATTAGCAATACTCCCTTCTATCCTTGGACGTAATTAAATTTTATAAAAAAATCATAATTACCAATGTTATTATACAAATCCCGTGTCCACGAAACCTTAACATCAAAAGTTTGTTTATCTCCTGGTTCAAGAACTGAATCAGTAACACCAATACCTGTATACGAAACACTAATAGCGGTGTTATTTCCTAATCCAAATTGACTAATAGAACGTAATTTAGCTGGTACTGTACCAACGTTTTTAATCGTAATAGGAATTTTAGCATAAGCACCTTTAACCATTAATTTTGGAACACTTATGGTTACTTTCTTTCCATCTTCTGAAATAACCGCGCTAGCATCCATACTATTTATTTCTTCAATCTTACCAATTTTTACAAATATTACCTGTAAATCTTCAAAAACAGCAGTTCTTCCGTTTACCTCTATGTCAGTTCTAAAAATAGAATAACCCACTGCCATAGTTATTATACAAAGTACCAACAAAACAACAAACAAATTTTGCTTTTTCATGATACACCTCTATCGTAGTAATTATAGCATTTAAAATTCCATTTTTCAATAAAAATAATATTTTAAAAATCATACGTAAAATTTATGACAACATTATTTAAAGTAATGTTGTTTCGTATGGTTTACATTTTTTACAAAATAAATTAATTTAATTGACTATATTTTAAAAAAAATGGTATTATAATTATAGAAACTAGAGAAAGGAGTATTGTAATGAAAAAACAAAACATTGTGATAATTGGTGTAATTGTTTTTGCTTTAGCGGTTGCTGTAGGTTATGCGTTATTTAAACAAACATTAACGATTAATGGTACCGCAACTGCAAGAGGTAATTTTGATGTGGAATTTACATCTATTGGAGATATAATAAAAAGTGGATACACTGATGCAACTTCACAAAACGGTGCTAATATAGCTACTATAGAAGAGGGTAAAAAAACATTAACAATAAATGTTAATAAGTTAGATTATCCAGGAGCTTATGTTGAAATTCCAGTAACAATTACAAATAAAGGTTCTATACCAGCTAAATTAAAAAGTATTGAACAAACTGGATTAGATAACGATGAAGGGCCAATTAAAGTAACTTATAGTGGTATTGCATCTGGTGAAACACCAATAAACCAAAACGAAACACAATCAATGAAAATAAGAGTTGAATGGTTAGAAGCTTCAGAAGAAACTGCTGAAAGCGCTTCCTTTACCGTTAGGCTTAATTACGAACAAGTTTCTAATTAAACAAAAAAACGCTAAATGCGTTTTTTTAATTTGTTCTTCCTTTATCAACGATAACCGTATCCTCTACACCGGTATTTAATAACCTACTAAGCATCAAAGTTGGATAACCTAAATACGGGATATCAAATTTTATTACACCTGCAAATTGAGATTCTTTGACTGGATATAAATCTATGTCATCATTATTATCTCCTTTTGTAATAAATACACGATCTCCATTATTATCTTCATATATGGTAACTACCCGGTGAACAACGTAATAGTTTTCCATTCTATATCTTATGATATCTCCTTCTTTTACCTTTTTTACATCGGTATCTTTTATTATAACAATATCACCTTTATAAATTTTTGGTGCCATACTATTACTTGCAATTACTAAAGGTTTTATAGGGAACATACCTAAACCAAAACATACCATGAGTATAATAACACCCATCATAACTATCCAGCCCTTTAACCCTACGGTTTTTACTTCTTTTCTATCAAGAGTTTTATCTATTTTATTAATTAAATAATTTATGTATATATAAGTGAAAAAAGGGATTGCCGAATTTAATATTGCTAAGGTTGCCAAATCAACGTCTGGAAGAATTGGAAGTACGTATAAAGCAAGTTGAGGCAATAACAAATACATAATTGAAATTTTATAACCAGAAAAATAGCACAAATAAGTTAAAAATAAACTAGTTATTAACTCTGGCATAAATGTTTGAATAAAAAACTCAAACGTTGATAACGAATCTTTAAAATAAGTATCAAATTTATATATATTTAAATTTGTTAAACAAAGTAGTAACGATATAAATAACGTCCACCATAATATTCTTTTTTTCTCACAATTATTTATCATGTAATACCTAGAATACTCTCTAACAATTATCATAGGTAAAAACGACCATATGTTGGTAATAATGCCTTTTAAAGAACTATCATATGGATTATACGCAAAACCTTTAATATAACCTAAAACAAAGTATATTAAAAAATACACTAAAGTTGCTACCACAACCGTAAAATTCACATCTTTTTTATATTTTTTATTAACTACCACGTCATTTTTAAAAAATACAACCGCTATTATACCAATAAATATCCATGTTAAAGGTTTTATAACATACGCATAAGAAGTTCCAAATTTTAAAGAAAGACCAGTAACTTCAAATAATAATGATAATAAAATAATTAATGATAAAACAATCACCCTTAAATTTTTTTTCACTTTATCACCCTATCTTAATGTGAATAATTTATTATAAAATAGAAATATCTTGGCTTATTTTGGTACATGTAAGTAACCGTAGCTTTAACTTCGTGTTCATAAAGTTCAGATAAAAAATCAAATTTTACTGAAAAAGTTACGTCAACACTCTCTCCTGGTGCAACGGTTGTTTTAGACAATGTTGCACTCGTACCTTTAATTCTTGAAAACGGGTTTTTTACTATTTCAGTACTAACCGTTCCATTTGAAAAACTAGTAGTGGTAGGATTAGTAAAAGTTACCGTATAATTAATGGTTTTTTCACCCATTGTAATTCCTATCTTTTTTACGAAATAAAGTTTGTAAGTATCCCCTTCCCATGATTCACTTTCGAAATCAACAAAAGATTTAGTATTATCCGCTGTATAATACCTATTGTAATAAGTATCTCTTATAACTGCCTGAGTTGGTAATTTAGTTCCTTCGTAATAATCAACCGTACTAGCTACACCACTTATAACTAGAGAATCCTTAAAAAAAGCATATCCAACAGATATAGTTAGTATGTATATAAGAATAATTATCGTTACTATAAATAACTTATTTTTTACAACGTTACTCATCATATGCTTCACCTATCCTAATAATATTAACATATTATTTAACAAAAAACAATAATAATAATACGTGCATAAAGTTAAAAAAGCTTCTTACATATAAGAAGCTTTTTTATATTACTTGCTCATAATTAAGTTTTATGGTAAATTCAACGTTTGACGAACTTTCAATAGAACTTTCATCCCATAAAACCTTAATTTTAAAAACCTGCTCAACACCTTGATTTATGACTTGGTTTTTTAATTCATCAAGACCAGAATAACTAATTTTAATAGAAGGATCTGAATCTAATCCTTGCTGCTCAATATTCACTAATTTTGCTGGAATTGTGCCATTATTGGTTGTTGTTATTGTGTATTCAACATACGAACCAGGATATTCTAATTTTGGAATATTAATACTTAAAGTATTTTTATCCTCTGATATTTGAGCCGTAGCTCCAGTGCTTCCTATTTGGGTCGTTACATCCGCTGACTTAAATTCAACATCAAAATTACCTTTTGCGGTAGCTGTACCATTGATTGAAAGCGTTTGACTAAACAAAGCGTATCCTAACGAAACCGCCAAAGAAAAAGCCACTATCGCAATCATGATAAATTTACCTTTTTTCATATCCATATCCTCACCTATCTTTAATTAGCATACATTTTATTTAAATCTAAGTCAAGGGTAAAACAATCTAAATTTTCAAAATTTGTCCTGGTTTAATTAAGTTTGGATTATTACCTATAACGTCTTTATTTTTTTGATATAAACTTTGCCAATCAGTTCCATATTTATTTGCTATAGAACTTAAGGTATCGCCTTTTTTTACTACGTAAGTAACCGGATTTATGTTAGTAAGAGTTCCTGGGATTTTAATTATTTGACCAATATAGATTTTATTAGGATCTTTTATGTTATTATAACTAGCTAATTTTTGATAAGTAGTGTTGTATTTATTAGCAATTTTAGTTAACGTATCACCTTTTTTTACCACATAATTTATTTCTTTAACTTCCTCTTTTTTAGGTTCTTCCGTATTTCCTGTTGCGCCATTTCCTTTTATTATTGATGGATAATCTTTATATGATATATTAAGGTCTACGTTACCATTTATTCCAGGAACACTTCCTTTAGAAGAATATTGCCATATACCAAATGGTTTATTATAAGTAGGTTTACTTGTCCACTGCGCTAACCACTTATCATATCTATCTAACACGTTACTATTTAATTTATTATTAAAATAATCCAAGTTAGCATATATCATGGCATAGTATCCTGCCTCTTCAACCATTTTACAAAATACGTTTGCAATATCAACAAGCGTATCTTTTCTTACGTCGGCGGTTCTATCTGAATATTCTATGTCTATTACAACTGGATAAGTTGGGTTATAATTTTTTATTAAATTAATAAATGAAGAAGCTTCCTTTTTCGCTGTTTCAACGTCTGTTGCATATGAAAAATGATATAAACCATAAGGAACGTTTATTTTTTCTAATCCCTTAATATTTTGTTTATACTTTCTATCTTCATAAAACGAACCATAACTAGTTCTTACCATGGCAAAATCTATGTTGCCTTTTAATTTTTCAAAATCTATATCTCCCTGATGATGACTTATGTCTATTCCCTTTTTTTCCAAAATATTACCTCCATTCAATATATTAAATGTACTTAAAAAAAAAGGAAATAATTATAAAGCCAAATAAAAAACGCAAAAATGCGTTTTTGGTTATTAATTATTTATTCTTTGATGAACTACCGGGCTTTCCATGGTAAGTGGTGCAAACGTATATCCATTAGCTAACCCATATTCTATTATTCGTTCAACCGAATTGACGGTATATTCTTTTATGTCATGCATTAAAACGACGTTGATTCCATTTTCTTTTAAACTACCCGTTACGTTTTGGTATATTTTATTTGGATCTTTAGTATTACCCGCATCACCAGACATAATGGTCCAATCAAAATACCTAAATCCAAGTTCTTCTACCTTACTTGCCAAGGTACTCATTATTCCCATTCTATACCTTCTACTTATGGTATTAGAACTACCACCAGGAAACCTAATTATTTTTGACTCATATCCAGTATAGCCTTTTACTTTTTCCTGAATTCTTAGTAAATCTTCCATATAAGCTTCAGTACTAGTATATATTAATCCATAATTATGAGAATAGCTATGTAACCCAACGGTATGACCCTCGGCGTATTCTCTTGTTAACAAATCATTATACCTATTATCATAACCAGTTACAAAAAAAGTAGCTTTAACATCATATTTTTTTAAAATATCTAACAACCTAGCGGTATATTTTCCAGGTCCATCATCAAAAGTTAAATAAATTGTTTTGTTAGAAACAACACCCGGTGTATAATTATTTTTAGCGAAAACCTTAACCGTTCTTTTTACAATGGTTTCGTTACCAAAATCATCTTCAACGCTGTACTTTATTTCATAAGTTCCAGCCTTTTGCGTATTAACAGTACCATCTACCTTAACTTTTTCAGTTATGTTTCCATCACAATTATCAATTGCTACATACCCCGGCTCTACGTACTTAGTGTTTAATGCAATATATAAAGTACTATCATCATTTAATATTAAAGTTGGTTTTTCCTCGTCTTTTATGGTTACATCATACTCCTTTGTTGTAATGTTACCAGAAGAATCAGTTACTTTATATATTATTCTATCACCATTTAGTTTATACTCTATTTTATCAGTTAAGTTACCATCATAATTATCAGTAGAATTATAAGTCACGTTATTAACCTTACCGTTTGGGCATACATTGTTAAAATCCCCCTCAACGATTAATTCAGGTGCTGTTTTATCAACAACTTCTACCCTTTTTTTCCTAATACTTACAATGCCATTTTTTTCCGCTTCATACGTTATTGTATAAACTCCTATTTTTTGGGTATTAACTTTACCTTTAACGTTATAATCTATCGGTGTACACTTTAATTTATTACCATAACAAACCTTTATCTTTTCTTCTTCATATTTACTAAAAACTTCTATTTTAGAGTATTCATCAAATTTTTGAAAGTAAATTTTTTTATTAAAATAGTTTAAATACGTTAAAATGCCTAATAATGCAACCGATAAAAATATAACTACTATTAATGCTTTATTCTTCATTCTTATTACCTCATAATTATTATAACACCTCATTTAAAAAGTATAAAGAAAAGAACGAATTATTAATCGTTCTTTAAAAGGGTTTCAACAGCTTTCATAACCGCTATCTTACCATAAGAATAAGTTAAACTACCTTGCTGATATGCTATAAATGGCGATCTTACTGGGCCATCGCAAGAAAGTTCAATTGAAGATCCTTGCGTAAAAGAACCTGCTGCCATAACAACTTTATCTTCATACCCTGGCATGTCCCAAGGAAGTGGTTTTGAAAAAGAATCTATCGGTGATGATGATTGTATACCTGCGCAATATTTAACCAAATCCTTTTCATTACCAAATATAATATTTTGAACAATATCCGCTCTTTTTTCATTATATTTAGGTTCTACTTCATAACCTAAACATTCTAAAACTTTACTAGTTAATATAGCGGTTTTTAAAGCAGAAGCAACAACGCTTGGTGCAAAAAATAATCCTTGTAATAAGTATCTATTAATTCCCAGGGTTGGTCCAACTTCCCTTCCCTCTCCAGGTAGTGTTAACCTTTCTCCTGCCAAATCAACCAAGTCTTTTTTACCCGCTATATAAGCTCCGTTAGGTGCTATACCACCACCTAAGTTTTTTATTAACGAACCCACTATTATATCAGCACCAACCTCTAACGGAGTTTTATCTTCCACAAACTCACAATAACAATTATCTACCATTATGATAGCTTCTTTATCTACTTTTCTTATCTCTTCTATTACTTTTTCAACCTTATCAATAGTTATACTTTTTCTTGTTGAATAACCCTTACTTCTTTGTATTTCAATTAATTTAACTTTATTATTCGTTAAATATTCTTTTATTTTTGCATAATCAAAATCATTATTAACTAAATCAATTTCATCATATTTAACACCAAATGATTTTAAAGAACTTTTATTTTCTTTTATTCCTATTACTTCATGAAGTGTATCATAAGGAGTTCCGGTTATGCTTAACATGATATCCCCCGGTCTTAAATACGCAAATAAAGCAACACAAAGCGCGTGTGAACCAGATATAAACTGAGACCTTACAAGAGCATCTTCTGCGCCTAATACTTCTGCAAAAACACGTTCTATAGCATCACGGCCTAAATCATCATATCCATAACCCGTAGTACTCCCAAAATGGGTCTCTGATATGTTATTTTTATTAAATGCACTAAGCACCTTTAAACTATTCATATCACACATTTCATCTATCTTTTTAAATTCTTCTTTTAAACTTTCTTCAGCATTTAATACAATTTTTCTTACTTTATCACTTATTCCGAAATTATTATACATAATTACTTACTCCTTTGCTTTTTTCTTATTCTTCTTTATATGATACGTTTAGATTTTCATCAACATTTACGTTAATCTTTTTTGTTATCGTTTTTGTTTTACCGTTTCCATCAGTTAGTTCAATGTTTATATTCATGGTTTTAGTACCATTTTTTATAGGTATTATATTAACTTCGTAATCTAAAACCTTATCTTTATTTGATTTATCTATTATAACTAATTTTGCTATATCAGAATCCACGTAATCGATAAAAGATGAACTATCATTATTTGGGTTTTCTATTTCAATATTAAAATATGTATATTTATGTTCTATCTCATAATCAATGTTATTATCATTCATGTTATATAACAATCTTTCAATATCATAATTATATTTAGAATTATCTAAAAAATCCTTTACACTAAATTTATCTTTGTCATTAACCACTACATAAAAATAACTATTATCATAACATTTAAAATAATATTTATAAATTTCATCTTCATAAAAAGAATTATTATCCCCACAATTATTATCATGTTCAAAAGTTATATTAGGATTATTTATACTGTTGTAATCATCTACGTTTTGGTTATACAATTTATTTCTATATACTATTATGGATAGACATACAATTATAATAATTAATATAAATGAAATTATTTTTATATATGATTTTTTACTAATCTTATTATGTTCTAATAAAAACACGTTATTTATTAAATCATTCACCGATTTAATATTAAGTAGTAAATACATTATTACAGCACCAAATAAATTAAGTATTAAATCATCTATATCAAACCTACCAGAGGTTGTTATAAGTTGTAATGATTCAATTCCTAATATAATAATAATCATGGTTATAATAAAATTTTTAAATTTACTTTGTTTTTTAAATAAAAGCGGTAAAAATAAAGCCATAGGCATAAAAGCACATATGTTTCCCAACAAATTAAACATTATTTGTCTTGTTGAATACATGCTATTAAATTCCTTTATATAATTTATTATCGTTTTAAAAGGAACCAAATTAACACTTTGTTTTATATAAACTTTAAAGTCTTTAATAGCAAAACCATTTCTGCCCCATGAACTATCAAATAAAGTAAGTGTTATTAATAGCATTAAATAAAGCATAAAAAATATATATAAATTTATTTTCATCGGTTTATTGTTACCTAAATATTTTGATAATAATAAACCCCCAAAATACAAAAATAAACAACTAGTACATAATAAAATTAATCTAAAAAACTCTACCATTTCAATTTTAAAACTTGCTATTGCGTAAAATAATAAGATAAGAATAGCTACAACATACATTATAATACTTGAAACTAAATTTATTTTTTTCTTCATTTTTAAAACCCGCTTTCAAATTAGTATTTATATTTTTTATTGATGATTACTACCACCATCTACCCTTAATACTTCGTTATTTATGTAACTTGCATCATCACTTGCTATAAAATATATAGCTTTTGCAATCTCTTCTGGTTTTCCAAATCTTCTTTGATATATTTTTTTACATTCTTCTTTTATATAATCCTCGTCCAACTCTTTATTCATCTCGGTATTTACCCATCCTGGTGTTACTGCATTTACCCTTACGCAAGGAGAAAACTCTAAAGCTAAATTATGAGTAAGCGAAATTAGTCCAGCCTTTGATGCATCATAATCAAGAGAGTATGTATAATAAGTATCTATACCATTAGTGGATGATACGTTTACTATGGAACCTTTTTTTTCATTTAACATATATTTCCCTACTTCTTTTGAAACTATAAAAGGTCCTATTAAATTAACGTCTAATATTTTCTTAAAATTATCTATCGTCTTATCATGAAACGTTGTATCAATTGCAATGCCTGCGTTATTAACAAGAACGTCTATCTTACCAAAATAATTAATTATATTATTAACCATTTCTTTAACTTTTTTTTCATCTGATACATCACATTTAAAAAGACTTACATCAACATCATAGTTTTCCACAATAAAACTTTTTAATTCTTCTGCTTTTAAATCGTTTGATACATAATTAATTACTACGTTGTAATTATGTTTAGCAAACTCTAGTGCACACGCTTTTCCAATTCCCCTTGATGCGCCAGTTATTAATACCGTTTTTCTCATAAATACCTCCTTTTAAATCATTATAACACATTAATATTAAATTTTATTTTATAAAAAAAGATATACTTATTTACAAGTATATCCTTGGGATTCTAGTTCTTTTTTCGTAGCGGCTTTAGTACCATATACATCTTCTAAATCTAGGTTTTTCTTTTGGTCATCTGTCATGTTTTTAACATCCATATCAATCTTTATGCTAATTTTATTATTTTCGCTATCAATATTTACCTTACCACCATTATCTGAGTAGCTTTTAAATTGTTCTTCAAGCATACTTTTCATAAAATCTACATAACTTGAATAAGTTTCATCAACGTTAACATCAACATTCATGTTTATGTTAGTTACTTCGTTATCTTCAAACGTAATAACTGCTTTTTGATCCATTTTCATTCCAGTTTCGCTTTGACTCATGGTGCAAGTTAACGTTTCAGTTCCACACCCCGTTAAAATAAATGTTAACGCTACTGCCGCTAATCCCATTAAAGCTTTTTTCATACTTTCCTCCTATAATTAAAGTATACTAAAATTATAAGACGGTGACAACATATTTTGACAAATTTATGACAATACAATATTAAAATTTCCAATTTCTAATTTCTTCTAAATCTTCTCCAAATTCAACTATATACTTTGAGTGCTTTTCTAGCTTTTCTTGCATATCACGAATTATGTTGTTCCCGGTTTCACCCAAGTTTAGATTATTTACGGCATCAATTACCAAATTAAATCTATCTATTTTATTTTTTACCCTCATATCAAAAGCGGTGGTAATGGTACCTTCTTCTTGATAACCGTGAACGTGAATATTATGATTATGCCTAAAATACGTAAGTTCATGAATTAGGGTTGGATAACCATGAAAATTAAAAATGATTGGTTTATCAACGGTAAATAAATCATCATATGAATCATCATCTAATCCATGAGGATGTTTTGTAGTAGAATCAAGTTTCATTAAATCTACCACGTTTATAAACCTTATCCTTAAATTAGGTAAATACGTTTTTAATATTTTAGTTGCAGCGATTGCTTCAATGGTTGGTGTATCGCCCGCACAAGCCATTATAATGTCTGGGTTTGAATCATTACTAACAAAATCCCAAACACCAATTCCGTTAGTACAATGTTTTACCGCTTGTTCCATATTAAGCCACTGGTATGAAGGATGTTTTGAAGCAATTATAACGTTAACGTAATTTTTGCTTCTTAAGCAATGATCCATACAAGACAACAAACAATTCGCATCAGGTGGTAAATACATTCTTACCACATCAACTTTTTTATTTGCAATGTGATCTAAGAAACCTGGGTCTTGATGAGTAAAACCATTATGGTCTTGTTGCCATACGTTTGAAGCTAAAAGAAAATTCAAAGATGAAACAGGTTTTCTCCAAGGGATTTCATTACATACTTTAAGCCATTTAGCGTGTTGTGCAGCCATCGAATCAACGATTCTAATAAAAGCCTCGTAACTAGCAAAAAAACCGTGTCTTCCGGTTAACAAATAACCCTCTAACATACCTTCACAAACGTGTTCGGATAACATTGAATCCATTACCCTTCCATCCTTTGATAAATATTCATCATTTTCCTTAATTTCTAACTGCCAATCACGGTTAGTCACATCAAACACATCATACAACCTATTAGACATTGTCTCGTCTGGACCAAATATTCTAAAGTTTTTATTTTCTAAATTAAATTTAAAAACATCTCTTATAAAACTACTTAAAACAATCATATCTTGTTTTTTTATACTACCAGGAGAAGTTACGTCTACAGCATAATTTGTAAAATTAGGCATGATAAGGTCCTTTCTCAAATAACCACCATTAGTATACAAGCTAGAACCCATACGCTTGTCACCTTTTGGACAAACTGATTTAAACACTTCTTTTAAAGTGCCATTTTCATCAAATAATTCCTCAGGTTTATAACTTTTAAGCCATTTTTCTAACAATTCAACGTGCTCTTCCTTTTCCATTGAAATAGGTACTTGGTGAGCTCTAAAAGACCCCTCAATTACTTTACCATCTACTTCTTTAGGCCCAGTCCACCCCTTCGGAGTTCTAAGTATTATCATAGGCCATCTTGGCTGTTCTTCATCATTAGATTCTTTTATATTCTTAATGTCTTTTATAACAGCATCCATCGTTGCCATCATTTTTTTATGCATTAACATTTCATCAGAGCCTTGTACTAAATACGGTTTATAACCGCATCCATAGAAAAAGCTTGCAATTTCCTCATTACTCATTCTAGAAAATATGGTAGGATTACTTATTTTATACCCGTTTAAATGAAGAATAGGAAGGACAACTCCGTCAGTTTTTTTATTCAAAAACTTCGCTGCATGCCAACTTGTTGCAAGAGGGCCTGTTTCAGCTTCTCCATCCCCTACTACGCAAGCAGCAATTAAGTTTGGATTATCAAGCACCGCACCAAAAGCATGAGCAAGACTGTACCCTAGTTCTCCACCTTCATGAATTGAACCTGGTGTTTCTGGAGCCACGTGAGAAGGTACACCACCAGGAAAAGAAAATTGTTTAAACAATTTTTTCATACCTGCTTCGTCCTCAGTAATATTAGGATATTTCTCGGTATAACTTCCTTCTAAATAAGTATTAGCAATCATAAAGTTACCGCCATGCCCAGGCCCGGATATGTATATCATATCCAAATCATACTTATTAATTATTCTATTTAAATGAGTATAAATAAAATTTTGCCCAGGAACGGTTCCCCAGTGTCCAACGATTTTCTTTTTTATATCTTCCTTGTTTAAAGGTCTTTTTAACAATGGATTGTTTAATAAATACAACTGACAAGCTGATAAATAATTAGCAGCACGAAAATAACCATCTAATTTTTCTAATTCCGTCATGTTACCCTTCCTATTCTTTATATTATACTGTTATTATAACATAACATATAAAAAATAAGATACCAAATGTATCTTATTAAATATATTTTTTTATTATTCTATCAAACTCTTCTTCTAGATTTTCTTTTTTTAAATAGTCATTAAATCCATCTTCTACATAATGTTCTTTTAAGGATTCTTTATTTTTATTTAACATAACAATAGTTGGAGTATTAAAACCTTTTTTAGCTTCCTGAAGTTTTCCTAATATTGCTAAAGCAGAAGTTTGTTTCATCTCATCTTCCAAGATAATTAAATCAAATACTTCACCATCTTCTACTCTTTGAACCAAATCATTTCCATGCATAGTTGTTAAAAACTCTATATCATACTTTGAAGCTAAAGTATTCATAGACTTTAAAATTTGCAAACTATCACTCACTGCTATTACTTTTTTCTTATTAAAAATATATTTACTATAATAAGGATCCTTTTCCTGTTTTATTTTTTGATCTAACACTATCGTAAAAGTACTGCCTTTATTTTCTTCACTTTTTACATTAATAAACCCACCCAATTTTCTTATTATCTTAAAAGCTAACTTTAAATCTACATCCAAACTATTTAACTTTAATAAATCAGTATCTTCTAAATCACTATTACTTTTTAATAATTCATTTAGTTTTTCAACACTCATTCCTTTTCCAGAATCTTCAATCTCAATAATTAGTCTGCAAACATCATATTTAACGATTTCATTAGCACTTAATTCTATATAACCTTCTTTGGTGAACTTAGCAGCATTAAATAAAATGCTAGTTATAACTTGTTTTAATTTAACAGAATCTCCATATAATTCCATAGGTATATTTTTACTTATATTGGTTCTTAAACTAACTTTAGAATTCATTTTCTTTTTTACATTACTTAAAACAGTATTTAAAAGAGGATATATATTATAAGTTTCATTAGTAACAGCTAATTTACTAGAAGAAATACTAGATATATCAAGTACGTTATTAATGATGTTTTTTAGTCCTCTAGCATTATTTTCTATAACTTTTAATCCAGTATCAATTGTCTTTAAATCCTTTTCATTTTCAAGCATCTTTTTAACTTCTAAAATATTTTCAATTGGTTTTTTAGTATCTTGTGACATACTAAATAAAAAGTTTGATTTTTCTTCACTCATACTTTCCAATAGTTTCTTATTTTTATTAAGTTCGTATATCATTTTTACATCAGGATTTTCAATCGTAAAGAACATGATTAAATCAATATAAGTTAATACTGCGGGTATGATTAACAAACTAGGATTAATACTTCTTACAATTAATAAAACAAACGCTAATAATATTAATGCTAATAATGGAATAAATTTTCTTCCCTTTACTCTTTTCAAATTAAATAATACACTTATTATTATAGCTAAAAAATATAAAGCACAAATAATATATAATATATTTACTGCTTGACCAGAAGCATACATAATATTATTTTTAGTGTGAATATCAATTGGAGAGATAAATATTAATATTGAAATAACAATATTTATAAATATAACTATTTTAGGCATAATACTTTTCTTTTTCTTTCCAACTCTAAAGGTAATATTATAAAAATACAAAAAGAAAAATGTAGCCCAAAATAAATATTGTAAAAAATCAAGTTTATTTAAATAATATAAAGATTTACTATCGGGTTTTACATATGCTATATATATTATCAATACCATTAAAATACTATCCAAAAAACTTGTAATTAATAATCCTGAAAATAATTTGGTTTCAGCGCTTTTTATTCTTTTTTTAGCAAAAAAAGTAACTATTAATAAAAAGGAACAAAAAAGTGCACATATTGGAAAATAAAGATTTGCCATAACTCCTCCTACCATATCTATTATATACAAATTATACCATATAATAAAAATAGTAACAATTATAATTACTATTTTCTATAACTATAACCTTTAATACCAGACTTAAATAAAAATTTTGCTTTAGGATTATCTTTTAATCTATCTAAATGAGCAAAAGCTTCATCAGGAGAATCACCATCCTTATAAATGCAAGAAGCTTCAAAATTTCTATCAAGCCCTGGGCATTCTTCCCAAGCTTTTTCTTTTTCTTCTTTAAATTGTTTTCTTAAAATATCTTTTAAATTTTTTAATTGATTATAAAGTATCAATAAATCTTCCATTTTTGAATCAGGTAATTCCTCCCAATTATCTGCTATATATTCTATTTTCTTTTTTAAAGTTTTGGCAGGATAAAAATCAGTTTTTTCTTCAAGGAAATCATGCAACATTGTAGCCATTATATCACGCAAATCATCTGATTGTTCACGAGAGCTTTTTTCTTTATTAACAATATATGGCTTTCCTATTACCACATAACATTTTCCACTTAAATAGATTAAAATTAGTGGCACAATATGTACATTGGTTTCTTTAGATGCATTTACTGCTCCATTAAAAGGTTTATTCATAAGTTTATTTTCTTTAACATTCCATGCTGCTTCAAAAAAAGTAAGTGTTGAATATCCATTTTTTTGAGCTAATATAATTTTTTCTTGAGTAGCTTGCCTACTTTCTTTTTTCTTCCTCCATATCCAAATTGGACCATTTAATAAAAATCCTATTTTTTGAATTAAAGTTAAACCTTCTTTAGCAATAACTACGTAAAAATGCTCTTTTACTGCTTTTCCTACAACGGGAATGTCATGAGAATTAGTATGATTTGCAATAAAATTTACAGGTTGCCCTTTAGAAAAATATTCCTTATCAAGAAAATCCAACATTTCTGGATTTACAACTTCAACCTTGATTGGATCAACTTTATCAATTAGTTTCAAATAATTACTATGAAATTCTTTTCTAAATTTTGCAACAGTTTTATTAAACTTTATTTTTTTCGCCACCAAAATCACCCTTTTATTTATTTTTTACTGCTAAATACTACAACGCCATACATTTTACCATAATATAATGATTTTTGCAAAAAATAATAAAAAAAACAGGTAACATACCTGCTTTTAGATTTACTAATTATTTTATTTCGATGTATTTTTTGTTTTCTTCTTCGTCTTTTTTAGGAACGGTAATTTTTAAAACACCGTTGTTAAATTCTGCATTAACATTATCAGAATCTAAATCATGCAAGTAGAAAGATCTTTGGTACTTACCATAAGTCCTTTCACGATGAATGTAGTTTTTATCCTTATCTTCATCATTTGTTTCGCTTGATTTTTCAGCTGTAATTGTTAAATAATCCTTTTTAGCTTCAATCTTAATTTCGTTTTTGTCAAATCCAGGAACATCCATTTCAATATGGTAATCACCATCTTTTTCATAAATATCACATTTCATGTTATCTTCCCTACTTGTTGGCATGAAGTCATCAAAAATATCACCGAAATAATTTCTTGGTAATAAACTCATATATCTCATCTTCCTTTCTAATTATGTTATACCACTATTTTTAGCACTTGTCAAGTTAAAGTGCTAATTTTTTTAATTCTATTTTATATTATGTAAAACAACTTGTTTTATTCAAAAAAGACAAAGAAATTTTATTCTTTGTCTTCGTTTTCATATAAAGTTTTATATACTTTACTCGTTTCAAGTAATTGTTTATGAGTACCATAATCTGCTATTTTACCTTTATCAACCACGTATATTATATCAGC
Organism: uncultured Bacilli bacterium; assembly: GCA_944329425.1. Taxonomy (GTDB): domain Bacteria; phylum Bacillota_I; class Bacilli_A; order RF39; family UBA660; genus Aphodocola. Next base: position 40,062 of record CALVIG010000008.1, read on the forward strand.
ATCAACAATGGTTGATAGCCTGTGTGCAATTATTATTACCGTATGATCTTTTACTAAATCATCGATTACCCTTTTAATATAGCTTTGTGATTCGTTATCAAGTGCACTTGTTGCTTCATCAAATAAAATTACCTTACTTTCCTTGGCAAGAGCTCTTGCTATTGATAATCTTTGTTTTTGACCACCAGATAAATTAACACCACCTTCTCCAAGCTTCGTATCATACTTATCAGGCAAAGTTTCTATATATTCATCTAAATATGCCATTTTACAATATTTTTTTACTTCTTTTAATTTAATGTTAGGTTTTACTACCTTAAAGTTTTCCATTATGGTTCTATTAAATAAAAATGGTTCTTGTCTTATTACCGATATGTTTTTTCTTAAACATTCTTCAGACAAATCTTTTATATTAATATCATCTAAATATATATTACCTTGACTACAATCAAATATTCTCGTTATTAAATTAAATAACGTTGATTTACCTTGTCCTGATTTGCCTACTACCGCAATTTTTTTATTGGTATCAAACGTCACGCTAAAATCTTTTAAAGTGGATTCTTCATTTGGATAATTAAAAGTAACGTTATCAAACCTTATAACACCATTTATTTTTTTAATATTAACAGAACCGTAAGTTTCATCTTTGTACAAAGTATTATCTATTATTTCATTTATTCTCTTTAAAGATACAAATAACCTTTGATACATTCTATTCATACTAGTCAAATTATCAATAAGCCAAGTATATTTATATATATACCAAGTCATTGCCATAAAAAATCCAATGGTCGATCTTCCATAATATATTTCAATTAAACAAGTTGCAAAAACAACGGTTTCCAAACAAAATTTAATAAACCACATAATAATCGAATAGGTTCTATGTAACGTTATGTCTTCAACATCTTTATTAAAAATAAGTTTTCTAAGTTCTTTTACTTCTTCAAGCAAATTACTTTTTATACCTAATGTTTTAATTTCTCTAATACCTCTTATAGATTCTGTTGATAGTGCCGTATATTCATCTTTTTTAGCTTTCAACTCTTTATTTATTTTTTTAATTTTAGGATTAAATATTTTTGTAATTAGAAGAATCAAAAGAAGGAAAACCGCTATTTCAACTGCTACAACCCAAGAATTAAATAAAATATAAATTAAAATTATAATGCAGCCTAACGAATTAATAAGAATTTGAATAATGCTATTAAAAGTATTAGATAATGTTTCCGTATCAGAAGTAATCCTATTAATAAGTTCACCACTTGTTTTTTCTTCAAAAGCGTATGATGGTAAATTAAGTGTTTTTTTATAAACCATAACGCTTAGTCTTCTAGATAAATTAGATTCTATCTTACTTGCAATCATAACCCCAATATTACTTATGACGTTATTAAATACTACCGCTAAAATAAAATAAATACCTAAAAACAAAAGAGCACTTTTAATGTTTAAAGCTATTATTGATTCGGTAATTTCACCTTGTAAATACCCGTTTGATATACTAAATATCGAGCTTATCAAAATACAAGTAAATGCCGCAAAAATTTTCCATTTATCTTGCTTTGCAAAAACATATATTTTTTTTAACTCATTAAGAGTTTTTTTCTTTGGTTGTTCTTCTGTCATACCATCACCTCTTTACATCATTTTCATTCAAGCTATTAATGTATAAATTAAATTCTTTATAAGTTAAACCCTTAGGAACATAATCGTATTTAGTCGTTGTCCTTCTTACGTTTTGTCTTTTTATAATTATTCCTTTTTGTTTATATTCATTTAAGGTCATATCTTCATAATGTTTTACCAAAAAATCAAGTGCGGCTTTTTTTGATGTAAATTCATGAATTTTCTTTCTTTCTGGATCAGGGTGTTCTAATTGAAAAGTTTTTCCATTCATATATCCTTGTACAATAAGCTTCATTTTTAATTTTCAAACTATCAAGTAAAGATTTAATCAAAATTGATTGTTCTATGCACGCTCCTACGTGATATTTTAAGGTTTTTTCAATAGACATAGTTCTATAATTAAGCCTAAACCCATCCAATACCATTATTATTATCTACCCATCCATACTTAATATCATCCATAAATTTAAGTATATCATCTGGGGTCCTTATGTTCATATATTAATCCTCCCTTTAATTTACAAAGCAAAGATTTTTAAAAATAAAAATCTTGCTATAAATAGCAAGATTAAACAAACACAAGTATAATAATTAAAAATTATATGCGTGATTAATCTTGCAAAATATATTTCCTTTAAATAGTTTTACGTTTCTCATTTTAATCACGCTCCTTTGCATTTACTGTGTTTAAAGTAACATAACACATATATATTGTCAACAAATATTTATAAAATTTATTGTTTTATAAATATTTTCTATCGTTATACCTAGTAATTTTATTACCAATTATATATATTATTACAAGTAAAGCACAAATTACAAAACAAATATATCCTGAATTAATGATTGAAGTTAAATTAATATTTTTTAAATCTTTTATAATTACAGATGGAAATATTAACGTTAATAATAACCCATCCAATAAAAATGAGACAGATAAGTTATAAGTCCATCTATAATACGTTTTTTTCATAAAGGCAATTAATAAAACAAGTATAACGATAATGCTTACAAGCAAAAACCTAAAAGTAAAACTTGATATCTTATTATAAATAGAAATAAAACTAACTTTTTGATTCTCTTTAGCCATTTTTAAAGTCTTTTCTTTTACCCACTCTATCATCTTAGAATCTACCAGTTTTTGCACCATTTCTTGTTTTTTTTCGTTAGTAATTACTATTTCGTTTTCTTCTAATACATCTTGAAATTCACCAATTAAATTAAGTAAATTTGTTTTTATGTTAGGGTTACTGCTTTCATTTATAATACTTTGAAAATATTTATTAGATATATTAATAATTTCACTACTATTTTTAATATTTATTTTTATATCAGTTATAGCATCTTCTGATAAATCAGGATAAATAGTTTTAATTTCATCAACAACCTTATCAGTAATTTCGTTTTTAACAACGTAGTTTGATAACGTGTTTACGCAAACCTGCTTAATGTTAAAACTAAATATTAAAAAAATAATAAAAAATGATATTAAGATGGTACTTAAAAATATAAAAACATGTTTCATAATTTTTTACCTTTCTAATGAAATTATAACATAATATAATTTTTTATAACATGATTTTATGACAAAAAAAGACCGCAGTGGGTATTTACGGTCTTAGCAATAAGGGAAGTAAAATACTTGTACTTCCTCTTTAATAATACTATATTTATAGAAAAATGCAAGCATTTTTTTACTTTTTTCGACTTTTTTTACAATATATAGTAAAACAATTATAATTTTTTAATTTTTATTATATTTTTATATGATTTTTTAATAATTATAAAAATTATTTTCGTATTAAACTTTCACCAGTCATCTCGATTGGTTTTTTTATTTCTAATAATTCTAACATAGTTGGTGCTATATCTGCTAACTTACCATCTTTTAACCTCATATCATTCCTTGTAATAATGAATGGTACCGGCATGGTAGTATGGCTTGTTACAGGTACATGATTTTTATCCCACATTATATCACAATTACCGTGGTCAGCGGTTATTATTAAAGTACCTTCTTTTTCAAGAATCTTATCATATAACCTTTTTAAACAAACGTCCAAATATTCAATAGCTTGTTTTGCAGCTTCATAATTTCCGGTATGCCCAACCATATCCCCGTTTGCATAATTAAGAATCACAACATCATAATAATCTTTATCAAGTTCTTTAATCAAGGCATCAGTTACTTCTTTTGCACTCATTTGTGGTTTCATGTCATAGGTTGCAACCTTTGGTGACGGTATAAGAATTTTTTTCATACCAGGATAACTTTCTTCCTTACCACCATCATAAAAATACGTAACGTGAGCATACTTTTCTGTTTCTGCAATTCTAAGTTGGTTTAAATTGTTTTGACTTAAATATAATCCCATTGTTTCGGATAAATCTTGATGGTTAAACGCATGATTACATAACACCGTATTTACAACTGGCATCATGGTTAAAACACTTAAATTATTAAACTGTTTAGTTTCCATAGGGCTTTCTTTTGGATTAGTAATAGCGGTAAATAATTCTCTTAATCTATCTGGTCTAAAGTTAAAGGTTATAACACCATCATTATCTTCTAACTTACCATTATTTACTACGGATGGAACAATAAATTCATCCGTGATTCCTTCATCATAATTTTTTTCTATAGCTTCTTTAGCAGTATTAAATTTAGGTCCATCGTTGTACACAATAGCATCATAAGCTTTTATTAACCTATCATAATTATTATCCCTATCCATTGCATAATATCTACCGGATATGGTAACTATTTTACCAATACCATTTTTATTAATTTTATCTTCTAATGCTTTTATAAACGTATAACTACTTTTTGGATTAACATCCCTTCCATCTAAAAACAAGTGATAACATACGTTTTTAACATTGTTTTTATCTAGCATATCAATTAACGCAAATAAATGATTTATGTGAGAATGAACTCCCCCATTTGATAAAAGTCCCATAACATGAAGCTTTGAATTATTTTTTTTAACATGTTCTAGAACTTCTAAAATCATTTTATTTTTAAAAAAGCTTTCATCTTTAATAGCTTTATTAATCAACTCCAAAGGTTGGTAAACTACCCTTCCCGCACCAATATTCATATGACCAACTTCACTATTACCCATTTGACCTTCTGGTAATCCTACATAATTTCCACTAGCTTCTAAAAGACTATGTGGATATTTATTCCATAGATAGTTAAACGTAGGTTTATTAGCGTTTTTAAAAGCGTTACCATCGCTTTCGTTTCTAATTCCACATCCGTCCAATATACATAATACCAAAGGTTTCTTCATCTTATCATCTCCAGTTTAATTATAGCATTTATAAATTTAGAAGTAAAACTTAATATAAAAAAGAACCTTTAAAAAGGTTCTTTACATTAGTTATAACTTTTTTTACCCTTTACCAAATATATTATGAAAGCACCCAACATAAACACACCTATAACACAAGCACCTATAATATAAGGTATCTCATATGTTTTAGGATCTACCTCAGTATAATATACAGAATAATTTCCTTTTTCTAAACTCCACTGTTCGCTCTCTAAATCAGTAATTTGAGAATCAATTTCACTTGCTTCTCTTTGACATTTTGAATGATCAGCAAACCAAGTACTAGTTCCCATTTCCATTGAATCACATTCTTGTTTTTTTTGTTCATATTGTTCTTTTAATGTCGATAATTCATTTTTTATCTCTTCAAGTCTTTTCTTTGCAGCATCTACCTTTGCTTGAGATTGTTTATACGCAGCTTGATAACGTTCTTCATTTATTCTTTTAGAATCTTGCTGTTTATAAAAACCGAAAGCTATAAAAATAAAGCCTATAATTAAACCAATTATTAATATTAATATAGGTAAAGGTAATTTCTTTTTTTCTTTTTCCATTTTATACTCCTTTTAATTCATAAATTTTTAATTTATACTGCTAACTCCCTCATTTATACTACTATCCACACTATTTTTCACATTATCAAAAGAGCTATTTACTTTAAAAAAACCGCTTATTATTATAATAAAAACAAATATAAATATCAAAAATACAAATGCTAAAAAACTTAAATAAGCAATTCCTATTCCTTTTCCAACTCTTAAAACTTTTTTACCTGTATTTTTTATTTTTTGTTTATTTTCGTCTTTAGATAAATAATTTTTAGCAGATTTAACTCCATCTTTTAGTGTATCTTTGATTTCACTATTTAAGGTGTTATCCACATACGTTTCATTTTCTGGCACATATTTATCATCTATTCCTACATATTGCGCATTTTTTTTCAACTTTGATCCTCCTCTAATATAACCGCAGTTCCGCTAGCTGACACCATTAGCATAAGCGAGTTATTTTGTCCAACGCTAATAGATTCAACATCAATGCTTACACCTACAATTGCGTTAGCACCAATTTTTTTTGCGCGAATCATCATTTCGTTAATTGCGTCTGCTCTGGCATTAACTAATTCTTCTTCATATTCTTCTGCTTTACCACCTATAAAATTAGTAATACCTGCTGTAAAATCTTTTATAAAATCTATACCAATTATAGTTTCACCAAAAATCACGCCTCTATATTCTTTAATTTTTTTAGTTTCTAGATGTTCCGTAGTTGATATAAGCACTTACTTCCCTCCTTTCACGAATAATATATCATAAAATTATTTTTATTTCAATATATCTTAATAAGATATATGTTATTAAGATTTAGAGGAATTAAATTCATTATTATAAAAATTTATAATTTATATATAAATAATAATAGGAGGTTTATTATGACTTCAATGGAATTAGTAGGTTTAAACACAAAATGGTATAGATATCAAAACAATATGACGCAAGAGCAATTTGCAAACAAAACCAAATTTAAAATGGCTTACATAAGTACGATTGAAAATGGAGATGCTAATCTTACGTGTAAAAACATTGATTTTATTGCAAAAGCTTTTAAAATAAAGCAAGAACTACTATTCAACACAGAAACAGCATTAAAAGCGAAAAAATTACCTAATAGAGTTGATATGTATAACAAAAATTAAATATATAAAAAAAACGTTTTATAAAAACGTTTTTTTAAGTTAAAGTTAAAATAACATTTGAATAATTTCTATTACAATACCTGATAAAGCACCAATAAAATATAACGTTAATAATATTTTAACGTTTTCCTTAACGTTTTTATTTATTTTAAATAGTACTAATAAAGCAACGCCACTACCCGTTAGCAATCCTGATATAACTGAAGCAAATGATATAACGTTATTTAAGTATAATTCCGTTAATATAACGCTTGCACCACAATTTGGAATTAACCCAATTAAACTTGATATAAAAGGGCTAAAAAAGCTGTCTTTTAAGAATAATTTTTCAATGCTATCATTTCCAAAGTAATAAAAACCAAGATTTAATAAAAGCGTTATAACAATAATAAATATTAATATGTTAAAAGTGTGTTTAATGGATGATTTAATAATTCCGTGTTCACAATCACAATGTTCTTCATCACAAAATTTCTTTATTTCATAATTACTAGATTTAGTTTTTTTTCTTATTATAAAATCAATTATAAAACCTGCTAACATGCCAATTAAAACCTTAATTAATAAAATCTTAATTATTATGCTAAAACTGCATTTTTGCGAAATTAAAATCGGAAGCATTTCATCTGACGTAGATAAATAAATAGAAATCAAAGTACCTAATGTCACTATTCTAGTAGCATATAAATTGGTTGCCATAACAGAAAAACCACATTGGGGTACAGCACCTAATAAGCTACCAAAGAAAGGACCAAGGTTACCTGTTTTTTTTATTTTTTCCTTTCCTTTTTTTGTAAAACCGTGTTCAATATATTCCATTAATAAAAAAGTAACAAACAAAAACGGTATAATCTTAATCGCATCTAATAAAGTATCTAATAAGACTTCTTTCATTTTATACCTCCAACAAGTAAAACGATAATATCACAATTTTTTACAATATGCAACAAAAATAATGTCTCTTAAAGTATGTTTATACATATTATATCTTGAAAGGAGTTTTTTTATGAACAACAATCCTATTAATGAAAATGATTTCGAAAATAGTGAAATAGTAAACGAAGCGATAAGAGAAATGAAATGCAGAAGAAAACATTGTTGCCCAAGATATATACCGGGACCTACTGGGCCTACCGGACCAGCTGGGCCTACTACACTAACTGTCGGCACAACAACTACCGGAGCTCCTGGTTCTAGTGCATCAGTTATAAATGAAGGTACATCTACAAACGCTGTGTTTGATTTTACAATTCCTGCAGGTGCCACCGGACCTACTGGACCTACCGGACCTACCGGGCCTACTGGGCCAACTGGACTTAGCGTTACTGGGCCTACTGGTGCTACCGGAGCAACACCAAACTTAACAATAGGGACTGTAACAACGGGCGCTCCTGGTTCTAGTGCCTTTGCAAGTATTACTGGAACATCACCAAATTTTATACTAAATTTAACTATTCCACAAGGACCTACTGGACCTGCAAGTTCAGTATCCGGACCTACCGGACCTACCGGGCCTACTGGGCCAACTGGACTTAGCGTTACTGGGCCTACCGGTGCTGATGGTGCTACTGGACCTACCGGACCTGAAGGCGCTACCGGACCTACCGGACCTGAGGGTGCTACTGGACCTACCGGACCTGAGGGTGCTACTGGACCTACCGGACCTGAAGGCGCTACCGGACCTACCGGACCTGAAGGTGCTACTGGACCTACCGGACCTGAAGGTGCTACTGGACCTACCGGACCTGAGGGTGCTACCGGACCTACCGGACCTGAAGGCGCTACTGGACCTACCGGACCTGAAGGAGCTACTGGACCTACCGGACCTGAAGGCGCTACCGGACCTACCGGACCTGAGGGTGCTACTGGACCTACCGGACCTGA
>CALVIG010000009.1 GCA_944329425.1 uncultured Bacilli bacterium
CCTGAAGGCGCTACCGGACCTACCGGACCTGAGGGTGCTACTGGACCTACCGGACCTGAGGGTGCTACTGGACCTACTGGACCTGAAGGAGCTACTGGACCTACTGGACCTGAAGGAGCTACCGGACCTACTGGACCTGAGGGCGCTACTGGACCTACCGGACCTACTGGGCCTACTGGACCATAGAAATCAAAATTGGTTTAAGGTAAGCAATTTGCTTACCTTAAATCATTAAATATACTTATTTTTTAAATTATACTTTTCATAATATTTAAAGTTTATTTCAATACAATTAATTAGGTGGTGTTTTATGAAAAAATATAAAGTCTGTGTTTATGCCATATGTAAAAATGAAGAAAAGTTTGTCGATAGATGGTTTAATTCAATGAAAGAAGCGGATGAAATTTATGTACTAGATACAGGTTCCATTGATAACACGGTAAATTTATTAAATAAAAATGGGGTTCATGTTATGCAAAAAAAAATAACTCCGTGGAGGTTTGATGTTGCTAGAAATGAATCTTTAAAGCTTTTACCTAGTGATACTGATATTTGTGTATGCACTGATTTAGATGAAGTTTTTGAAGAAGGCTGGAGAAAAAAAATAGAAGATGTTTGGGAAGATGACTCAACTAGATTAAGATATACGTATAACTGGAAGCTTGATGAAAATAATAAACCAGTAATAAGTTTTTTGTATGAAAAAATACATAAATTAAATGGTTATAAATGGATTCATCCAGTTCACGAAATATTAAAATATGACGGGGAAGAAGAAAAATACGTATATAATACATCAATAGTTTTAAATCATTATCCTGATAATACTAAATCTAGAAGTAGTTATCTACCTCTTTTAGAGCTTTCAGTAAAAGAAGCACCAGAAGATGATAGAAATACACACTATTTAGGTAGAGAATATATGTACTATGGAAAATATAATGAAGCTATTGATACTTTAATAAAGCATTTAAACCTTAAAACAGCCGTTTGGAAAGATGAAAGATGTGCCTCAATGAGATTTATTGCTAGATGTTATAAAAATCTAAAAAGATATGATGAAGCTAGGATGTGGCTCGATAAAGCAATAAAAGAAGCGCCATACCTTAGAGATCCATACATGGAAAGAGCTTTACTAGAATACGACTTTAATAATTGGGCTGACGTAAAAAAATATTGTTTGGAAGCACTAAATATTAAAACTCATGAAAAAACATATATAAACGAACCTTTTAGCTGGAATTATACCGTTTATGATTTACTATCTATCGCTTGTTTTAACTTAGGCGAATACGAAGACTCGTTAAAGTACGTTTCTCTTGCAATAGATATGGAACCCAATAATGAAAGATTATTAAAAAATTATAAAATAATTAAACAAAAAAATGACTCATTAAAATGATGAGTCGTTTTTATTATCTTATAAAATTTGTTGATATTTTCTTTTCTTTTTCTGGTTTTTGAATACCATTTTTCTTTCCACAGTCAATTGATTTAAGTATCCATGACATGTTATTTGCAAGGGTTCTCATTGTTTGCAATCCCTCTTTATCTTCTTTTGCTTCTTCTTTAGTGTTACCATGTATCTGGTTCCAATACTGACTTCCTACAATTATCATGTTAGTAATCGTAAAATATTTATTTAAATCATCAAAAGCAGTTGCTGCTCCTCCCCTTCTACAGCTTACTATTGATGCCGCTGGCTTATAAGAAAAAGCATAACTTTTTCCATAAAAACACCTATCCATAAATGATTTTATGAACCCTGTTGGGCCTGCATAATGAACCGCAGATCCAAAAATAAATCCATCAGCTTGCTCTGCTTTTTCTATGAATTCATTTACCTTATCATTTATAAAACACCTTTTTGTTTTAAAGCAAGCACCGCAGCCAATGCAACCTGATATTGCCTTATTTCCTATCCAAAAAATTTCGCTTTCTATATCATTATTCTTTAATGCCTTAGCAATTTCTTCTAACCCTAAATTAGTTACCCCATCTTTATGTGGGCTTCCGTTTACTAGTAATACTTTCATTTTTATCACTCCCATTATTTTACTTTACTAGAATTATCATAAACATATATTTCAAATGTTCCTCCGGTTTGATAAAGTTTATATCCCACTTTTTTAGCAGTCTTTATAGAGTATATATTATCTTTCCTTATGTCTAAAACCGGCCTATTCATCCTAGTCGTAATTTCCCGTAACGCTTGTGTTGCTGCCCCTTGATTTCTATACTCCTCAAACACTTCATAAGCTACATGATCTTCCACGGTGAATAATATTCCGACATTATTTTTTGTATCTTTGTCAAAAATACTAAAAAAAGTTCATTATTATTTCTACTTTTTTCTATTAACTCAACATTTATTTTTACACCTCATTATGTTTTTTAGTTCCTCTAAAAATAGCATTTATAACCTTCAAACATATAATAACATATATTTATTTACCTTGCATATACCATTGCTTAAAATAAATACATTTTCCCATTTTATTTAATTCTATTTCATATATCATATCAACTATTAATTCTTCACTACTCATAATATAATTAGCAATAACTTTATTATCTTTTTCATCTATAATTTTATATTCTAAATAATCTAAATTTTACAATTCAATCTCTTCTCAAACTAATTTTAAATCCTTAACCCTTTGAAATGGAGTTTCATAATATTCAAATTGATGATCAAACAAAATAATAATTATGTATAAATTATACTAAATTTTATAAAATGATAATATATTAGATATACTTTAAATATTTAATAATATAATTATCTTTTTTAGTATTTTTTACTACACCAATAAACTTATACTTACCATGTTTTCTAATACTAAAAACATCATTTTCTTTTAATATATAAGAGTTTTTATTTGCTACTTCATAATTAACTATTACTTCTTTATTGTTTATTCTATCGATAGCAATTTTTCTTGAGGAATTAATAATGTTGGAAACAATGGCATCTATCCTAAGACTAGAGGTAATAATTTCATGTTCTTCATATTTTCTTTTATAATTTTGAAGTAAAGATAAAGGAACTTCTTCTAAAGATACTTTGCTTTTTCCTATAATAGTTAAATTATCTTTTATAAAATCAGCTAATTCTAAAGCTATATATACATAAAAATATCCTTCATATAAAACGATATCTCCAAAATAGCAAGAATCGATATTAAGTGCAAACAAGCTGCCTAATATATCTTGATGTCTTAACTTATCCACAGTATAAATTTTAAAAAGTTTGATTTTTGGTGTTTTTCCTGTGTATAACATTACTTTTTCGCTATCTTTATATGGATAATATATATTATAACTATCTTTTTTTAATTTAGTTGTTACTAATTTAAATTCTCTACCATCTAAAAACAAAGTACTTCTTCCTTGCTTAATTCTTTCTACATTATTATTTATTTTATATATTTCAGATTTCATAATTATAACCTCAATGGTATTATAACAAATAAAAGCACTTTAAAAAATAAATTTTAAAGTGCATTATTTATAAGTATAGTAATTAAATCAGTATAATTAATACCTTCATTTTCTATTAATTTAGGATACATACTAATAGATGTAAATCCCGGTATTGTGTTTACTTCGTTTATATAGATTTGTTCTTTTTCTTCATCATAGAAAAAGTCTATTCTGGCATAACCTTTTAAATTTAATTTTTTAAATATTTTAAGTGCATAATCTTTTATGGTTTTTACTATATTTTCCGGCAAATCACCCGGAATTGTTGTATAAGACGAATCACTTACATATTTAGCTTCATAATCATAAAATTCATTGCTTGATTTTATTTCTCCTGGCATAGAACATATTATGTTATTTTTATTTTCTAATACCGCTATTTCTAGTTCTCTTGCTTTAATAAATTTTTCTATAATTATTTTATCATCATAATTTTTAGCATCTTTTATAGCCTTTATAAGTTCTTTTTTATTAGATGCTTTATTTATGCCTATTGAAGATCCCCCATTTGCTGGTTTAACTATTACTGGATATTCTATATCTAAAATATCATCATCTATTTTATCTTTATTATTTAAAGCAATATATGGTACTTGTTTAATGCCAAGTTTATCAAATAATATTTTAGATAATGCTTTATCCATACAAATAGCACTAGAAAGCATCTTACACCCTACGTATTTTATGTTAAATGCATCTAACAAACCTTGTAATTTACCATCTTCTCCAAAAGTACCATGAGTAATAGGAAATACAACATCAAACGCTTTTAAATAATTAATTACGTTATCTATTTTAAGTACGTTAGCTTCAAGCCAGTTTCGGTTTTCTAAATAAATCAAATCATCTTTAAACTTATACCATGTATTATCAAAATCTATGCCTGCTACTTCAAATTTAAATTTCTTTTTATCAATATGTTCTATTATACTTTTACAAGATAAACAAGATATATAATGCTCACTTGAATTACCGCCAAATAAAATTAATACTTTTTTAATAAAAAACACCTCATTAAATTTTATTTTAATGAGATGAAATATATACTTTTAATATAAAAAATGTTCATAACAACTGTTATGAACATTTATAAATTACAATAACTTTTTTATTTTTTAATTTTATTAATAAACCATAATAATTATTACATTTATATATAATATATTATCTTCTTAAAATGGGAACCATTTTATATATACTAAAATAAAATTAAAAAGTATTTAATGAAAATTTTCAATACTTTTTATTAGTTAAGTATTTTATGAATTTATTTAAGTTTTTTTCACAGCAAAAAAATCAACCATAAAGTTGATTTTTTATTTTAATATGGGGCGGAGTGTGGGAATCGAACCCACGCATGCTGGTGCCACAAACCAGAGTGTTAACCACTTCACCAACTCCGCCAAAAATGTTTGCATTAAATAAATGCTAGTAGTATTTTAACAAACATAGTAAATAAAATCAATATTAAATTTATTTTTTATTAAATAAAGCCGCACTTTTTATGGTATCATCTCCATATTTTTTATTTATATCATCTAACGTTTTTTGTATTTTATCACGTCTTTGAATTTTTCCAGCTTCTTCAAACAAAGACATTTGTTCGTATGGTTTATCAATAAAATCCGTTACCCTTAAGCCAACTAATCTTATTAAATCACCTTTCCACATACTTTTTAAAAGTTCACACGCAACTTCGTATATATCTTCGTTAGAAGAAATAGGATTAACTAGTTTCTTTTGATGACCATAACTAAAGAAAGCGTTATTTTTTAATTGTACTGAAACGACGGTAGCATACTTTCCTTCTTTTCTTAGTCTTAATCCTACCATGTTAGATAACGTATGTAATACCTTTTTTAAGTCAGGTATGTTATCAACGTCTTCTGGTAAAGTAGTTGAATGCCCAATACCCTGATTTTTAGGCACTTGTTTTTCTACTGGTGAGTTATCTACTCCGTTAGCATAATCATGCATCATTTTACCCATGGATTTAAAATGTCTGGTTAATAAATTAACGTCTGCGTGCGCCAGATCATAAACGGTGTTCATTCCTAGCTCATGAAGCTTTTTACTTGAAGATTTACCAACCATGAATAAATCATCAACGTTAAGTGGCCACATTTTATCTTTTATTTCATCATTAAATAAAGTATGAACCTTATCAGGCTTTTCAAAATCACTAGCCATCTTAGCACAAAGTTTAGAATTTGCTACTCCTACGTTAACGGTAAAACCCAATGTATCTTTAATCTCATCTTTTATTTTGTATGCTAATTTTACCGGGTCACCAAACATCATTTGAGTTCCAGTCATATCCATAAAACACTCATCTATTGAGTACCTTTCTATAGTAGGACTATACTTACATAGTAATTTATAAAAAGCGTTTGAATATTCTTTATATTTTTCTTTATCTGACCTAACAACAAAAAGCTTATCTACTTTTCTTCTAGCCATATATAGGGGCTCCCCGGTTACTATACCCGCTTTTTTGGCTGGAAAACTTTTTGCAACCACAACACCCCTTCTTTTTTCTTCATCACCACCAACAACGGATGGTATCGTTCTTATGTCTAATTTACTTCCGTTTTTTAACATTTCAAGAGCGGACCATGATAAAAAAGCGTTATTAACATCTATATGAAAAATAATCCTGTCCATGATACCACCTCTTGTAATAATTATACTAAAAATAGTCCTTTTTTGGACTATTTTTTAAAAAGAACATATATAACAATGATTAGTAAAATAACTAAAACGGATAATATTATAATTAATGGTTTATTATCTTCTTTAACATCTTTAGTCCTTATTTTTACCTCTGTATTACTGACACTATCCCTTACTACCTTAAGAACGCTTTCATCACATATCTTGTTTAATAAACGCATGGTTTCACCAGTTGGATTACCTGGTTCTTTTTCCCTTGCTTCTTTATCCGCTAAAATAAACTCAGGCGTCATTATCCTTAAGTTCTTATCTTTAGCAAACTTAACTAACCTTATAACGCTACTTTTAGTTACGTTAGGTATTACCTTAGTTTTTAATTTTACTTTAGTGTTTTCTTTATTTAAACTATAAGTTTTTATGGAAAGATTATTATCAATGATTGAGTATGGAAAAAATCCCACGATCGTATGCTCATACTTTATCTTAAAACCATAATCATCTTTAACATATTTTTTTGAGTCTGATATTATGTCAAAAGCATACTCCTTTGATAATTTCTTTATCTTTTCCCTTACGTAGTTTATTTTTTTTTCTTTAACTAGTACGTAAAAATCAGTATGATACTCATATGATTCTTTGTTAAGAACGATGTAAGGAACAATGCTTCCGGATACCGTGATTGATTCTCTTATTTGCTCATCATCAATTAACGTAAGGATTATATCAATAATGTCATTATAATTACCATT
This sequence comes from uncultured Bacilli bacterium, assembly GCA_944329425.1. Taxonomy (GTDB): domain Bacteria; phylum Bacillota_I; class Bacilli_A; order RF39; family UBA660; genus Aphodocola. Next base: position 6,909 of record CALVIG010000009.1, read on the forward strand.
CATATTAATCATTCCATTTCTTTATTATCTTATACTATTATTATATAACAAACTTATTAAATTGCAATTAAAACAATAAAAAGAAGTAAACAAGTAATCGTGGTTAAATAATGAACCTTCTTTTTTAATTTAATCTTAGCACCACGTTCTATTATACTTGGTATAAAAATAAAACTAATAATAAACATGGATGCTAATAGCCTTATGTCTAAAGATTCAAAATAAAGGTTTACGGACGTTAAAAGAATAAAAATTTGAATTAAAACATTAAAAAAAACATACATCTTCATACCATATTATATGTATTATAATATGGTATGATATACGTTTATTTTAAATCACGTATTATGTTTTTTAAATTTAAAGATGCATTATATACGTCTTTTTTACTAACGGTTTTATTCTTAGAACTAACTAATCCAATTGCTTCCTTTAAAGTACAATTATTTTTTATCATTTCATCAATGATAAGAGCTTCAATACTTATATTTTCATTTTCGTTTAACATGGTTCTTTCATTATTAATTAAAACTACATATTCACCTTTTAAAGTATCTAAATTACTAGCTAATTGTTCATAAACTTCTTCTGTTTTGCCATAAACGTATGATTCATGAACCTTTGTTATTTCAGAGCATACGCATACCACACATCCTGGTATCTCTTTTTTTATGTCTGACAATAACTTTAAAATTCTTTTTGGTGATTCATAAACTACTTTGGTCTTAACTGAATCAGTTTTAATGCTATTAAATAATTCTTTTTTAGCTTTATTTTCGGTAGGTACAAACCCATAAAACGAAAATGATGAAGTATCTAACCCACCAACCGATAAAGCGGTAATTATCGCGCTACAACCTGGTATTCCTATAACCTTTATACCTTCTTGTCTTGCCCTTTTTACCAAAACATAACCTGGATCTGAAATACATGGTGTACCAGCATCAGATACCAAAGCAATGTTCATGCCATCTTTTAATAATTCTATTACTTCATTAGTCTTTTTACTTTCATTAAATTTATGATATGAAGCCATCTTGTTTTTTATGTTAAAATGATTAAGTAACTTAATCGTTTGTCTAGTATCTTCCGCCAATATCAAATCACTATTTTTTAGTGTTTCAACAGCTCTCAAAGAAAAATCTCCTAAGTTACCAATTGGAGTTGCAACAACGTATAACGTTCCCATAAAATCACCTCAAATTATTAAAAATTAAACATTAACCATTCTGGTTTAACGATTAATAGAATACCTATTATAAACATTAGTAAGCCACCTATAAGATGTGAGTACTTAGTATATTTAGTGGTTATTCCAGTTAATTCCATCGTCTTAACGGCAATTGCAAAGACAATTAAATCATCAATCATAAAGAAAAATATGTATATAAATATATAAATCCAATACTCTAAAGTACTTAAATCATTCATTGCAAGTACCTGAGTAAAAATAACCGGTAATCCCGCTGAACAAGCAAGTTCAATCAAATTAACTGATATTGCTAAAAACATAACACCTAAGATTGCTATAACAAAAGATTTTTCATGCGTAAACTTTTTTATTTTAGCAAATATTTTCTTTCTTCTTTCTTGTCCTACGGTAGTACAACCATCAGTTTTTCCAATCTGGTTAACGTACTTATTTATGTTAAATGCACCACCTATTAAAGCAACTAAAGCAATTATCATTCTAACTAATACAACACCACTTATCATTTTTGCAAAAGAAAGCCATGATACCATAAAGGCCATGTATATTAGTGCTGAAGAAACAAGAAAAACTAATCCTAATACCCATAGTCTTTTTTTATCTTTCATACCAATTAAAGTACTAATTAAAAATAGTAAAACCCATAAAGCACAAGGGTTAAAACCATCAATTATACCCATTAAAACCGAAAGTATTGGTAAAGAAAAGTCCTTTAAATTAACTTTACCTATGATAGGTAATTTAATATTATAATCCTTTTCATTATTATTTGAACTTGATGCGTTATTAAAAGAACTTTCCTCAACAACACCAAGCTTTATACCTACTTTATCAACAAAATTACTCTTTGAAGCTTGTTTTATATGATACCTATACGTTTCATCAGTTACACCCTTAGCATACCCAAATATAGCGGTATTATCAATTATTGTAAAAGGCACTCCCGATACGTTAACATCCAGGTACTTTGCAACATCTTTCATTAATTTTTGATTTTCTTCATCATACCAAACTTCATACCTATAAATGTTTAAATCATACTTGTTCTCTATTGATTTTAAATATTCATATGCCTCTTCACAATGTGGACAAGTTTTACCATAAAACATGTAAACGTTAACTTCTTTTGCTAAAACCCTAACGTTAAATAATAAAAACACCATAAAGGCAAATAAACAACTAATTAATATTTTCTTTAACTTCATACTATCTTTCCTTTATAAAACTTAATACTTCTTCTTTATTTTTTTCACCTACAAGCCTTTTTAACTCTTTACCATTATCATCCAGCATAATAATAACGGGTAATTTATCATCAACGTTATACTTTATAACCTCATCTTCATCTAAATCATAATCATACTCGGTAACATCCAAGTCGGGATATAACTCCTTAATTTCTTTCCACGTTTTTTTCATAACAAGACACGCCGAACACCATACGGCTTGAAACTTAATTATTTTCATCATTTTCTCCTATTTTATCATAACACTCATTAAATATCTTCTTAAACTTTCTTATTTGACTTCTAGTAGTAACATAAGACAAACTTATTCTAACACTATTATTAGCTCTTTTTTCGTCATCATATAAGGACATCACAGACTTAGAAAGTGAATCTACCGATGAGCACGCGCTTTTGGTTGATAAACAAATTCCACGTTCTGTTAACATATCAACTAATTTTCTGGAATTGTCAACACTAAAATTTATTACCTGAGGTATGCTTTTTGAAGTACTATTAATTTTAATATTATCATGGCAACTTAAAAACCCTTTTAAATCATTACTTATTTTATTTACGTACCTTAGCTTTTTATCAAAATCTTTATAAGCCAAGGTAAGAGCTTTTTCCAAAGAAACAATTAATTCTAAAGCAGGTGTACCGCTTCTATACTTAGTGGTAGATCTTCCACCATCAATTAGTGGTATCATTTTAAACTTTCCTTGTTTTACTAAGCACCCAATTCCTTTTATTCCAAAAAACTTATGAGCTGAAAAACTAATTAAATCAACGTTTTTAAAATCCAAATTAGTTTTACCAACCATTTGAGTAGCATCTACGTGGAAATAACAATTAGGATATTTTTTTAACTCTTTACCAATTAAGTTAATGTCTTGCTTTATTCCCATCTCACTATCCACGCCAACAATAGATACTAAAACGGTATCATCGGTTAATATTTCTTTTAAGTTATCAATATCAATTGTACCATCAGTATTTAGCTTTAAAAAACTAACATCATATCCATCATCTAAAAGTCTGTTTATGGATGCCGTAACCGATGAATGTTCAAGTTTTGTAGTAATTATATGTTTCCCCTTATTTGCCCTACATACACCTTTAATAGCTAAGTTATTAGATTCGCTAGCTCCAGACGTATAAATAATATCTTCAGGTTCCACCTTTAATAACTTAGCAATGTTACTAGTTGATTTTTTTATACGATTGTTTGCCTTAACGCCAAGAAAATGAGATGAATTTGGATTGCCTACGTATTTTTTTGAAGCTTTATTAAACGCCTTTAAAACTTTTTTAGAAGGAAAAGTAGTAGCACAATAATCTAAGTATAACATTTTATCACCAGTATTAATTATAACATAATCATCACAAAAAAAACAAAGAACTAGTCTTTGTTTTTTTTCATCATTATTCAGCTTCATTAGCTGGAATAATATAAGTCACTTCTCCATTAGTGTTAATTATTTTTTGAGTAACTTTTTTAGCTTTAATAATCTTGGTGTTATTTAAGGATTTTGCATCAATAATAACGGTATCTTTTTGTTCACTAACACTTCCTTTTAGCTTATTAGTATTTTGAAAAGTCAATACTTGAAAAGGAGTTCTATCAGTCATTATACCAATAAAAGATATTGCCATTACTAAAGCTATCGACAAAGAAGCACCTATTCTACACCATGAATCTTTTATAAGTTCAGGGTCTGCTAACTTTGGTCTTCCTACTTTGTTTTTATCTTGTTTTTTAGCCATACTATCTACTTCCTACCCTTCTATAGATAATATTACCATAAAAACGATTTATATGAACTATTTTTTTTAATATTTACATTAAACTTTACTATTTTTTGATATAACAAGTTTATCATCTGATACATCAACCATTAAATCATCACCAGATATAACACTTCCATCTATTAACTTTTTAGCTAATAAAGTTTCTAAGTTTTTAGATAAAAATCTTTTAAGTGGTCTTGCACCATAATTATGATCATAACCATTATCAACAATCCATTGTTTTGCTTTATCACTTAAAGATATACTTATTCTTTGATGTTTTAATTTTTTATTTAAATCATCAACTAGTTTATCTAATATCTCATAAATTACGTTCTTTGATAAAGCGTTAAATATGATGATTTCATCAATACGATTTAAAAACTCTGGCCTAAAATGATTTTTAAGTTCATTATTAATAATGCTTTCATCAACTTTACCATCAAGTACGTATTCACTTCCGATGTTAGAAGTCATGATAATAATGGTATTCTTAAAATCTACCGTTCTTCCGTGACCGTCGGTTATTCTACCATCATCTAGTATTTGTAAAAGAATGTTAAGAACGTCTCTATGGGCTTTTTCAATTTCATCAAACAAAACGATGCTGTAAGGATTACGTCTTACTGCCTCGGTTAATTGTCCACCTTCATCATACCCTACGTATCCTGGAGGAGCTCCTATTAATCTTGCAACTGAATGAGACTCCATGTACTCACTCATATCAATCCTTATCATGTGTTTTTCATCATCAAACAACTCATACGCAAGGGTTCTTGCAACCTCCGTTTTACCAACACCAGTAGGTCCAAGAAACATAAATGACCCAATTGGTCTATTTTCATCTTTTATACCAGACCTTGAGCGGATAATTGCCTCGCTAACTAATTTCAAGGCTTTATCTTGACCTTTTACCCTTTTTTTCATGTTTTCTTCAAGGTTAAGAACCTTTTCTTTTTCACCTTGAGAAAGTTTAGATATTGGAATATTCGTCCATCTTGAAATAACACTAGCGATTGATTCCTCGGTTACCCTATCACTTAATATTTTGTTATCATTAGATTGTTTTAAAGAATCTAATTTTTTTTCTAACTCAGGAATCGTTCCGTGTCTTAGTCTTGCAGCGGACTCCAAATCATAGTTGTTTTCAGCCATTTCAAGTTTAAACCTAGCATCCTCTAATTCTTTTTTAGTTTTCTTTATCTCAGACTGAATGTTCTTCTCTTTTTCCCAGTCTTGTCTTAACTTAGATTCTTCTTCTTTCATCCCTTTTATTTTTTCATCTAATTCCTTAACCCTTTGCTTACTTATTTCGTCTTTATCCTTCTTAATGGCTTCTCTTTCTATTTGAAGTTTCATTATTCTACGGGTTAAAGAATCTATGTTTTCAGGTACCGAATCCATTTGAACTCGTATTGTTGCACAAGCTTCATCAATTAAATCAATGGCTTTATCAGGTAAAAACCTATCGGTTATGTACCTGTTTGACAAAGTTGCTGCCGCAACTAAAGCGTTATCTGATATAGATACACCGTGATGCACTTCAAAACGTGATTTTAAACCCCTTAAAATGGTTATGGTATCAGATACGGTTGGTTCTTTTACAAGTACCTTTTGGAACCTACGTTCTAGAGCGCCATCATCTTCAATGTACTTACGGTACTCATTTAAGGTGGTTGCACCGATACAGTGGATTTCACCCCTTGCAAGCATTGGTTTAAGCATGTTACCAGCATCCATTGCACCATCAAGCTTTCCAGCACCGACAATCATGTGAATTTCATCGATGAACATGATTATGTTACCTTCTGATTTTTTTACTTCGTTTAAAACGTTTTTTAATCTTTCCTCAAACTCACCACGGTATTTTGCGCCCGCAATTAAAGCTGCCATATCAAGTTCCCATATCGTTTTATCCTTTAAAGAACTTGGTACATCACCTTTTACAATACGCTGTGCTAGTCCTTCAATGATGGCGGTTTTACCAACACCAGGTTCACCAATTAAAACCGGGTTATTTTTTGTTTTACGTGATAAAATACGAGTAATACTACGTATTTCTTCATCCCTACCTATTACAGGATCTACCTTTCCATCTTTAACGTACTGAGTAATATCTCTACCATATTTTTCTAGAACATTTTCTTCTTGTTCGTTATTCATATTAAACATAAATATCACCCCTTATAAATATATTATGCATCTTTTTATTTGCACTAATCACATTATAAAACAAAAGTTAGCACTTGTCAATATAGAGTGCTAATTTTTGCTATTTTTAAAAGATGTATTTAAACATCTTATTTTCTGCTTTTTGGAATTAAAGGAACCAATCTTTTTAAAATATTATTTTGAGTATTTGAAATTTGATTTGTTTCTTCATATAAAGGTCTATTATCGTCATAAAAATAATCAAAAAGCTTCTCGTTTTGGTTACAAATTTCAAAAGCTTGTAAATACAACTCTTTATACTCTTCTATATTTATATCAGGCTTTTCGCTTTGTCTATTATCAAACATGTTAAAGCCATTATCTAAAAAGCCTAATATACTATATAAAAAATTTAAAAATTTATAATTTGTAACAATTCCATCACCACAAGTAGGAGATAAAAATTTATTTTTTTCACCAGTTAGAAACATACAATCATTTGTTGGGTCTAATTTATAGCTATTAACCCCATCACTTACTAAAGTAATTGCATGGTTTGGTGTATGAATAGCACTTGTAATTTTCATAACCTTATTAACTAAATCTCCACTATTTTGGGATTTTTGCAAACTAACATTTGATAAATGTATATTATCTTTTATAGCCTTTTTATCTGCATTTACAACTAACGTTTTTGAATCATAACCAAATTCTCTATAAATTTTTGTTAACAATTCAGAAATAGATCTACAAACACCTTTTCCTCTATAAACATCTATACTATGGAGTGTTGCAAAATCTTTCATATCAATATCATATATAAAATTTTTATTATATGATAGATATCCTTTCCTATATAAATAAATGTAGCTTGCAAATATACCTATTGGATCATTATTCCCAATATTATTAATTAAGTTAGCAGTATTTGAAACTATTTTATCATCTATTTTTTTCAATTTTTTCCACTCATCAGTAATTTTTAGAGTTTTAAATGAAGAGATAACATCTAAAGCATAAGGTAACCCCATTAAATTAGCTACTACACTAGCATCTGAATTAAAACCTTTTAAACTTAATATACTATGAATTACTCCTCCACTTAGTAATAATGCCATTTCTGCTATTCTTATTTTTTCTTGATCTTTCATTTTCATTATACCCAACCCCCATTGGATAGCGTATATATTATCAAATAATTACGAAATAGTCAAATAAGCTACTTAAAATATTATTTAAATTTTCAAGAACTAATTTTAATAAATCATTTGGTTCTTCTTCATTATAAGGAGAAACAAAATCATATATTTCACTTAAAACTAAATCAATATTATTTTTATTTACCCTATCTTCTATAATTTTGAAGCAAGTATTCTTATAGCCCCTAATCGCACATCCTGCTAAGGATTTATAGTAAGATTTTTCTGGTAATTTTGACTTTAGATAAAGTTTCATAGCGATATCATCAGTTACTTTTCTTAGATTAGATAATATTATCTTATTACTTCTAAACACACCATGAGGTGCGGATACACTTTCCACATCAATTATCTCGGCATCAGAAGGTAAAGTAACATCATATAAAGTATCACCTCTTACTAACCATCTTAAAATTTTATCTTCCACGCTGAGATTAAAACCCCCATTTCTTTTGGAGCTTTTGCACTAGGATTCCAATTATTAGCAACATTAACATCATTTAATTTATATTTCAAATTATTATCAGCACCACTAGTATTATTAAACATTACTTTTAAATATTTCATTATTTTTAAGTTTTTATGTAAAAATTATTGAAAAAATCAATTTAAAAAGCAGATTATTTTTAATCTGTTTTTTACTGTTCTTTTACAGGAATTTCATTTTCTTTTGTTTCATAACCCCAATTTATTTTATAATTAGGAATTAATTTAGTTTTTAAAGGCATAGTTCTAGCCATTATAATAATTGCATTCATTTTATCTATTACTCTTAATTGTTCTATAGTTATTAGAGGTTCTATATTACCATTTTCATCCTTTTTATTACCACATAACTTACTTATTCTTTCAAGTGTATGTATGTCATTTGAGTATAAATAAATTATATTGGCGAAGCACATTTCTAAAAGTTCTATATTACGTTTTTCATAAACCCTTTCAAGTTTCAAATAACTTTTAATGCAATTAATAAATCTTATTTTTAATCCTCTAGAATAACTTAACATCGAACTTATGTTTTTTATTTCATCAAAATCATCAAAGTCGTCTAGTATGAAATTAACATTTCTTCCAGCACCACAATAGTTAATAACTTCATATACTTCACTCACAAGTAAACTCTGTAAATTAGAGTATTTTTTAAATCTATTTGGAATAATAAATAAAGCTGTTTTAGAATTATTTATATCCATAATATCAAAATTACTTCTTGATAATGTATTATTTAACGATTCGTCAGACACTAAATTAATCAAAGCTTGATTTAATACTGCAATAATGCTTAATCTAGTATCTTTTGGTGATGATAAAATTCCAGTTAAATAAGTATAAGATACACTATTCTTATTTAAATTTCTTTTAAATTCATCTAATTGTTTTTCATCATTAAACGAATTCTCTAAATCAAATATTGTATTTAACGATAATGCTTTATTATTTTCCAACAAATATAATGCTGATCCAGCAAATAAGTTACTAGCTGAATTTGACCAAAACTCATCAGGTTTACTTATTGGAATTAAATAACTTGCTATTATGTTTATGATTTCCTTTGCATAGTCTTTATTATTTTCATATATTTTTGTTACTAAATCAAATGGATTCCAATAGTCTCCTTTACTTAAATCATCAAAATCAATAACTTTAACATTATAACCTTCCTCTTGTAATTTAATGCTGGTTCTTTTATAAAGTTCTCCTTTTACATCATTTATAAGTATAGATTCGTTAGCTTTCATAGCTAAATTAATAACTGGCAATATTACTAATTGTGTTTTACCAGAACCTTCCGCTCCAACAACTAAAGTATGACCCTCACTATCATTAATATAAAGAGCGTTTTCGTCATAAGCTATTGGTACTCCAGATCTTTCTACTTCACCTTTCAAATCAACTTCTTTTAAATTCTTTTTTACATCTTCTAAAGATGCCCAATTTGCATAATTCATTTTCTTTTTCTCCTTTCACAAGTAATATATCATGATTTTATATATAAACTTAAACAATAGTGGCATTTTTATAATTATTATGATAAAATACATCTAAGAAAGGATTTTATATGTATTCTAATAATTTAGTGTGTGATATTTTAATTTATATTAACAATAACACTGAAAATGAAATCAGTGTTCAAGAAATTGCTGATAAGTATTACTTTAATAGATACTATATCATGAAATTATTCAAAAGAGAATTAGGAATAACAATAAATCAATATATCAATAAAAAAAGAGTATATAATAGCTTGTTAGAAATTAAAAATAGTAACGATTCATTTTTAAATATTGCTTTAAATAATGGTTTTAATTCACTTGAATATTTCTCTGAAACATTCAAAAACATAATGGGTGTATCACCTAGAATATATAAAAAATTCACTTATTTTATTGTCAAATCAACTGAAGAAGAAACAAATCTAATAAGAAAAAATTTACTTAAACTGCAAGTTTTAATGGATAATATAAATAAATACGTTCAAAATAGAAAACTTGTTCAAAAAACAGAAAAAAAATTATCAATATTTTGATAATTTTTTATTTTTCCCTATTTAATAAATAATCTGCAAACGAAATGAATAAATCTTTATTTTTTATATTCATGTTATTAATTATCTTAATTCCATTATTGGTATATTCTTCAACTAATTTTTCAGCATTTCTTTTTGCACCCAACTTTTCAAACAAGTCTGCTATCATTTTTGTTTCATTAAAACTTATATTAGGATTTCCATAATACTTATCTATAATTTTCAACTCATCACAATTTGCATGATCTATTGCATATTTATAAATAATAGTTTGCTTGCCTTCTTTAATATCATTTAAAGTTTTACCCATATCATTTACGTTAGAATATAAACCCAGCAAGTCATCTTTAATCTGAAAAGCTATTCCAAGATTAATTCCCATATCTATTAATTTGTTTTTATCATCATTACTTGCACCAGCGGATGCGGCCCCTATCAAAACAGGTCCTATAATCGTATACCAAGCGGTTTTATTTACGTATATATCATATATTATTTTTTCACTCATATTCTTATGGTAGTTAAGGTCTTTTAAAGGTAACTCAACATCCACTATTTCACCATTAACGGTATTATGCAAGGTTTTAGAATATATTTTTATTATTTCATCCTTTAGTTCCTTACTTATGAGAGAATTATTTATGATTCTATATGATATAAAAAATCCTAAATCCCCAATACATATGGCTTTTGCTATACCAATGTGTCCAGGATATTTACTATTAATGGTATCCATCCCACGCCTTTTATCAGCTTCATCAATTATATCATCATGAATTAATATCGCCGTTTGGAATATTTCTATAGCTGCTGCTATATCAACGTATGAATCATCATCTTTTCCAAATAGCATTTGCCCTAATTTAACTAAATAGCCACGTACTCTTTTGCCGCCTTTAGATAATCTTTTTAATTCTTCTAAAGAATTTTTTATAAATTCATTATCAAGGTATTTTTCTATTTCTTTATCTAAAATATCATCTACCTTTTTATCAATTTCGTTTTTACATGTTATAAAAAAATTTTTATTCATATGTTCCTCACTTTTCATTGTACATAAATTATAACATATGATATAATTAATTACCACCGAAAGGAGAATAATAATGGATATTGTTACTTTTATAATTAGATTAATAATATGTTTTTCACTTAGCATACTAATAGGATTAGAAAGGCAATTAAGGCACCGGATGGTTGGCCTTAGAACTAACGTATTAGTGTGCATAGGGTCATTTTTATTCGTATATTTATCCTTTGGCGTTGAAGCTTATGACTTAACCAGAATAGCTGCTCAAGTGGTATCAGGTATTGGTTTTTTAGGTGCCGGCGTAATATTAAGGGATGGCAGCAAAATAAAAGGTCTTAACACCGCCGCTACCTTATGGTGCGTGGCGGCAATAGGTGCTCTTTGTGCATCAGGTTTGGTTATAGAAGCAACCTTAGGAACCCTATTCGTACTACTTTCAAACATAATATTACGTTTAATTTCACTATTTATAATGGGTAAAGTAAAGGCCTCATTAAAAGAAAAATATACGATTAAAATAAGTTGTAAAAAAGAAAAAGAAGAAAAAGTACGTACTAATTTTGCTAAAATAATCGATAAGAATGATTTGGTTTTAAATAGTATGGAAAGAAGTGAAATTACCGAAGAAGAAATAAAACTAAAAGCCATAATGGTAACTTCTACCCCAAGTAAGGTTGAAATGGTTATTAATAAAATCAGTACTGATCCTGGTGTTATAAAAATAACATGGGAGCATGAAAAAGAATCTAAAACAGACAACGAAGATAGTGATGAGGAATAAAATATATTTTATTTCTTTTTTGTTTTTTCTATGATATAATCTCTTATAGAATAATAAGGTTGTGGTTAAATGAGCAAAAACAAAACTAAATTTTATGATTTTAATGAGTGCAAAACGGAATTTCTGTTTGAAAGTGATGCCGAAAAAGCCGTGCTTAAGGAGGCACTAAGACGAGAGCAAAAACCAAAAATAAGAAAGAAAATAATATTTAACACGATCTTAATTTCTTTTTTCGTTGTAGGAATGTCACTAGTATTAAATAATTACGAAACAAACGAATTAAAAAATATTCAAGCTTCCATACAAAAGATAAATAATAATAAAGTATTAACCGAGAAAATGAATAATTATAGCGAAAATTTAAAAACCGTAAATAATAATTATGATGATAAATATTCGGTTATCATAAACAAGGCTAACCCAATTAATGAAGAATTTATAAAAAATTATAAATTAGTAACGGTAGAAAATAACGTTTATAGCGGAATATTATTAGAAGAAGAAACTTATAATAATTACCTTAAGTTAAAAGAAAACTTACTTCAAAGAGGTTATTACATAAACATAAATAGCGGGTATAGAACGTTTAATGAATCTAAGAACATTTATAATTCATACGCTATTGAAAAAGGCGAATCATACGCCGAAAAATACGTTGCTAAGCCAGGCACTTCCGAGCATAACACCGGACTTGCGTTTGATTTTACCATATCAAACAAAAAGAATTCATACAAAACAAACTATGATAGTGACGAATATTTTTATTTAGAAAATATTGCTTATCTTTACGGTTTCATAATAAGGTATCCAAAGGGAAAAGAAAAAATTACTGGTTATTCATATGAACCATGGCACTTACGTTACGTAGGAAAAGAACTTGCAAAGTACTTAAAAAAGAATAACTTAACGTTAGAAGAATATTACGAATAAAAAAAGAATGGATAACCATTCTTTTTATAATTCGTCAAGATGCCACCTATAAGGTAGTAACTCACTTACGGTTTTTACCTCACCATCTAATAGTAATATTTTAGTATTAACGTTTCGTTCATCAACCTGTCTTATAAACTCAAGACACCTACCACACGAAACCGCAACCGCGTTTTTACTTGCCGAAACAAGTTTAACTATCATTGTTTCACCAGCCTTTAACATGTCCGCAATAGCCGCGTGCTCCGCGCAAAAACCAATACCACACTTAGCGTTTATTGAAATACCCGTATACACGTTACCCTTATCAGTTAACAAAGCACACGCAACGTGCCCACACCTAACATAGCTAGTAATTTGTCTTTCGTTTGCTAACTTCATAGCAACTTCCTTTAATACTTCAAACTCTTTATCCATAACGTTCACCCTTTTATTCTAATATGATTATATCATGTGTGTTACTTTTGTTTAATTTTTTTCTAATAGCACTGTAAACTAATTTAATTCTTTTAACAACGTTTCAAATATTTCAACGTGTCTTTTCTCATCTAGTATTATTCTGGATAACATTTCTTTAATATATTTATCATCAATTAAACTTTTATGATGTTCATAATTTCTAATTGCCATTTTTTCCGATTTAATGTTTGTTTTTAACATATCTTTTATATCATTATCATAAACGATATTACTTGAATTCCACATAATACAATCGCCTCTTAAAGCTTCACAAGTTTTATACACAGGTTCTTTTCCTAATAGTTTTATTGTTTCACCCAACATTTCCAGGTGTTTCATTTCAACAATAGATATTTCCTTAATTATTTCTGAATATCCTTCATTACTTTTAAAGGTGTTAAAGTGCTGATAAGAATACGCTAGTGCCGCGGTTGTTTCACTAACACCACCCGCATAATCCTGACTTAATAAATCTGCATAATAAGGATTTTTTTGCTCTACCATAACCTCTGGATATGGTATGTCCAATTTAACTTTCATTTTATCACCAATAAATTATACTCTTAAAAAACAATAAAATTACATATAATAAATTAGTATCTATATAATAAAGTTAAAATCAAATCAGTAAGCATTATAACGAATATGGTTATAGACAAAATAGAGCTTTCTTTCTTTCCAAACTTTTTTATAAATTTATCTATTAAAGGAACAAAAATACATATTAAAACTAATGCTCCAATTGCGAATGTAAAAACAGATCTGAAACATACATAACCATCTATATTTAAAAATAAGCCCGTATAATCCCACCACATTCTTTTATATACATGCCACATCCAAAAACCAGTTAGATATTCAACCACACCAGTAACAAACATTGAAAGCAAAAACACTATTACTGGATTTTTTCTAAATCTATTAAGCAATAAATATATTAATAAAGCACCTACCCCATAAACAGGAAGATACGGCCCATATAGAAATCCTCTATTAACAAAAATACCATCATCAACTAAATAATAAACTACTTCATATATATAACCAGCCAAACAACCAAGAAAAAATATAAAAAATAATTTATTAATATCAAATTCTTTTTTTACTACCTTTTTCATAAATACTCCTATTATATAATAAGAGTATATCATCAAATATATTTTTTTAAAAGTAATTATTGAAAAACAATACCCATTTATGTTATAATTAACTTGCTTGTATTTAGGGGATTAGTTAAATGGTATAATAATGGTCTCCAAAACCACTGTTGGGAGTTCGATTCTCTCATCCCCTGCCAAGAAAATCAAAGGATTTAGAGTACTTCTAAATCTTTTTTTCTTTATCTAAATCGTTATTTTTTATCACTCGTATGGCTTGATTGAAGTCATTGTTTCTTAAGCTTTCTACATATTTATGATATTCATTTGGAATATAACCATCCATACTTAAATATTTGTTATCATACCAATTTGGAAATAATCTTATAGATTCCTCATATAGTTTTTCTAATTCTATTTCATCAATATTATTTCTAATATTTCTCATTAAATACCCGCCTATTACATGAATAATAAATAAATATTCTAATTCATCCTTATGTAATTCATATTTATTAATACTCTTACAATAATCAATTATATTATTAACTGCCTTTATAGTATCTTCTTGATTCGTATTATATTGATGAATTAACGAGTTTTTTCTTTGTGTATAATAATACAAACATTCATTAATATAGCTAAATTTCATATCATTATATATTAATAGTTTGCTATAAAACTCTAGATCTTCACATATTTTTAAATTTGAAAATCTTATATTTGATTTATCAAGTATAATTTTATTAATCAGTCTTTTATATGTTGCTATTCCCCTAAATGTTTCAACATATTCTTTTTGATTTAATGTATCCTTATATTAAAAAAATCAAAATAAAGTTTATTTTGATTTTATGCTTTCTATACTTACTAAATTATTATTATCACTAAATTCTAATTTAAATATTTCACAATAATTCCATTTTCCATTAAAAAATGTTTTTCCATTAAATTTGTATTCTGAGTCATAACTAACTTCACACCATTTAGAAAACAACGCCATCATAGCTGTAGAATGACATACTATAACAATTCTCTTATCTCTATTAGTATTAATTATATTTATTAATGATTCATATAATCTATCTCTAACTTCTGATAAAGATTCTCCTTTTGGTAGTTTATAATCAAAATCATTAAACTGCTTGATTTCAAAGTTTTCAGGATACTCATCCCATGAAGTAATACCAATTTTTCTTTCTCCTAAATCTTCATCTATAACCATATCTAAATTGTTTTTATCTGCAATATATTTCGCAGTTGATATAGTCCTTATATAATTAGAAGAATATACTTTATCAATATCATCAAATTCACTATTCATACTAACTTCTTGAGCAAGTTTTTCCCCATCAACAGTTAATATCTTCTTTTCATTTTGTAATTGTAAAGAATCACTATTTTTTAAATATGTATGTTTCATTGGTTTTGAATGTCTAATAAAATAAATTGTTGTCATAATGGTTACCTTTCTTCATTTTATATTTTTAATATATTCAAGAATATAATCTATACATAAATAAAACTGCCTATCCAATTCTTTTTTAGATGTTAATTTAAAATTATATAATCTTAACTTACTAAAAACATTTAATTTATATATGTCATTATTTGCTTCTTTAATATAATCTTTCAATGAATTTTTATCATATTTAGCAACTTCTAAATCCACCACATTATCTACACATTTATAATCACTAAACTTTGGAACATAACCATGATTAAGCAACCACTTATCATATAATCCAAATTCTCGTTGTTTATAATATTTTACTTTTTCAGGCGGTAATAATTTATCTTTATGTTTAAAATGTAATCCTGCATCATTACCATCTTTATCATAAATAAACCATTTAGTAAAAGCATAAGTATTATAAAATTTATCAGTTAATATATGTATTAGATATCCCATCATAACAGGATTGTTTAAATCTTTCTTATGTTTTTTGATAAACAAATCAGGATTAGCAGTTCCATCTACTCCTAGTTTTCCATTTTGGTAATGGCTAACTGTATGATTTCTTCCTATACAAACATCAGGCATAATACTACCAAGCATAACACTATCAAGATCTAGTTTTAAAACATTGTTTACTTTTTTTGCTATTGCCATGTGAATTTTATGTGAAGGCATAAGTATCACTCCTTATAATTATTCAATAGTTGATTTTTACATTTTCTTTGAACCTATTTCTTCATCCATATAATAAGCTGAAGCAAAATAATCGGTTACCAATTTTTTGTTATTCTCATTTTTAAATAATTCAGATAATATATCATCAGAATATTTATAGTTATATTTTTTTAGACTATTTGCTATTTGATTAACATCAACTGGAATATTATTTGTAACATATGATTCAATAGAATACATTATTTGCGAAAAAACATCCTTTGCATTTTCATTAAATGCATATTTTAAATCTTCATCAGTTATTGTATTTGTTTGGATTATATTTGACGGTCTATTTTTTCTAGTAGCTTGAATCCATAAAAATAACATTCTATATTGATCTATTATTCTTTTATCATTTATTACTTGATTCGTAGCTCTATCGACCATTATTTTATTTCCATTTTCATCTTTTGTAAAAATATAACTTCTCATATCTTCATATTTTTTTCTTAAACCATCTAAATTATAATCACTATCAAAATGGTTTTCAGTATCATCATTATTCATTCTATTATACTCATCTACTATCTCTGGTCTTTTAATTAATTCAACTCCAAGACTATTTTTTACAAAATTAGATATAAATCCGACATGTGAGCGTAATTTTTCATTTATTTGCATTTTTTCTTGTTCTGTAAGTTTATCATTATTTTTCAGTTCTTTTTCTAAATCATGAATTATAGACAGTATTTCAGCAAAGTCAGAGAACTTATTATTAAATAGCATATTAAACTTATCTTCAAACGATGTGTTATTATTGCAAAATTGATTCAACAATTCTTTTCTACCAATAAAAGGAGTAATAGTTCTTATAATAGTTTTTATTAAATAATAACTATCAGTTTCTTTATCTACTACATAACCATTAATTTCTTCTGCAACAATTTGAGTACATGCTTCATCAAATGCTGTAAAAACATCTCTTTCATCTATATTATGATTTTCATTTCTTTCTTGTTGAGTTATGATCTTATGTCCAAATTTATATTGTTGTCCATTTTGCTTTCTTACCATAGCATGTATTATTTCATGTGTTAGTTGGCATTTAGTAAGTTCAGGGCTACTCTGTTCATTTAGAAAAACTTTATCAACATATATTTCATTTCTATTTGAAAAAGGCCAACATACCATTCTTGATTCATGAATTTCTTTTACTGGAGCAATATATATATTTGTTGGTACAAGAAGATTTTGCTCTATACTACTATTAATACATCCATTATTTATAAAGTATTCTCTAATACTATGTTTCATATTATTTACTAGTTCATCAGAATCTTTCATTCCAGTTCTTTGAGCAACAAGTAAATCATATTCAATTCTTATTTTTTTAATATCAATCAATTTATTCACTCCTACTTTCCCATTCTTATTATAATTTTAACACATTTTACACTTTCATTATAAAACATGTTGTTAATTTGACAAATTACGACAAAATATTTGACACTTTTGTGTTATCATATCCAGCTCGTAAAGGGGGATTTTATGAAATATTTAAATAGAATTGAAATAATAAAGTTTACTAAAAAATATTTTCCTAATTATCTAGGAGATATTAGACCAGTATCTTATTTTGACTATAATAGTAAAATAGAATATTTAATAAATAATCATTATTTATTTATAGTTATTTTTTAGAATACCAGTGGTCTGAAAAACTAATGTTGTCATTTTTGAGCTGAACTGGTGGCTTTTTTGGTGGCAAAAATACTCATTTCAAACGAATTATATCATATTATATCGAACACTCGAAAGTTCGTTTTCCTTTATTTTGAGCCGTTTTTGTTTGTTTTAGTTCGCTATCTCAGATTCTCCAAAACCACTGTTGGGAGTTCGATTCTCTCATTCCCTGCCATATAAAAATAAAACGGCTTAGAAAGTCGTTTTTTATTATATATTAAATTCATACAGTGTTGCATTTTCTGGTCTAAAAGAAGTAAAATTAGTATTTTTATCATAACCATTTATATTATAATATAACGCTTTTATAAAGGCAAAATGTGATACTATTAAAATATTTTTATTAGGATATTGTTTTTTTATTTTATCTAAAAATATCTTTGCTCTATCTAAACAATCTTTAATACTTTCTATACCATTATGGGAATCATTTAACCTATAATCCCAATGTTTGCCAATTAATTCAAAATTTATTTTTTTACCTTCATAATTACCAAAACCCCTTTCCTTAAGCAAATCATCATATATAATTTTCAATTTATTTCCTACCAATATTTCAGCGGTTTGCTTAGCTCTTATTAATGGAGATGAAATACATACATCTATCTTACTTAAATCAAGTTTTGAAGCTAATTCTTGTGCTTGCTTAATCCCTTCTTCATTAAGAGAAATATCATTAGATCCCTGAAGAAGGCCTTTTTCGTTCCATTCAGTTTTTCCATGGCGTACAATATATAATTTACTCATATAAACCTCCATTTATAATTTCCTTTTAAAATTTTATTTCTTGTTTTAAACTTAATTTTAAAATAAAACATTAATGATAAAGTAAATACATCAATAATCAAAAATATTTTTAAAGTTTTATTCATAATTTTTATCTATTAATTAACCTAATAAACCAATCATTACATAAGTATAGGTTTAATACGTAAAAGAAAGACATAATAGAAAGTAATATTACACCCTCATTTTTTATTTCACTTAATATTTTCTTTATTATAAATCCAAATAAAACTACTTCCATGGTTAAAAACAACATTACTTGTAATCTTAAAACAGTAAATCCAAATTTATCTATGTATAAATACATTCTGTAATATGAGTTAAATATTAAAATGATAGAAAATGATATTAATAAAAATATTAAATTTCTTACTATCTTATTTTCTTTAATACCATTTGTTTTATACATCAAAAACGAAATAATAGAAAAGTTTATTAAAGTAACAAATAAAAGTTGGAAGAAACCTTCTCTTGCATAACTAGAATATATATAGCCTTTAGGTAATTGTAAAAAATTACCACATAGTTTTGATATTTCTGAAATTAAGAATAATACAAATACAAAGTTAATAACTGATAATACCGTAATTATAATGGTATTATCTATTTTCTTTAACCCAACTTCTTTCATTTTGATATCTTTGTTTTTATAAACGTTTATAGATATACTAAACATTATAATAAACCAAATTATAAACAATATAATATTACTAATATCTAAGTTGAAAGATATAGAAAACTTATCTAAAAAGGCATCAAAGTAATCATCTGCACTCGTAAGCAACAATAATATAACAAATGATATACCAGCACCAATAGCTAAACCTAATATAACGTTTACTATTTTTTTATTTTTTTCTTTTGTTATACTTGGTTTTAAATATTTTAAATTACTAAATATTTTATCTGGAAATAACTTAAACATTAAAGATATGTTATTAACTGATATTTTATAGTTTTTATTAACTAGTAAAAACAAGAATATAGATACTAATACAAATAACACTATGACGTTTAAAAACTTATTAGAAGCATCAATTTTAATAATTGGATCACTAATTAAAATAAGTGTTATCGGAATTAGTATAAAATATGCTTTTTTATTTATAAATTTATTTTCTTTATATATTATAATATTACTTATTATTAAAAAGCTAAAAGGTATAACAATACTTTTTAAATACCAATTTATATTTAAATTATGAAAGAATACTATTATTATTGCTGCTAATATTGGTACTAAAACGTTTTCTTTGGTTACTTTATTTTCCATGTTAATCACCTCTATATTCTAATATATCACTAGGCTGACAATCCAAAGCCTTACATATTGCCTCTAAGGTAGAAAACCTAATAGCCTTAGCTTTATTGGTTTTTAATATCGATAAGTTCGTTGTGGTAATACCAGTTTTTTCACTTAATTCATTAAGTGACATCTTCCTTTTTGCCATCATTACATCTAAATTAACTATTATCATATTTATCACCTACACCGTTAAATCCACTTCGTTTTTATAACAAATAGCAGCTTTTATAACCTCCGCTAATAAATAAAAACTAAGTGATACTAAAAAGCATAAAAGCGCTACGACAAATGATAATAAAGTTGGAATAAAAATTGATTTTATAATAACTATTAAAAACAAAATCATGAACATAACCGCCATTACCTTTAAAGCATTTTCTATTTCCTTTCTAAAAGGGCTTTGTTTATAAATAACGTTAAATAAACCTATTAATTTATAAACTATAAACAAACAAATGACGTAACATAAATAAAATGCTGACCTGTACAAAACGGTGTGTTTAGCAAATGCTTCTACACTTGAATCTTTGAAAAAATCATACAAAAAAGGAAGAAACATCAAGCAAACAACCCCAACCAATAAAATAACTACTAATATAATTGATATTACCTTAGCAATAATACTTTTTTTCATAATTTTCTTCACCTCAATTAAATAATATGTTATTTTTTATCAAATGTCAATACATTTTTATCGATTATCATAAAATATTTAATGTAATAAATTAAACTTAACTATAAAAATAAAAACCGTTATTTAAAATAACGGTTTTATTCTACGCTCTTTAATGATTCTATCATGTCTATTTTCTTTAAAGAATAATGAGTAATTATAATTACTATCACGGTAAATATAATGGTAATTAAAGATGAAATTATAAAACTTACTACGTTAATATGACGAATAAACCTAACCATTTCTATTTCCACGGTATCTATTATTATGTTTGTTAAGAAAATACCAAACACAAGTCCGAATAGTATACCTATTATGGTTAAAATCATCGTTTCTTTATTGATGTAATCATCAACTTCTTTATCGGTAAAACCTAATACTTTAAGGGTTGCTATTTCTCTTTTTCTTTCGCTTATGTTTATGTAAGATAAATTATATAATACAACGAACGATAAACAAGCTGATAAAACGATAAGTATTAAAACAACACTATCTAGCGATTTTAACATTCCATCAATGGTTCTTATCGTTGAATTAATCGAAATAACCGTCATTACCGTGTTACTTTCTAGTAATTCTTCTTTTAGTTTATTTTCATTCTTTAGTTTATTAACATTAACGAAAGATACGTTAGTACTATACTCTCCAAAATTATTTTCATAAGTCTCTTTATTTAAGAAAACGTAATGGCCAACGTAGTTTTCACATACACCAGAGATTTTAAAGGTATGTGGTACTCCGTTTGAATCCTTAAAAGTAAGTTCATCACCCTTTTTACTACCAGTTAAATCTGCTAACTTATCAGTTATTATTATTTCGTTATCCTTTAAATTTAATGATTTACCTGTTTCTAAATCTCGTAATTCAAGTATGTTAGATAAATCTTTTTCGTTTTCTGGAACGAAAATATTAATGCTATAACCATTAGATGAACCAGTAATAACCCTAGTATTAACATGGTTTTTAATAAGGTCGTTATCTAGCAAATTATCTATGTCACTATTACTTGCTTCTTCATTTATATAAACCATGTCAGTATACTTAAATACTTTGCCATACTGATAAGATGGTATGTTAACAATTGAATCTCTTATTCCAAAACCAGTAAGCATAAGACCAGTACATCCCATTATACCAACGATTGTCATTATTACCCTATTTTTGTCTCTAAAAATATTTCTAACTATTACCTTATTAGAAAACTTTAAACGTTTCCAAATGAAAGGAATTCTTTCAAGTAATACCCTTTTACCATTAGCAGGAGCCTTAGGCCTCATTAATTCAGAAGGTTTTTCTTTAACAACTTTTCTTATTGTTAGTAGGGTTGTACCGCATATGCAAACAAATGCAATTAAAACTCCAATTATAATGTAGGTAAAATCATAATTTAAGGAAAAATTTGGTATATCGAAAATTATCTTATATATGTTCCAAATATATTGTGGTAAGAAAAACATCCCTAATATTGAACCTAATAAACTTCCTGATAAAGTTGCTATACCTGAATATAATAAGTATTTTTTTCTAATGTGTTTATTATTAAAACCTAAAGATTTTAACGTTCCTATTTGAAGTCTATCATCTTCAACCATCCTAGACATAGATATTAAACTAATTAAAATAGCTACCACAAAGAAAATAGTTGGAAACACCTTAGATAAATTAGCAATACTATCACTATCATTAATAAATTCGGAATAATTACTATCATCTAGCCTGTTATACGTATATATTTCACAGCTAGGTATTTCTTCTAAGCTCTTTTTAGCATCGTTTATTTTATTTTCAAATAATGTTTTAGCATTATAATATTCTTTTATACTATCATTGTATAAATTTAAACCATCATTATAACTTATTACTCCGTTATTATATTGTGATAATCCATTTTGATATTCATTATAAGAATACACATACTGGTTATAAGAATCATTATACTTACTTAACATGTCATTATATAAATTTAAACCATTTTCATACTCGTTTTTAGCATTCTGAATTGTTTGTAAATAAACACTAAAATCATTAATACTTTCAATGTTATCTTTATAAAAATTTAATATTCCAATAATTTTATCATAATTAGGGATATCCTTTGGAATAACATTAATTATCATTTCAATGTTATTAGGGTCAGTTAAATAATCATTTTCTATGAAATAAGATATCCCGTTTATTAATTTTACGATAAGCTCATAATTTGGGGAATCACTAGGAATGTTGTTTATAATTTCATCCTTGGTAACATCACCTTTTATAAGATCAATTATTTCATCATCAAGACCCAAATCATATACTTCATCAATTAATTTTATTATGTCATCATAATTTTCTAAATCAGTCGGGACTAAACTTACGATAATTGGTTTGGTAACTTCTTCATCATATAAATTATTATTTAAATTCATTAATTCATCATAAGTTAAATTATAAGGTGCTAATTTATTATTAACTTCATTAATAGCGTTATCAATTTGATTTTTAGAATCTATAAGTTTTAAATTAGAACTATCTAACTCCTTTTTAAAATCATCTAATAATGATTTATTTTTTGATAATTCATTACTTGCATTATCTAATTTTAATTTAGTTAACTCAAGCGTTTTTTTAGTTTCATTAAGTTTTGACTTTGAACTATCCAATATGGTTTTAGCGTTATTTAACTCATTAATACCTTCTTTTTCATTTTCTAAAATCTCGTTATTAGCTTCGGTATAAATTTCATTATATCTTTGTTCTTGTAATCATTTTTTATATCTTCTATTTCATTCAAAGCATTGTCAACTAACTTATTATAATTTTCAGAATTAGTTAACTTTTCTTTCGCACCTTTAACCGTTACGTAAGCTTCAGTATAATAATCTAAGTTAAAATTATCATTTGGTATGTAAGCATAATAATTTATTTTACCAGTACCTAAATTAGTGTTACCACGATCAGAAGAAGAACTAGCAGCGTTTATGTATAATGGACTTTTAACCGTTCCCACTATCTTTAATTTAGTCTTTTTAAAACCATCATCATTAACAATGCTTACATAAGAACCTATTTTTAAATTATTTTTCTTTAAAAGAGCTTCTTCAACAACTATTTCTCCATTGTTTTTAGGCTTAGTTCCAGAAGTAATTTCAACCATATTAATATCTTCATTTAAGCCTATTAACTTGACCACTGATTCATTTTCTCCAGTATTTAACAATACGTCTTTAGAATTAGAACCATATACTTCTTTTACTGAATCTAACTTTTTTATATCTTCTATGTTCTCATCACTAAAGCCAAGGGTAGATATAAGCTTCACGTCATAATAATTACTATCGTCATAATATTCATCTATTGATTTCATCATACTTGGAGCGGCCATACTTATGCCAACAAATACACCAACACCAAGCATACTCATTACAAGAAGGGATAAAAACCTTTTAAAAGATGATTTTATTTCCCTAAAGCAAGTAGTATTAATTCTATTTTTCATTATTACCACTCAATTTCATCAATGCTCTTAGGCTTTTTATTTATTACAACATCACTTACGCTACCATTTTTAAATTTAATTATTTTATCAGCCATAGGTGCTATAGCAGCGTTATGAGTAATTATTATTACGGTCATTTTTTCTTTTCTTGCGGTTTCTTCCAATAATTTTAATATCTGCTTACCAGTTTTATAATCTAAAGCTCCGGTAGGCTCATCACACAATAGTAGTTTTGGGTTTTTCGCTATTGCTCTTGCAATTGCAACCCTTTGCTGTTCTCCACCAGATAACTGTGAAGGAAAATTATCTATTCTGTTTTTTAAACCAACCTTATTAAGAATGGTTTTAGGATCTAAATGATCCTTACATAATTGAACGGCAAGTTCCACGTTTTCCAAAGCTGTTAAGTTTTGAACTAAGTTATAAAATTGAAAAACAAACCCTATGTTATTTCTACGGTACAAAATAAGATCCTTATCCTTGTACTTAGTAATGTCCTTGCCATCAACAAACACCTTACCACCAGTTACCGTATCCATACCGCCAAGGATGTTTAAACACGTTGTTTTTCCCGCACCAGACGGGCCTAGAATAACCACTAACTCTCCTTTTTCAATTTCAAATGAGGTTTTATTAAGTGCTTTAATTTCAATTTCCCCCATTTGATATGTCTTATTTACGTTCTTAAATTCAATATAAGCCATATATATCACCTCATGTGCAATATATTATATAACAAAATTAAAAAAATATCATCAATAACTCAGTAGATTTAATATTAATTAATAATTAAAAAAAACAAATAGATAATCTATTTGTTTAATAAGTATATTCCTAGGTTTAAGTACGCTGCGAATAACAGCCACAAAACATATGGAATATTAATGTACATAGCAATCTTATTAATGTTATAAAACTTAGCTAACATGATTATAACCACTATTAAAAGAATTATTATCCATATGAAAGATAATAGATAAGCTCCAAACCCAAAGAAAATTAAAGTCCATAGCGAATTTATTACTAATTGAATGGCATAAAGAATTATTCCTTCTTTTTTATCTTTATCATTAGATTGCACGATTAAATAACAAGAAATGCTCATTAATAAATATAAAATACTCCATACTATTGGGAATAAAACACCTGGCACGTTTATTGGTTTTGAAAGGTCTTTAAAAGTATCCATGCTATTCATGGTAAGAAAACTAAAAAAGGTTCCAACAATAAAGGTAATTACCGTTATTATTATTAATTTTTTCCAATCTATCCTCATTATATCACCAGTATTATTATACTTTTTTTCTAACTATTTATACTTAACCATAATATTCTTTTAAAAAGTTACAAACTATTTTTTGTGCAATTATAGATGCCTCATCATCGTATAAATTATATTGTCTTACCGCGTTATTATTAGCATAATTAGATACAACTTTAATTCCTACAAAAGGTATTTTATTCATAAAAGCAAACTGTCCTATGTTACCACACTCACAATCAACCGCTGCGGCGTCATATTCTATTCTTATACTATTTGATAACCTGTTATTACAAACAAACATGTCTGAAGTTGCAACTAAACCCTCACAGTAATTAACGCAGTTTTTTTGGCATGCCGTTTTTGCACATTCAACCAAATCTTCGTTTGCTTGATAAATCGCTTTTTTTACTTTTGGTATTTGAGCAGGCATGTATCCTAAAGGCATAAAATCAACGTCAAACTGTAAAGCGTTTTTAGCTATTACGGCACTTAAAATTTCAACGTTATCAACTATACTACCAGCACTTCCAAAGCCAAGCAAAACTTTAACTTTATATTTTTCAGTCACGTATCTTAGTGAACTGCCAATATTTACTTTACCATAACCCGTTACCACGAGTAAAAACCTGTGGTTTTTGTAGTTACACAAATATACTTCGGTCCCGTTAGGGCCATTTTCTTTTGAATATTCAAAATTTTCTAAAAGCTCATTAGCATATGTTCTTTCAGGTATAATTAACGCTAACAAAATAGCACCTCCCGTATATATATATTAGTTTTATTTCGTTTTTATTTACATAAAGTAATATTAAGGAGGGCTTTTATGGCTTATAAAGTTGCGATTGATGCTAATGCAGGTGGTACAAATAACGGAAATTCCGCAAACGATATCATCGAAAAAGATTACACCCTTTTAATTTCAAAATATATATCTGAGCGTTTAAATGATTTAGGAATAGAAAACTTCTTGGTAAGGGATAGTGACGTTACTTTAAGTGATGAACAAAGGGTAAACTTAATCAAAAATAAATATGGCAACGGAAACAACATAATCGTTATTTCAAACAGGTTAAACAAAGGTGGTTTAAATGGTGCTGAAGTAATGTACCCATTAAGAAATAACGATAAACTTGCTTCATCAATTACTAGTAATTTAGAAAACAGTGGGCAAACGGTCTTAAAATACTATCAGTTAAGAAATAGTAGTGATACTTCGTTAGATGATGATTATCTAATAAGGAATACCCCTAATAATCAAACCATCGTTATAAACTATGGTTACGTAGATAACGCAAGTGACGCTAACTTTTTAAAAAATAATTATGAGAACTTAGGAGAAGCCGTTGTTAAAGCAATTGCTGATTACGCTGGGGTAACATATACTCCAGTTGATATGGAAAATTATTACATAGTTAAAAAGGGAGACAGTCTTTGGGCTATTGCCAGTAAATATGGGATAAGCGTTGACGAATTAAAAGCAGTTAATAATTTAAAAAGCGATAACTTATCCGTTGGGCAATTACTTAAATTACCAACCAAAAGTGAAGATAATAATGATGGTAATACTGATGAAGTCATTTATACGGTGCAAAAAGGAGACAGTCTTTGGGCTATCGCTAGTAAATATAACGTTAGCGTTGATGACATAAAAAAAGCTAATAACTTGTCTTCAAACCTATTATCAATAGGTCAAAAGCTAACGATACCAGTTATTCCTAACATGAACCAAATAACTTACACGGTAAAAAAAGGAGATAGCTTATGGCTAATTGCAAATAAGTATGATACCACTGTTGAGCAAATAAAAAGCACTAATAATTTATCTTCAAACCTACTATCAATAGGGCAAGTATTAGTGATACCAAGCTCATCAAATTTCATAACTTACGTGGTAAAAAAAGGGGATAGTCTTTGGTTAATTGCAAATAAATATAACACGACGGTAAACCAAATAAAAAAATTAAATAACCTATCATCTGATTTGCTATCAATTGGGCAAAAGTTATTAATTCCCGCTTAAAAATATATTTTAACCATAATTTATGTTATGATATATATAGAGGTGGTTACATGACTTTCGAAAAACAGTTAAAAGATGCTAAAAAAAAGAAGTTAGAAAACAGAATAATAAGAGACGTAGTGTTTATTATACTTGGTATAACGTTTTTAATAATTTCTTTTATGAGTGCGTATAACAAGAATAACGAAAAAGAAAATAACAATAATAAAATTGACGTTCAAGAAAACAAATAGTTTTTATCTTATTACATATACTTTATTAGGTGATTAAATGATAGTAAAATACACTGATAAAGAATTGGATTTATTAGCAAGATTAATGCGAGCTGAAGCTTTAGGTGAAGGGAATCTTGGAATGTTAATGGTTGGAAACGTTGGTGTTAACAGAGTTATCGCTGATTGCTTAGATTTTAAAAACACAAGAACCATATATGATATGGTTTACCAATCTCCGGGTGGCTTTTCTGGTGTAGATAGTGCATTGTTTCAAAGTTCTTCAACCACCTCAGAAAAAAATCTTGCTAAAAGGGTAATAAGGGGTGAATATTTTCATCCCGCAACAAACGCTTTATGGTTTTATGCTCCTGGCACTGGAAATACTTGTAAAACAACTTGGTTTAATCAAGCTAACGCAGGAAAATATAAAAACCACTGCTTTTATGAACCCGCCCAAGGGGTATGTAAAGAATTACATTAAAAAAACTTATCATTTGATAAGCTTTTTTTATGGAATAATTAGTGTTTGTCCAATGTTTAAAACATCTGAAGTTAAATTATTTACCATTCTAATTTGATTTATACTAACCCCATACTTATTAGCAATAGACCACAAGTTATCTCCTTTTTGAACCACGTACAAGCTAGGCATACCGGTTGACTTTAAAGGTATCGTTAAAACTTGTCCTATAGTTATAACATCACTATTTAAATTGTTTTCCATAATTATATCATTAACGTTAACTCCGTATTTACTTGCAATGGAAAATAAGCTGTCTCCCCTTTGAACTACGTATAAATTATTATCGGTAACATCTTCATCATTTCCGGTACTTTCAACATCATTTGGAATGGTTAAAACTTGTCCAACCGCCAAATAATCACTAGATAAATTATTTTTATTTATAATGGCACTAGGTGTAGTACTATATTTTTGTGCTATTGAATAAAGTGTATCTCCTTTTTGAACAACATAAGTCATCGAAGTATTTTCATTACTTGTACCACTATTCCCGGAGTTCGGAATTTTTAATACCTGGCCTACGTATATGGTATTATTTACCAAATCATTTAAATTAACCAATTCATCAACCGTGGTATTATTAGCATTTGCTATTGACCATAAACTATCGCCCTTTTGTACTACGTATGTAACGTTCGTTTGATCAGAAGGTGCAACCCCTGGTATAACTAGTTTTTGACCAACACTTATTAAGTTTGAACTTAAATTATTAGCGTTTTTTAACTCGTTAACACCAACGTTAAACCTTTTTGCTATTGACCACAAACTATCACCTTTTTGGACCGTATAAGTATTATTAACCGTATTTTCTCCAGGTGCCGAATAATTATATCCTTTATATTCCGCAACGGCCTTTACAACGGCCTCTGCCCACTTTTCCCAATCGTTTCTAATTTGGTTTTTATCATCTTTAGTGGAATCTAAAAACGCATATTCAATCAAAACAGATTCAGCAGGACTAGTATCTCTTATAATGTAATAATAATCTTTGTTAGAATTAGATGGTAATTTTCTTTGATACCACTTTCTTACGTTTTGACCCGTTTCTTCTAAATTATCTAATATCATCTTAGCAAAAGTATCATTATTTCTAAGTGCATATACTACTTCAGCACCATCGCCACCTCGCGATGGTCAAAGTGTAGTTAATTATAAGTCCCCTTTGTAAAAATATATTTTCATAGCGTCTTCACTATATGAAGGCTTAGATATATCTATATCAAGAAAATTTGATATAAAATAAATAAAATATTGAGAAGCAACTAATAAATCATACTCACATAATATTCCATCATATCTACTTTCAATTATTATATTATAATCATTGTGTAAATAATCTAATAGCCTTTTCTCATATGTACTTATGCTTTTTGATTTAAAGTATATATTTTTTTTATCACTTAAATGTTCATAATTAATAAATCTTCCATGAGAAAAATTTTTCTTTTCATGAATTAAGCAATTAAAAATCCCTGATTCAATTATTTTACTTTCTAAGTCTGCTGCTGCTGATTCTGAAAAATCACCCGTGAAAATATTAAAGCAACTCCCTTTTTCAAAAAAATCTTTTAAACTTTTTTTGTTATTTTTAAAATACTCTTCAAAATAATATTTCCAGTAGTTGATACTATTTTTAATAAAAGTTTCTAAATCATCATCTGAATTTTTTTCAAAATACAATTTTAAAAACAAACTAGCTGGAGCCACTGCTCCTTCAAAAGATAAGAAACCTCTTTCTTTTCCCTTGTTGGTATTAGTACGATAGGATATTACATTTTTTTTAGAAATATTAGTCTTTGTTACTACCTTTTGAATTTCACCTTTTGTGATAATAAACTTTTTATCATTATCTAATAAAGATGTTCCCACAAGCAAATCATTTGTAGTACCAGAATATGTAAATAAAAATACATTATCAATATTATCATTATTTCTATAATATACATTTCTAGGTAATAAAGCTATTGTATTCGAACCATATAAATTGTTAATAATTTTAGCAGAAAATTTTGATCCAGCGAAAGAACCACCTGTACCTACAAAAAGGTAATTCTTTCTATTAGAAAAATTAATAGTTTTTAATTTTTCATAAGCATTACTATTGATAGCATTTATTATCCTTTTTTCTAAATTATTGATATTTATGTTACATCTTTTTATTTTTTTTCTTACTGAAACTTCAAAATTTTCACATGAACAAAAATTTTTTATCTTTTTAATTTTATATAATGATTGTATATGCCCTCTAGCACCAAATTTTTTTACAACTTTACTTGTTAATTTTGTAGCTTTTTCAAAAGTTTCATTAATAAATTTTTCATCTATCAGAAAATCATTCTTTACATATTCACTAATAAAAACTGAAAAGAAAGCATCTCCTGCACCGGTTGAATCAAGTTCGTTAGAAATAACTTTTAATTCTTTATTTATCCCTATACCATTAAATACAAAGTTCGCTCCTTTTTTACCTCTAGTTACTATTATTAATTTAGGGTCAATTATTTTATATATTTCTTCAAGTTTTTTTAAAGAAAATCTTGATTTAATATATTTTTCAACTCTTTCATTTAAATTAATAATGTCAAATTTTTTTCTTAATTTTTCTATTATTTCTTCATTAGTATAATTATCTAGTTCAAAATATTGACCTAAATCTAACATTTTTCTATTTTTAGTATTATTTATAATGATTTGATTTTTTTCATTTATATTATCAAATACTAGTGCATCATCTTTATCTATAACTGAGATTATTTTATTTGGATTAATATTACTTTCTTCATACCACCTTTTTTGATTGCATATAGGGCATCTCTTTTTTGATTTGAATTCCAATTTATCATTAATTGTTGAATAAGAAACATGGAAACATCTTGTCTTCAAATTTTTTATAACCTGCACATAGTTAGTTTCAACCCCTAAATCTGATAAACTTTTTATTGCAATATTCCCTGCGGCATCATCACCACAAACTCCACATACTGAAGTTTTTATACCCATTTGACTAATATTAGCAATTATATTATGCGACGTCATCCCGCCATTAATACCTATTAACTTTTCATTTTTATAATAAAAATCGGTTACTAAATCACCTATACTAATTATTTTCACGTTTTACCATCCTTTTTACATATACTACTTCACTTTTTTCATAATAATCACCATTTTTTGCTAAACATTCTATTATTTTCCTACGATTTAAATCAAAAATACCCAAAGAATCTTCATAAGGATTTAAACTATTAGGGTCTCTCCAACTATATGGACTAGGAAAATATAAACCTTGAATAAAATTGAAAAAAAGTCTATAGTCTATAGCTCCATGATTATTCATAAACATTTGACTAATTCTATTAACACCTGGATATCTAACAACCACTATTTTGTCAACTTCTATTCCAATGTCATACAAAGTAGTCAATGCAAGTTGCATCGTTTTTCCAGTCAGTAAATTATCATCAACTAAAATATACTTCTTATTTTTATCTATACCAACTTGCATAATTCCACCTGATTTTGATATATCAAAAAATCTTAAATCAATTGATTGTTTTTTGGAATACCCACTTGCATTTTTATTAAATTTTAAAATTGATACATCGCTTATAGCATCATTTATAGACTTTATTATAATTGGAAGTTCAATTCCACCATACGATAAACCGCATATTCCTTTATTGGATATGTAATTATCATTTTTATATGTTAAATAACAAGTAATAAAGTTTTCAGCAAAATTATCAATTTCTCTATATGCTCTAAATTCTTTTGAATAATTGTCTTTTGTATTTTCTTGTGAAAACATTGATTGAAATTCATTTGTAACCATGATTGCATTATTTAATACACAATACAGTTCATTGCTATCAATTGAGTAACTATCATCAAAAGAAATATATTGCATCAATTTAATTACATCTAATAAAGTTTTATATATTTTGTACATCAATGTGTTTTTATCAATTTTTTCTAAATTAATATATAATGTTTGATTTTTACTACTTTTAATTACTTGTTGATTTAATAAAATCAGTAGTTCATTTCGTATATTGTCAAGTATTCCTAAAATCATTTTTGAATTATTTAAGCTATTTAAATCGCTTGTTTTACTTATAGCTTCTATAGCATCCATAAAAAATGTTTTATTGTTATATAACCATATATCTACCATGTCTTTTGAAGTTATATCATTTCTAGTTATTTCATCGTGATAACGATTAGATAGAAAATAATAATATACTTGTGAACCTCTCAACAAAATATTTTCATTATCACACATTGCATATTTCATTTTTAAAATAAATTGTTTACTCCAAAATTGTTTTAAAGGATTATCATCATCAATACCAATCCAATCATACATAGGAATCTTTATGCTACCACTTGATTTGTCATACAATCCATATATCCCATCTACTAATTGAAATTTGCTATTTATAATTTCATTAAAAACCATTATTCTTTTGTTTTTACCATAATTCATTTGCCTTTCTACTTTAGCATATGCCTTAGTATAATTAGTTTCCGTAGCATGTTCTAAACAAATTGTTGGTAATAATTTAGCTTTGCTTAACAAAAATAAAGTTGCATCTACACCTTTTAATATTTTATTGTTATCATCTACAATAGGAAAACATTTATCAATTTTACCACTTGTTTTATCAACACTAAATCCTTGAGAACAATTTAACATACTATAATCATTACCTAACTCATCACCACAGTCTCCGATCCTCAGCATTGAATTTTGTGGTATGCCGATAATTTTTTCTGCAATCTGTATAGCATTACTCTTAATAGTTGTTCCTATTTGAAATATTTTATTTCCATTATAAACACCTATCGTTAAATTAATATTTTTTGATTCAGAATTAGCAATCAAATCATTAATAATTTCTAGTACTCTATTGTTTATACTTTCATCATTAGTAGTTGTAGCAATTCTTATATTAACTATAACATCTAATTTTTCATCCTTAGAATAAGTTACTTTACAATATTTTAATAAATCTTTTTCTTCTAATTTTTTCCATAATTCCATATCTAAACATTTTAATTTTTGTAAATCTATCGAAGATGCAATATATTTATTAACATTAAAAATATCGTTACTATCACTATTTGTTAAAAACAACCTTGCACCATCATTAGTAAGTGCATATAATTTTGACAAATCATAATTGCTGATTCCATAATTGTTTTTTAAACCATCAACGATTTGTTTTTTTAAATCAAGCAATCCAGTTTCTCCTCTACCTGTAATAAAAACGACAGGTATATGCCTATTTAATAAATTAGCAATCAAAGGCAAAATACGTTTATCTATTTTAGTAGAATTGCTTTCGGTTAATGTACCATCAATATCAAAGCAAATTGCATTATACTTTTGTTCTAGAGCATTATGATAATTTTTTAATAATAATTCATCCATCATAATATCCTCTTATAAGACTTTTTTTAATACATTTATTGTTTGAAATTCAGAATTGAAATTTAGATTTTCATCAAAATGTATTCCAACACCACCATGTTCTTTCCAATCCTTCAAGTTTTTAATACTATCATCAATTAATATTTCTCCATTATTTGGTAGATAAATTGAAGTTTTTTTAACATGTGGTGGAACAAATAATATAGGTACATTAATATTACAGTTGCGAAGTTTATTAACTTTAGCCTGCATTTCAAGTAAAGTATGTATTTTTGTTAAAATAGCAATTTTTTTATTTTTTTCCTGTCCTTCTAATATATAATCAACAGCATCATTTATTACTTTTGATTCCTCTAATAATTTAAACCAATCTAGTGTTGCAAAAAATTCTTCCCAACTTATTTTGGGTAATTGTTCTTTTTGTTGAACTACCCTCTTTTCAGTATCAAATATAACACCATCAAAATCAATAAAAATTGGACGTTCAAACATAATATCACCTCTTATATTTCATATTATAACATATATATAGGAAATATTATGTCTTTATTATTTTTCTTTTATTTTTAATCTATTAAATTCAAAATGCCTAATGTCATTTCTTAACTCACAATAAGCTGTAACGTAAAATCTATTATCGAATTTAAAAATTTGTATTGGATGAATGGTTCTCTCTTGCCATTCTTGATTTAAGTTTCTATATAAAATAGTTATTTTAGAATTATTAATAATTGATTCATTTAAAATAAAATATACTTTTGAATTATCTTCTATTTTATTAGCAAAAAAATACTTACTTTTTTCTTCATTTATATCATTATTAATTTTAATTTTTTCTAATAGTTTTTTATATTTATCAATATAAAGATAATCATTATCTTTCAAAATTTCATATATACTTTCTAATAATTGAATATCATACTTATTGAATTGATTATATTGATTTTGCTTATTTATAATAAAATATCCACCATTAGGTCCCATAAAAGTTTCTATTGGAATACCAGATTCTTCTAGTTCTTGTTTATAATACCTAACCATGCGTTCAGTAATTCCTAATTTTTGAGATAATTCTTTTACCGTATATTTATTACCAGTGTTTAAATAATTTAACATTTGAATTGCATTGGATATTTTTCCCATATTTACTTCTCCTTTTATAACTTACTATTAAGACCTCGCGATGGTCAAAGTGTAGTTAATTAATTTTATCTAATATCTGTAATAATTTTTCAAAATTTTCTATTGCTTCTTCAGCAACAAACCTTAAATCTTTTTTTATAGTTTTTCCATGAACAATATTATTTCTTTCAGACTTTATAGAATTAATCATCTTATTTAATCTTGTTCTACTAATTGGTAATAGTTCATATTTATTACATTCTTTATAAACCATATAAATACTTGGTGGGTTATCAGCAATCAATTTTTTTTGCTTTGCAGAAATAAAATCTTCCTCTTTAATATAATCTTTTAAATAAAAATTTTCATAATTGACTTTTCCTGATAAAAAATTATCTACATATTGCTCGTCTTTATATTTCATTAGATACTTTTTTGTAAAATGAAAAGAAAAATTTTCAAGTGCAATATTAACTAATATTATTGCATTCCTATAATCTTTAACTAAATAATATTTCTTTGCTTCAAACAAATAATTTAACCAATCCTCATCTTTGTTACTAATTAATTCATATTTTAGACATTCAATATCTTCATCAGAAAGAGAAATGTTTTTATCTCCACTTGATGATAAACTTAGTGATGCAGTAAAAGGAATATTTTGAATCTCATAATCTCCCGCAAATGCACTCATTTCATAATTTATTATCATTTTTTCGTTAACATCATTCAACCAATATCTTTTTGTTGCTCTAATATACTTTTTCAAAAAATAATTATAAATGTTAATTGCAATAGTCAAAGGTTCACAGACACTTTCTATTTCTTTATTTACTTTTATCCAATTTTTCAAATTAACATATTTTCCAATTTCAATCGTAATTTTTGTTTTATTAAATAATCCATATATATCTTTTTCATTGTATACATTATTTCCAACTATAAAACTATTTTCTGAAAGTTTTACAGTTTCGCAAAAAATTGAACACTCAATATCTTTATATTTAAAATATATTTTTTTATCACTAAGAATTATATGATATGGAATTATCATTGAAACTACAGTCTTTAAATTGCTATTAATTATATTATTATAAATATTTCTCCTTGTTACTAGATTTTGTTTAAAAATGTCGCTCCAAGTATCATCATAATTATTTTCAATAAATTTCAACAATTCATCTGCGTTATTTAATTTTTCTTCTTTTCCTGATATTAAAAATAACATCATCTTTACTTGAGATAACATCTCTTTTGTAATGCAAATATTAGTAGGAGATTCTAAATCAAAATTTTTATTATCCTCAAAAAGTTTTATTGAAGTTTCAAAATAGAATTCGCTTAATTCATAATTATTTTGTGTAAAATATAAAGATCCTAAATTTCTATTTAATCTATAATAGATAAATAAATATTCGTTTTTATCATTTAAATATATTTCTTTCAATATACTTACTAGTTTTAAACATAAATTCAACCTATCATTAAAATTATTTTTATCATTTTCAACAAATTGCATATTTGCTAGCAAAGAATTTTTATTGATATTTTTTTCCATATTTATTTATAACAACTCCAAACATTTTTTGATCATTTCCACTTCCAACTCAGTAACTAATTTAACAAAATCTGTATAATTACCAGTGGTATGTGCTTTATCCAATGCTTCATAATATTTTAATCTTGATTCTTTCTTTATAATTACAGGATTATAACCACTATTCATTAAGTCTAAATTCATAAGTAACCTTGATGTTCTTCCATTACCATCAACAAATGGATGTATTTTAACCAATTCTCCATGCAATAATGCAGATTTAATTATTGGATGATATTCATTCCAAGTATTATAATTAAGTATTAATTTTTCCATTAATTCAGGAATTTTAATATAATCTGGAGGAATATGAGTTGCACCTTTTATAGTTACGTTTTCTTTTCTATATCTTCCAGCATTATCATTATCTATATCTTTTAAAATTAACTGGTGAATATTTTTTATATTCCATTCAGTTATTGGATTTTTATCTTTTACTAAATCATCTAAATATAAAATAGCTTTCTCATGATTAATTGCTTCTAAATGCTCTTTAATAGACTTTCCACCTACAGTAATACCTTCTAAAACAACTTGTGTTTCTCTTAATGTTAAAGTATTACCTTCAATTCCATTACTATTATAAGTCCACTCTAAGTTAATAGATTCTTTTAAAGATTTTAAAGTTTCTTTCGGAATTGGTCTTTTACTATCTAATTCTTTTTTTAAACTATCTACTTCATCAAAATAATTATCATCTAAATCAATAATAAATTTATTATCATCTGGTTTAATTATTCTTTTATCAACAGGTTTATCAGCATCGATTGGTATATTCCAACTATTACCTACTTTAACAGCACCCTCAATTCTACCATCTTGTAATAATTTTCTAATTCTTCTTTCGCTAATATTCCATTTTTCAACAGCTTCTTTTGTAGTCATGAATTCCATACTTTTCACCTCTGCTGTAATTATACCGCAAACGGTAGTATTTGTCAATATATTTATTCCGTTATCGGTATATTTATTGTAAATTTTCAATATAATATTGAATTATGCAGATTCCATAATATATTTATTTAAAAATAATATCTTAACTTCTGCACACAATGTGCAGAAGATTTATAATATATATATAACATTATATTTTTATTCCCACTTGGATCTAGGTTATTATTTTAAAAAATATTACTTGTACCCAATATGGTCACAAGTTAATATTTACTATAAACTTCCCACCAACTCGGTGGGAAGTTTTTAAAATTCACTAAAAATAGTTAATTGAATTATTATATCATGTATACTTTAAGAAGTAAATTAATGGGAGAAAAACTCATTAGTTTATGATAGAATATTTTTTATTC
>CALVIG010000010.1 GCA_944329425.1 uncultured Bacilli bacterium
CATTGATAGTCCTTGTTCTAATAAAATATCAATTTGTACTTTCTTTTCTTTTGTTAATTGTGTATAATTCATTTAGGGGCCTCCTTGCCGGGATTTGGCTCTTTTATTGTATCAAAAAACCACACCCTTTGTGGTGCGGTTGAAATTTCAATTTAGGAAAAATAGCAAACGTTATTTGCTATTTTTTTCTTTTAGTACTAAATTTTCCAAAACATTCCATTACTAATCTTGGGGTTATATTATTGTCATCAATTTTCTTTAATTCTTCATCTACTTTTGACTGAATACTTGACTCAAAGCGAGAGTGAGTATCAGAAAGCATTCTTAAATATTCGTAGTATTCATCTTGTTTTCCGGTTAAGTAAGCTTCGTATTTTGTTAACTCAAAAGCACTAAGCCCTCTTAGAAAATCAACGTCTTCTTCGGAGTAATTTGGTTTATTGCATTTTTTTTCTTCTCTTTGTTTATCTTCAAGCATTTTTTTTAGGCTAGTTAATAATTCTAACATTAATTTAAATTTTTTAGGTTTACTTTTTTCATGTTGATATTCTTTAACCAAATATTCCGATCTGGATAAAATGGCATTAAAATACTGTTTATTAAACTCATAAGTTTCGTGTTTATTCAATTTTATCACTTCTTTTTTTTCTAGGTATTATAACATAATTTAAAAAAAATAAAAAGCCTTAATAAATAAGGCTTAAAATTTAAAAATGGTACCGGTAGTCGGGGTCGAA
This sequence comes from uncultured Bacilli bacterium, assembly GCA_944329425.1. Taxonomy (GTDB): domain Bacteria; phylum Bacillota_I; class Bacilli_A; order RF39; family UBA660; genus Aphodocola. The sequence goes on from CALVIG010000010.1 coordinate 738, forward strand.
CCGACATGGTATTGCTACCACTGGATTTTGAGTCCAGCGCGTCTACCAATTCCGCCATACCGGCAGGTACAGATTGATTATAACATAAAACATCTTAATTTGATACAGTTTTTTAATAAAAAGTGATATAATTATATAGAGGTGAAGCTTTATGAAATATTATTGTATAGGTATAAAAGGTTCTGGAATGGCAACGCTTGCTGAAATACTTTTTGATTTAGGTAATGATGTGTCTGGTTATGATGATTATAAAGAATATAAATTTACGCAAGAAGGAATAGATAAAAGGGGAATAAAAATATATTATGATACTAATCATGAAATAGATAATGATACGATTGTTACGTATTCTAAGGCTTTTAGCATGGACCATCCGGAAATAAAAAGAGTTAAACAATTAGGCCTTAAGATAATAGAATATAACGAGTTATTAGGACATTTAAGTGCAGAATTTAAAACTATTGGAGTAAGCGGAACTCATGGAAAAACAACAACTTCAACCATGATATCAACCGTACTTAAGCAAACTAAAGGTTGTAATTATTTTATAGGTGATGGTACCGGTTTTGCTGACGATAAAAACAAACTTTTTGTGTTGGAATCTTGTGAGTATAAAAAACATTTTTTATCATATCAACCTTATTATGCTGTTGTAACAAACATAGAGCTTGAACACACTGAATGTTATAAAGACATTAATGAGATAATAGAAACATTTACTTTATTTGCTAATAAAGCAAACGTTGTTGTTGCTTGTGGGGATGACTTAAACGTAAGAAAAATGAAATTAAATAATAAAGTAATTTATTATGGATTTAATGATGATAATGACGTGGTAGCTAAAAACGTTGTGTTAAGTAAAAACGGAAGTGAATTTGATGTTTATGTCAATAAGAAATTATACGGACACTTTGATATTCCTGTTTTTGGTGATCACATGGTATTAAATGCTTTAGCGTGCATTACTATTTGTGATTTAGAGGGTGTAAAAAAGGAGGATATTCACAATACTTTAGAAACGTTTAGTAATGCTAAAAGAAGGTTTAAAGAAAAAGTGTTTGGTAACGTTGTAACCATTGATGATTACGCACATCATCCAACGGAAATAAAAGTAACGATTGCATCAGCAAGGCAAAAATACCCCAATAAGGAAATAGTTGCGGTATTCCTACCTAATACTTATTCTAGAACTGAGGCTTTGATGGACGATTTCGTAAGTGCGTTAAAGTCTGCCGATAAAGCATACGTAATGGACATACATTGCGATAGGGAAAACAAAGAGGATTACCCTAACGTATCAAGTGATGAAATAATAAAAAAGGTACCTGATTCAGAAAAAATATCAATACAAACCGTAGATAAATTATTAAAGCATGATAATGCTGCTATATGTTTTATGAGCTGTACTAACATATATGAGATAGAAAATAAATTTGAAGAATTACTTAAGAATAAAAAATAGGAAAAAAATCATCATAATAATGGTGATTTTTTTATGAGGATATTAATAACTGGAGCAGCATCAGGAATAGGGTATTTAACCGCACTTACTTTAGCCGAAAGAGGTCATTTTGTATATCTTACTTGTCACACTCAAAAACAAGTATTAAACGTTAAAGAAAAGGTAAGTGATTATGAAAACATTAAGGTATTAAAGGTTGATATAACTAAATCTGATGACCGGAAAAAAGTATTAGAATTAGATGTTGATGTTTTATATAGTAACGCTGCAATAGGCATATCAGGTTCTATTTTAGAACACAATATTACTGAAGTAAAAAAAGTGTTTGAAGTTAACGTTTTTTCAAATTTTTTGTTAGTAAGAGATGTTTTAAGAAAAATGATAGAAAAAGATTCAGGAAGAATAGTTATGATGTCTTCTTTAGCAGGTGAGGTTACCATTCCTTTTTTAGGCGTTTATTCCGCTACTAAAGCTAGCATAAACAGTTTGGTAAGATCACTTAAATTAGAACTTAAAACACTTGATACTCGTGTTGATATCGCTCTTGTTGAACCTGGACTTTATCATACTGGTTTTAATAATTATGTAATTGATAGCAAATATAATAACGATAAGTATTTTAAAGATGTAAAAGATATTCTTTATAATTTAGAGCACGCTTTTTTGTTTTTGACCGAAAAAAAGAAATTAGATTCAATTATTATTCAAATTGTAAGAGCAGTGGAAGATAAAAAATTAAAAAGAGTATACAAAGCACCATTTTTACAATCATGGTTAGTTAAGGTTTTATCTTTGTTTAAATGATTTACACGTTTAAACTTATAAAAACAGCTTATGAAAATTAAGCTGTTTTATTTATATTAGTTTTTTGTAATTGTTTAGTTATCCACATCATAAGTAAATTTACAATATAATTAATTTCTTTTTCAGTTAGATTTTTTCCTTTAGGGATATGATGCCATTTTTCTAAGCAACTTCTACAACAACAGGCACAAGCATGTTGTGCTATAAATACTGGATGTCCTTTCATGGGCGTTTGTTTTCCATCATTAGGTATCACGGAAGGTGCCAACCTTTTATTTATAAAATCATAGGCATGTTTTTTTATTTCATCCATTCCTTTTTCATTAATATAATCTACCATGTATTTTCTTAAACGAAAACTACTTCTAAACTTAGATTTAAATAGTTTTTCTAAAATAATATCATAGTCCATGATTTTATTTATTTTTAATGTATTCTTTATATAAAATATCTTTTAATATTAACATGGCATCTTGGTAGCTGTATCCATAATCATTCATTAATGAAGTAGTAAGTTCATTTAATTTCTTTTCATAATCTTTTACGTTTATTTTATTTTGGTACGTTTCAAGAACGGGATATTTCTTTGACCATGCCTTTGACCAGTCAACTTTATCTTGATTTTGTTCATTCGTATTTTTAATTATTTTTTCTATGTTTTTCATTTTTAAAACCTCTTTTTTGTAACTAATCTATATTTTCACATTCATGTTTTTCTATTGAACACCTAACGTTTTTAGCTTGCCCTGAAAAATCTCCTTCTTCACCTTCAAAATATACGTATCCATTTTTGATTTCTTTAACTTTAGCCATATATAAATTTACAATTGAAGATAAATCTTTTTTCTTTGTATTAATTCCATCTAACGTATACTCATAAACCCTTCCTCCAGAACACCTTGTAATATATAATTTGTCTTCTGAAAAATAATTTTCATTTTTATGTTTATAAGAACTTGAATTACAAGACTCAAACTCGTCAATTTTAATATAATCATTATCAGAGATTTTGTAAAATAATCCATCAAATGATGCTTCACTACCTTTAGGGGTAATATCCGTAACAACATAAGTTTCTTCTTGCTTTGTTTTATCATTTATCGTTTGATATACAGTGGTTTTGGTATCTCTATCCTTTAAATCATAATGCTTTAAATCATCATATTGATTATTATTACAACCACAAACACAAAAAATCAACATTAACGCGATTAATAATTTTTTCATCTTTATCACCACCATCATTATATCATGCAATATAAATCAATTCTATATAAAGCGGTAAATTATATCGATATTTATAACGTAATATGTTTTTTATAAATAAAAAAACTAGATACTTTATCTAGTTATTTTCATTTGGTAGCGACGGGGGGGATCGAACCCTCGACCTTTCGGGTATGAACCGAACGCTCTAGCCAGCTGAGCTACATCGCCATAAAACTTGCATAAATATAATAACAAGAATTTTATTATTTATCAAGCATTTTTTGATAAAAAATAACATTAATTTATCCAAATAAAAAAAGTTTAAAAAGTTTTAAATAAAATATTGATTATTACTTTTTTTGTAGCTATAATAAATAGCCATACATGTCAAGGACTTTGTAATTACTTTATGTTGGTGGTGGTAATATGAATTATGAAACTGTTGAATTAAAAACAAAACGACTAATAATAAAGAAAGGACAAAAAGAAGACTTTTTAAGGGTCTATGAATATGATTTTAATAAATTAAAAAACGTCGATGGTGAATGTAAATTAGTGAAGAATGATCCTAATAAGATATTATCTTTATTTAATGGTGGAATAAAAAAATATTATTCTAAGTTAAAAAAAGCCCATATGTTTGATTGGATTGTTTACCTTGATAATGAGCCTATTGGTAATATATTAACAACTGACGAAGACTCTAAAAACATGATGATTGAAATAATTTATAACTTGCATCCTAGTTATTGGGGTAATGGGTATATGCCTGAGGCGGTTGTTAGCGTGATTGATTATTTGTTTAAATTGGGTTATGAAAGTATAGTTTGCGCTTATTTAGATGGTAATTTAAAAGCTAAACGTACTTTGACGAAGTTAGGTTTTAAGCCGTATAAGATAAACGAGGATGCTTTTAAGAGTGAAGCTGGTAACATGATTGATGAGTATAAAACCATAATGACTAAGGAAGATTGGCTGTCAAGAACTCAAAAAATAAGTAAACTAAAAGATTCTTTGTAGAATCTTTTTTTAATTATTTGGTATAATTAGATTAGAGGTGATAACATGAAAATTTTGGTTACGGGTGGTACCGGTTTTATAGGTAGTCATACCTGCGTAGAATTACTAGATGCTGGTTATGATGTTGTAATAATAGATAATTTATCTAATTCTAAAAAAGAAGTGGTAGGTTACATAGAAAATATTACTAATAAAAAGGTTTCATTTTATGAAAATGATGTGTGTGATAAAGAGGCTTTAAGAAATATTTTTAAAGAGCATAAAATAGATGCAATAATACACTTTGCGGGTTATAAAGCAGTAGGTGAATCCGTTAGTAAACCACTTATGTATTATCGTAACAACTTGGATTCAACGTTATCTTTACTTGAGGTAGCTAATGAATTTGGCGTTAAAAAAATAGCTTTTTCTTCTAGTGCAACCGTATATGGAAAACCTAAAAGTTTACCAATTAAGGAAAACTTTCCTTTATCTACAACAAACCCATATGGGACAACAAAGCTTATAATTGAGGGAATACTAAGGGATTTATATAAAGCTGATAACGAATGGAGTATTGCTATATTAAGGTACTTTAACCCGATTGGTGCACATGAGTCTGGTCTTTTAGGTGAAAATCCTAACGGTATACCAAATAACTTAATGCCTTACATAATTAAGGTAGCAACACATGAGCTAGAATGTTTAGGTATTTTTGGTAATGATTATGATACGCATGATGGAACTGGTGTAAGGGATTATATTCACGTGGTTGATTTAGCTAAAGGACACGTAAAAGCCATAGAGAAGGTTCTTAATAGTACTGGGTGTGATGCGTATAATTTAGGAACAGGTAAAGGATATAGCGTTCTTGATTTAGTAAATACTTTTATGAAAGTAAATAACGTTGACGTTAAGTACGCAATTAAAGAAAGAAGACCTGGAGATATTGACGCTTGCTACGCTGATCCTTCTTATGCTTATGAAAAATTGGGATGGAAAGCTGAAAAAAGCGTGGAGCAAATGTGTAAAGATGCATATAATTTTGTTAAAAAACATAAATAACAATTATTTTATAAGGAGATATTAAAAATGAGAAAACTAAATAACGTTTTAATATTTTTAGCTAGTTTGGCTTCAGTATGTTATGCGGTTAGGGATCTTAACATAGGAGCTTATGATAGACTTTTAGCTAGCTTATCAATAATTTTTGTACTATTTATTCCTAGAATAGTTAATTAGATATTTAAAATAAAGATCAATGACGCTATGCAGCTTGTATATATTTTATTTATAATACTTGCACAGTTCTTAGGAAGTGTTGTTAATTTATATAATAGTGTATGGTGGTATGATTTGTTTGCACATTTTTTAGCGGGAGTTTTAACGTCTGTTTTTGCACTGGTTGTTATGGATTGGTTTGGCGTTTACAAAGACAAAAACAAGGCTTTTAACGTTTTATTTATAATAAGTTTTAGTTTGATGATTGCTTCTTTATGGGAGTTTGTAGAGTTTGGCGCTGATACTTTTTTGAAAATGGATGTTCAGCATAATTTAGATACAGGAGTTAATGATACGATGGAAGATATGTTAATCGCTTTTTTTGGAAGCATTATAATTTCCGTATCATATTTAATTGAAAACAAAGTAAGTAAAAGTGGTTTCTTAAAGAAGGTTGTGGAAAACATAAAATAAGAGGTTGATTTGATGAAACTAAATGACTTAAAAAAGAAAATAGAAATTAATAAAAAAATGGATCAATTAAGAAGATACATTATAAAAAGAAACGAAAATAAAGAAAAATATTATTTACCACTATCTTTTGTGAATGATGTAGAAAACAAGTTAAAAAAATATCCTGCTTTAACGCAAATTTACTTAAGCCAGTTAGATTACGTTCCTAAAATAGATGGTAAGTTACCAAGACAAGCTGGTAAAGCTTTAGAACAACTTTTTTCTAATGAAAATTTGGTTGTAGGAAGACATATTGGTGGTTTAACCGCTAACCAAATGAAGGATATTAATTTTAGTTTTAGATATGAATCGAATGATATTACTAGTACGGTTATGTTTAATAAATCATTAAGTACGGGAATTGATACGTTTTTATTAAGTGATTTTGTTTATCATTGTCATAGTGATAAAGTTATTAATAGTTATAAAAACGGTAGAAGTGTTACCATATTTGCTTTTCCTAAAGAAATTTTTAAAGACGCTTCTTTACCTATATGGTATCATAACCAATTAGATAACATGTATTATTTAGTACCACAATTCATACTTGGGTCGTTTTCGTATGATTATGAAAAAAAAGAAATCGTGTTTGTTCAAAATCCTAATTTTAATCCCAATGCTAAGTATAAAACAGAAGGACTAGAATACGATGAATCTCAAAACCAAGTCACAAAAGTAAACTCACGTGCTTTATGAAGCATTTGTCATAAAACAAAAAGTAAACCTAAACTTGGTTTACTTTTCATTTATTCCGTATTTTAAGCTTATCGGGTCTAAAAAAACATCGGTTTTTGGTGGATTATACGTTAGTATTCCAAAAATCACGTATATGATTATTACCAGTATTATTGCAACGTTTTCCATATGTAAATCCGTTTTTTTAATAATTATTACCGATATTAGCTGTGATATTATTATTGTTATTAACATTAATAATATCGTAAGTGGTAAATATTCTCCAAAAGAATAATAAATTGGCAAGTACAATATTAAGAAAATTGGTATTGATAAAAAAGAAACACAAACGTTAGATATACATATGTTTTTAAAAGGTAAATCGTTTAATTTTACTATTATTTTTTGAATTACCCCAGATAATAATATGCTACCAAATAATATTTTCATGTGCTCCATGATACTTTCGTTAACGGGCGCTACTATACTAGTTAAAAAGCAAGGAATTTTATCATATAAAAAATGAAGAGGGAAACAAAGAATAAACGCAATTATAACACCTAAAATTTTTAAATTTCTAAGACTCATACATACCTCCTAATAATTATTATGCTATATCATGGTTTTTAATTTACATGATTTATGTTAAAATTATTAAAGAGGTTCAAAGGAAGTGCTTAAATGAAAGATTATAAGGACGTTGAAAGAAGTATAATTGTTAGGTTTAGAAAAGAAATTTACAGGCCGTTTACTAAAGCTATTAGAGATTATGAATTAATAAAAGAAGGCGATAAAGTAGCGGTTTGTATATCAGGCGGAAAAGATTCTTTTTTGTTAGCAAAATGTATAGAAGAAATACATAAACATGGTAACGTTAATTTTGAAGTCAAGTACATAGTTATGGATCCAGGATACAATAAGGAAAACAGGAATTTAATAGAGGAAAATGCTAAAAAGCTTAACATTAACATAAATATTTTTGATTCAGACATATTTAGCAGTGTTTATAACGTAAACGAAGGTTCTCCATGCTATTTATGCGCAAGGATGCGAAGGGGATGTTTATATTCGTACGCTCAAAGTTTAGGCTGTAATAAAATAGCTTTAGGACATCACTTTGACGATGTTATTGAAACAACCTTACTTAGTATTATTTACGGTGGTGAAATAAAAGGTATGATGCCGAAACTTCATAGTGATAACTTTGATAACATGGAATTAATTAGACCGCTTTACTTAGTAAGGGAAAAAGACATAAAAGCTTGGGTAAAATATAACGATTTGAAATTTTTAAATTGTGCATGCCGTTTTACCGAAAAAAATAACGACGTTGATAACCAAAATTCGAAAAGGCTAGAAATAAAAAAATTAATAGAAGGTCTAGAAAAAGAAAGTAAGTTTATTCCTTATAATATATTTAGGTCAACCGAAAACGTTAACCTTGATATGATGAGAGCGTATAAAACAAAAGGGGAAAAACATAATTTCTTAGATACTTATGATGAAAGAAGGTAAAAGATATGGATATAAAAAACAAAAGGTACGTAATTTTAGAATTAATTCCAACTTCACCTGATCCTAAAAAAGGAGATATAGCACAAATTTCTGCTCTTAAAATTAATAAAATGACGTTAGAAGATAGGTTTGATTATAGGTTAGATAAATCTAAAATAAACATACCAGACATATTAAAAATGTTAGATTATGATAATGATTCTTTTAAATACGTGAAAACAACTAAAACAATAATGAAAAAATTTAAAGATTTCTCTGAAGATTTACCATTACTAATCATTGATAATTCATATACAAGAAAGTATTTAGATCGTATGAAAAACGAAAAAGTATCAATATTTAAGCTTATGAATCTTGAAGTTACTGATGACGTTTTTGAAAGACTTATAAGTAAGTATAATTTACAACCAAGTAGTTATTTAGTTGATTTAATGTATGAAGCTTTGGTAATGGAGCTTGGTTAACATGAAAATACAGCGTGTAGAAGTTGGGTACTTAAAAGAAAACTGTTACGTAGTATCCGCTAATAAAGAATGTTTAATAATAGATCCTGGTGCTGAAAAGGAAAAGATTAAAAGGGTAATTAAAGATAATAAAGTATTAGCAATTTTGGTGACTCATTATCATTTTGATCACGTTGGTGCGTTAGAAGAGTTAAAAAAAGAATATAATGTTAACGTAATAGATTATAAAAGTCTTAAAAATCAGAACGTTGGCCCATTTTCATTTGAGATTATCGATACTAAAGGACATAAAGAAGATGCTGTTTCTTTCTATTTTAAAACAAATAATGTTATGTTTGTTGGGGATTTTATATTTAAAGGTTCCATAGGAAGATGTGATCTTTTGGGTGGTGATTTTAAAGCAATGATAAGCAGTTTAAATAAAATAAAAGGTTATGATAAAAGCATGTTAATATATCCTGGACATGGTGATCAAACAACCTTGGGCCAAGAGCTTTTATTTAACGAGTATTTAAGAGGTGATAATTATGAATAAAAAAGTTGTTATATTAGGTGGTGGTACTGGAACGTCTACACTGGTAAGGGGGCTTAAACAATTTCCTGTTGATATATCTGTTGTTGTGTCTGTTTGTGACGATGGAAGGTCAACTGGTAAGTTAAGGCAAGAGTTTGACATCCCTGCCGTTGGTGATTTAAGGAAGGTTTTAGCAGCTTTATCTGATACTGAGCCTTTATTTGAAAGCCTTTTAGAATATAGGTTTAATACGACGAGTGACTTAAATGGTCATACGGTAGGAAACCTTCTTTTAGCAGCTTTATGTAACATAACCGGAAACGTTTCGGATGGAATAAAATCTTTATCTAAGGTTCTTAACATAAAGGGAAGTGTTTTACCATTAACCGAGGATAACGTTACCTTAATTGGTGTTATGCAAGATGATAGTGTAGTTGAAGGTGAACATAATATCACCATGTCGGAAAAGGCGATAAAAGATATATATTATAAACAAGCCCCTTTAATAAATCCTTCGGTTATAAAAACCATAAAAGAAGCCGATATGATCATTCTTAGTATGGGTAGTTTATATACTAGCATATCTTGCAATTTAATATGTAAAGACGTAATTGATGCAATTGATGAATCTAAGGGTAAAATTCTTTACGTATGTAACATGTTTACCCAACCAGGAGAGACCGACGATTTTACCGTAAGTGATCATATAAATGTATTAAATAATTATTTAGGAAAAAGAAAAATACAAACGGTTATAGTTAATGATGGTAAAATTCCTAAAAAATACATAAATAAGTATCATCGCGAGGAAGAAAAAGATCCTGTTGTAATAGATAATGTTAGTTTAAATAAAATGGATGTAAACGTAATTAAAGATAATTTTATTACGATAGAAAGCGGATCTTTAAAGCATGATGCTATAAAGCTATCTTTAAAAATCTTCGAAGATATAATAAAATAGGCACTTATTAGTGCTTTTTTTTAACTTTTGTAGTATCATATATATTACAAAGAGGTGGGTTATGGTTGACGTAAATAAATATTTTATGGAGTTATCAAAAAAATTTGACAAAAATTATTTTGACTTTTTGATTTTGATATCAAAAAATAAAAATTATTCGTACGAAAACGTACAATTAATTTTAAAAGCATATAGGGTTGCTAACGGATTACACGCCAATCAAAAAAGAAAAAGTGGCGAAGCATACATTAGTCACCCTTTGAACGTTGCCTACGTTTTAGCTCAAGCAGGTTTTGATTATGAAACCGTTTGTGCAGCTTTGCTTCATGATACCGTGGAAGATACTAATTACACGTTAAAAGACATTGAAGAAAACTTTGGAAAAAACGTAGCCATTTTAGTAGATGGGGTTACCAAGATGAAAAAATCAAATTTTGCTAACAAAAAAGAACAAAAGTCTGCTACCCATGAAAAAATATTAGAATGCATAACTAAAGATGCTAGGATAATTGCAATAAAGCTTGTGGATAGGTTACATAACATGTTTACATTAGGTGCGTTACCACCCGATAAGCAAATAGAAATTGCTACGGAAACTGATGAGTTTTACGTTAATTTAGCAAGAATTCTTGGAATATACCAAATAAAAGATGAGTTACAAGATTTATCATTATTTTATTTAAATCCAGGAGAATTTATTAAGTATAACGAAATTAGAAGTAAAATAAAACGGGAACATATAGATGAATGTAGGTATATAGGTAATAGAACAAAAGAAATATTGAAAGATATGAACGTTGACATGGAGTATAACTTTAAGGTGAAAAACGTAGGAGCAATTTACGGTGAAGAAAAAAAGGGAATTGGTGTTTACGATATTCATGATTTAGTTGCCATAAGAATGATTGTTTCTAAAATTGATGAATGCTATGAGGCATTATCTGTTTTGAAAAGGATATGTAGCATTATTGACGGTTCAGAAAATGATTTGATTAAGAATCCTAAATACAATGGTTATCGTTCGTTAAACGTTAACGTAAATACTTATAAAGATTCACAAATGCAGGTTAGAATAAGAACTTATGAAATGCAAAAAGCAAACGAACTTGGTTTTGTATCTAACTGGTCGGTTGATTCACAAAAAATATTAACAAAAAAATGTTCTAAGCTTTTTAAGGCTAATCAAGAAGAAATAAGAATAAAAAAAGATGTATTTAAAATTTAGAAATGGGGAATTATGATGAAGAACATGAAGAAAGAATATTATGTTATAGCGGTGTTATTTATTTGTTTCGTAGCACTTACTTTGTTTGTTATTTTAGGAAAAACAAACATGCTTGATGAAATGATTTTTAATGGTTTAATAAGGTTTGAAAATGATTTAATTACTAAAATTTTATATGTTATAACAAATTTAGCGTCAACTATTGGCATAATTGTTTTACTTATAATTACTGCCATATTCTTTATTAAGAAAAAAAGCTTTTCAGACTTTAAATACATTATGGTAAACGTTGGTGTTGGTGTTATATTAATACAAGCTTTAAAAATGATCATAAGACGAACAAGGCCTTCTTGGAAATGGATTATTCAATCAGGTTTTAGTTATCCTTCTGGTCATACCATATCTTCTTTTCTTTTTTATGGGACTCTTATTTTACTAGTATATAAAAAAGTTGATGGCAAATTAAAGAAACCCCTAATCGTTATATTTTCGCTTATGATTATATTAACCGCGATAAGTAGGGTATATTTTGGAGCACATTATTTAACTGACGTAATTGCAAGCATTTTATTAGGATTTATTATACTTATAATTTCTAGTTTATTTATGGATAGGGAGTTTAGTAATGATAAAAATAAAAATAGAAAAACCATTCAAACTAAGTGACACCATAACTTGCGGACAAATTTTTAGGTTTTTTGTGCAAGAAGATGGTAGTTATGACGTTATTTTAAAAGATAGAGTAATAAACGTTTTTATGGAAGATGGTTTTTTATGCGTTTCTTCAAATAATGAAAATGATTTGGAAAACGTGGTTAAAAATTACTTTGATTTAGATAATGATTATTCGGTTATTAATTCTTTTTTAGAGAGTAAAGATAATAAACTTATTCCCGCGATAAAGTTTTCTGATGGTTTAATGATGATTAGGCAAGATCCTTTTGAAACGATAATAGAATACATTATTTCATCTAATAATGGTGTTCCTCAAATAGCAAATGCTCTTAATAACATTGCAACACGTTATGGTAAAAAAGTTAATTTTAACGACAAAGAGTATTATCTTTTTCCCTCTTATAAAGATTTAAAGAACGTAACAGAAGAAGAATTAAGGGCTTGTAAAGTTGGTTTTAGGGATAAATACATAAAACGAATGATAGATAAAATTAATGATAATGATATTGATTTAAACGAATTTTATGGTTTGGAAACTAATGAAGCTTTGAATAAATTAATGGAAAACGCTGGTATTGGGCCTAAGGTAGCTTCATGTATACTTTTATTTGCTTATCAAAAATATGATGTGTTTCCGATTGATACTTGGGTAAAAAAAGTGATGAAAAAAGATTACGCGATTGAGGGTGAAAAAAACATACGAAACTTTGCCATTAAAACTTATGGTAAATATAGTGCAATAGCAATACAATACTTATTTAATTATGGTAGAAATAAGGAAAAATAACTAAGTTATTTTTCCTTTTTTAGTAAAGTTATGTTTAAATGTTTTGGCTTTAATTTACATCTTTTATTTTACGTGATATAATTATTTATGATAGCGGGGTGAAATGATGGCTAAGAAAAAAACGTCATCTTCTAGTAAAAAAAAGGGGAAAATTCCTGTTGAGATAATAGGAATTATATATATAGTTTTAACTATTTTAGGTCTTTTAAGATCTGGTTTTATTGGGAAGATGGTTAGTAATTTTGGAATATTTTTGTTCGGTTCTTTTTATAACTGGGGATTGGTTTTCTTTTTAATAGTTGGTGGATATATTCTTTTATTTAGGGAAAAGCCAAAACTTTTTAGTAAAAAATTAATAGGTTTTTATTTATTTGCGATAGCAATTCTTTCTATGTCACACGTTAAGTACGTGATGTATGATACTAATATTGGAAAAGTAGTATTTGAAGAAACGATAGCAAACGTTGTTGCGGGTTTTAATGACGTTAATTACATTGAGGGCGGGGGTATGCTTGGAGCAATATTTTCATACTTATTTGTTTTAGCATTTGATGTTTTAGGTTCAAAGATAGTTTGCTGGGCTCTTATATTATTTGGAATTATACTCATATTTAACGTTTCTTTAGCATCTGTTTTGAAAAAGGTGGTAGCATTTTTAAAACCTAAGAAAAGTGATGAAAAAGAAAAAGAAGCGGAAAATGAAGAAGAAACAACTGAAGAACCTAAGGATAAAAGGGTTATTATATCCAGTGTTAACGATTTAAATCACGTTAATTTAGAAGAAAAAGAGGAGGAAGAAGAGGAGGAACCATCTACCGGTGAGTATAAACTTCCACCTTTATCACTTTTAAACGTACCTAAGAAAGTTAATACAAAAGCTAATGAGGAAAACATATCTTCAAACATTAAGTTATTAGAGCAGGTTTTGACTGATTTTGATATTTATGGGAAAGTTGTTGAAGCTCACGTTGGACCAACGGTTACCCAGTACGAACTTGAAATAAAATCCGGTACTAAAGTAAGTAAGATTTTAAGTTTGAATAAAGAAATAGCCCTTGCTTTAGCGGCTAAGGACGTTAGAATACAAGCTCCTATTCCTGGTAAAAGTACCATTGGTATAGACATTCCTAACAAGGTTACAACGCCCGTTTCTTTAAGAGAGGTTCTAGCGGCGATTCCAAAGGAAAAGGAAGATAGTAAATTACTTGCCGTATTAGGAAAAGACATAATGGGTAATCCAAGGTGGATGGAGGTTAATAAAACACCGCATTTACTTATTGCGGGTGCTACTGGTTCTGGTAAATCAGTGTGTGTTAATTCCGTTATTACAAGTATTTTAATGAGGGCAAAACCCGATGAAGTTAAACTTGTTATGATTGACCCTAAAAAGGTTGAACTTTCAATGTATAATGGAGCTCCACACCTTTTGGCTCCGGTTGTAAATGATCCTAAGAAAGCTTCGATAGTACTAAAAAAAATAGTTGAAGAAATGGAACGCCGTTATGACTTGTTAAGTGATAGTGGGACCAAAAACATTGAAGGTTATAACCGTATGATTCAAAGAAAAATTGATTCTGGTGATTTAAGTGTTAAAAAGTTACCATACATCGTTGTTTTAATAGACGAACTTGCGGACCTTATGTTGGTTGCAGCAAAAGAAGTAGAGGATTCTATCATGAGAATAACCCAAATGGCTAGGGCGGCAGGAATTCATCTTATTGTTGCAACACAAAGACCATCAACTGACGTTATTACTGGTGTTGTTAAAGCAAATATTCCTTCTAGAATAGCATTTACCGTTTCTTCATCAATTGACTCGAGAACGATTCTTGACATGACGGGAGCAGAAAAGCTTATCGGGAAAGGTGATATGTTATTTTTACCTATGGGTGAAGGAACTCCTACCAGAATTCAAGGCTCTTTCGTTTCTGAAGAAGAGGTTCAAAGGGTTGTTGACTATACGGTTAAGCAACAAAAAGCTAAGTATGATGAAACTTTTACAAATTTAACCGAAAAACCTCAAGGTGCGTCAAGTTATGATGAAAAAGATGACCAATATGATGATCCTTTATACAATGAAATAGTGGATTTTGTAATTAAAAGTGGTAAAACTAGTGCATCACTTTTACAAAGAAAATTTAGACTTGGTTATAATAGAGCGGCAAGAATGATCGATTTACTTGAAGAAAGAGGTATAGTAGGACCTCCTAATGGTTCTAAACCAAGAGAGGTTTTGGTAAAATATGATGATAAAAAAGAAGAAGAACTTGATGAATAGTTCTTCTTTTACTTTATGTATTTTTAAGTCATAAAATCTTATCTTAACGTTTAAATTTTTATCACAAAAAAATTATTTAATTAAGCTTTTATGGTATAATATTTTTAATAAGGAGGTTTTATTTTGAATAAAGATAATAGTACGCCAACACCTCATAATGAGGCATTAAAAGGAGAAATAGCAAAAACAGTAATAATGCCAGGTGATCCGTTAAGGGCTAAGTACGTTGCAGAAAAATACTTAAAAGATTATAAGTTGGTTAATAGCGTAAGGGGAATGTACGCCTATACTGGTTATTATAAAGGAAATAAGGTTACCGTAATGGCACATGGTATGGGTAATCCATCAATGGGAATATATTCTTATGAACTATTTAAGTTTTATGATGTTGAAAACATAATAAGAATTGGTAGTGCCGGTTCTATAAATAATAACATTCCGTTAAAAAGTGTTGTTTTGGTAGATAAAACTTATTCTTTATCTAGTTATGCTAAAGTGCTTAATAATGATGACTCTAACGAAATGGAAAGCAGCATAAGTTTAAATGATAGGATAATTAAAGCGGCTAATTTAAATAATATTAAATTAGTTAAATCTAACGTGTTTTGCAGTGATGTATATTATAATGAAACCGAGGATATAAAAGTTTTGCGTGAAAAATATAATTGTAATTTGGTAGAAATGGAAACTTTTGCACTTTTTGCTAATGCAAAGTATTTAAATAAGAAAGCATCATGTGTATTAACCGTTTCTAATAGTTTAATAACGGGTGAAGAATTACCTAGTAAAGAAAGACAAACCGGTTTTGATGAAATGATAAAGCTAGTTTTAGAATCAATTTTAGTATAAAGAACATACTAACAAAGAGGTGATAAAATGGAAATAATTAAAGATAAAATTAATCAAATTCCAATAACTTATGTTAACGTAGATAAATTTAAATCGGTTAGTGGAATTCTTTTTTTTAAGATGCCAATAAAAAAAGAAATGTTTGTTACGAGAACCTTAATCAGAAACATATTAATTCACTCTTGTAATAAATATCCTTCAAATAGACTTTTAAACATAAATTGTTTAGAAAATTTTGATGCTTATTATTCTTCTGGTTTTAGAAGGGAAGGTAATTACGCAATTAATTATTTTATATTTAGGTGTTTAGATGAAAAATATTCAGAAAAAAACGTAATTAATAACGTAATAGATACTTTTTATGAAATAATTTTTAATCCAAATGTGGTTGACGGAAAGTTTAATGAGGAAGAATATTCTTTAGCAACCCAGAGGTTAAGATCTTATTTAGAATCCGAAAAAGAAAACGCTACGTCTTATGCTGAAAACATGCTATGTAAACAGATGGGTTATGATACAGCTATATCCTTTAAACCAGAAATTGAAATACTAAATAAAGTAACAAATGAATCTTTATATAAGGAATATTTAAACATGATTAATAACAGCGAAGTTAAATTCATGGTGGCAGGTAATAAAGTATCTGACATATCATTTGATAAGTTATTCTTAAATTTAAAAACTAAAAAGTATGATAAAAAACTAAAAATACAAACTGAAATACCTGATAGCTTCAATAAAAAAATAGAAGAATATAATGGATTACAATCAATTTTAACCGTAGGATTAAAATTAAAGGATTTAAGTGATTATGAATCAACGTACGTTCTTCCTGTTTATAATAACATTTTAGGAGGCGGAGCAAGCGCAAGGTTGTTTGATACGGTAAGGGAAAAGAACTCTTTAGCATATTCTTGTTTTTCGAGGTATGAAAAAGATGATAACATGATTGAGATAATATCTGGAATAGAAGCTGAAAATTATGAAAAAACGTTAGATTTAATTATAAAAGTAGTTAACAGCATGAAACGGGTGACAGATGATGAGGTTAAAAGATCCATTACGGAAATAACTTCTTCACTAAAAGAAAGCCAAGATGATTTGTATAACTACATTTTACCCATTTATGCATCTAAGCTTTACAATGAAAAAGATATAAAAACAAAGATAAAAGAAATACAAAAAGTAACTAAGGAAGACGTGGAAAAATTATTTGATAAAATTTATGTTACTGACTCATTTTTCTTTAAAGGGGGAAAGACCAGTGAATAGTATTAAAATAAGTAAAATAAATGCTAACGTGTATTATGATACACTAGAT
This sequence comes from uncultured Bacilli bacterium, assembly GCA_944329425.1. Taxonomy (GTDB): domain Bacteria; phylum Bacillota_I; class Bacilli_A; order RF39; family UBA660; genus Aphodocola. The sequence continues at coordinate 18,210 of CALVIG010000010.1, forward strand.
AACGGATTAGAGGTAATTGTTTATAAAACACCTGGTTTTCAGAAAAAAATGGCTTTTTTTCAAACTAGATATGGATCTTTAAAAAATGAGTTTATCCCGATAGGGCAAACAAAAATGAAATCTTTTCCACTAGGTATAGCACATTTTTTAGAGCACAAGTTATTTGAAAGTAAAGAAAAAATAAATTATTTTGAGGAATTTCAAAATAAAGGAGCTTATTTAAACGCTGCTACTAGTTATGATAAAACTTATTATTATTTTGTTTGCAGTGATAATTTCTATGATAATTTAACAAAGTTAATTGATATGGTTCAGACTCCTTATTTTACTGATGAAAACGTTGAAAAAGAAAAAGGGATAATTGGTCAGGAAATAGATATGTATAGTAATAATCCAAACCAAACAATATATGATAAACTGTATTATAACGCATTTGTTAAAAGTCCAATGAAATATGATATTGCGGGTACTAAAAAGGATATTAAAAAAATTACAAAAGAAGATTTATATGAGTGCTATAATACTTTTTATCATCCATCTAACATGTTTTTAGTAGTAGTTGGGGATTTAGATGAAAATGAGGTTTTTGAAACAATTAAAAAAAATCAATCAAGTAAGAAGTTTGAAAAACCTTTTAAAATAGTATGTAAAAAGTATGAAGAACCAAGTAAAGTCGCTAAAAAAGAGGAAGTAATTTCACACAACGTAAGTGCAACAAAATTTGGATATGCGTATAAAATGAAAATCAAGGAACTTTCTGATGAAAAAGAAGATTATAAAAGAAGGTTTGCGATAAAGACTTTTTTAAGAATTAAGTTTGGCTGTTTATCAGGGTTTACTGAAGATTTAATAAAAAACAACTTAGTTAAGTCATATTTTAATTATTCACATGAGATTGGAAAAGATTTTGTATTAATTATTTTTTCTTCAGACATACTTGATGAAAAAAAGGTAAAATCATTAATTGATGAAAAACTTTTAGAAAATATAGACATGAAAAAAGAATTTGAGTTATTTAAAAAAGCGGCTATTTCAAATTACGTTAAAACTTTTGAGTCTCCAGATTCTATTTGCAATCATGTAAGATTTATGTATAATGAATATGGAAAAATAATTGATGATTGTTATGATATATATAGTAATATAACTTATGATGAGTTTGTTAATTATATAAAAGGGTTAGATTTTAATAATCAAACAAAAATAATGATCACCAAAAAAGAAGAGGTGTAAAAATGTTAAAAGTTGAAAATGTGACTAAGTATTATGGAGATTTTAAAGCAGTTGATAATCTTTCGTTTGACGTTGATAGCGGAGAAATATTTGGTTTGTTAGGAGTTAATGGTGCTGGTAAAACAACTACTTTTAGGATGATAATGAATTTAATTGAGCCTAATAGTGGAAAGATAACTTTTAACAATAAAAAAATTGATTATAATTTAACGGATAAAATAGGTTTTTTAACGGAAGAAAGAAGTTTACTTACCAAATTAACCGTAAAAGAACAAATGCTTTTTTATGGTGCTTTAAAATCTTTAGATGAAGATACTATTTTAAGAAGACTAGACAAACTTTTAAAAAGGTTTGAGATATCCGAATATAAAGATAGAAAAATAAATACTTTATCTAAAGGTAACCAACAAAAAGTTCAGTTTATTTCAGCAATAATAAATGAGCCTAAGTTACTTATATTAGATGAACCATTTTCTGGGCTTGATCCAATTAACATAGAACTATTTAAAAGCGTTATTTTAGAACTTAAACAAAAAGGAACTTCAATTATATTTTCTTCTCACAGAATGGATCATGTCGAACTTTTTTGTGAAAAGTTGGTTATATTAGTAAAAGGTAAATCAGTTTTGGAAGGTTATTTAAAAGACATAAAGAAAGATTATAAAATAAAGAAGATAATAATTGAAGGGGACGTTGTAAAAAAGGATTTAGAAAAAATTGAAGGAGTAATAAGCGTTTTAAAAACGGCTTGTTCGTACGAGGTTAACATAAGAGATGAAAGCTATTCTAAAAACGTGTTTGAATACGTAAAAACAAGAAATAACGTTACTAAGTACGTTATGGAAGAACCTTCTTTAGAAGAGATTTTTGTTGCGAAAGTAGGTGAAGCATATGGAAAATAAATTTAAGTTCTTAACTAAGTATAGTTTACTAAAAAAGTTAAAAAACAAGTGGTTTTTAATTGGTAATGCAATTGTTGCAATAATAATTGTTGGCCTAATTAACATTGATTCTATCATTGGTTTTTTTGGAGGGGATTTTAACGATGATGTTAAGATAAACGTAATAGATAATACAGGTTATTATGACGTTATTGAAAATAACTTAAAAAACGTAGATAAGTATCTTACTGACTCAAAGGTAATAGTAACAAAAAAACAAGACGTAAAAAAACAAAAACAAAAGTTAAAAGATACTAACGATATTCTTCTTATCATTAATAAAGACGAAACTAACGTATTTAGTGTTGAGTTTGTGTCTGATTCATATGTTGATATGGTTAAATACCAAGCTATATATACTTGTTTAAATAGTGCTAAAAGTACGATAGCAATGCAAAACTCTAACATTGATCCAAATGAGTTATCTAAAATTTCTAAACCGGTAGATATAAAAAGAACCTTTATAAATGAAGAGAAAACTAAAGATGAAGAAGATGCTAAAAACGTTTTATCGGTTGCGTCAATGATTATTGTTCTTCCTTGCTTTATGCTAATAATTTTTCTAACCCAAATGATAGGTGCTGAGGTAAACGAAGAAAAGTCAACTAGGGGAATGGAAATTATAATTGGTAACGTATCACCAAAGACTCATTTCTTTTCTAAAATATTATCAAGTAATTTATTTGTGTTAATACAAGGTGCAATGTTATTAATATATGGTGCGGTAGGATTAATAATAAGAAAGTTAACGGTAAGCTCTTCAAACGGAGTTATTTCGCAAGCAACTTCTAACGTTAATATAGGAGAAATATTAGATACATTATCTAATAGTGGCATAATTAATAAGTTAGGTTACGTTATTCCGCTTATAATTATTTTATTGGTATTAAGTTTCTTGGCATATTCACTTTTAGCAGGAATTCTAGCATCGATGACAACCAACATGGAGAATTACCAGCAATTGCAAACCCCATTAATGGTAATTAGCTTAATAGGTTATTATTTAATTCTTGCTTCAACGATGTTTCCAGGAGCAGTATTTATTAAGGCTATAAGTTGTATCCCACTTATTTCGATTTCTTTAGCACCAAGCCTTTTGCTATCTGGAGAAATTGGGGCTGGCATAGTTATAATAGCAATTTTATTACTTGCTCTTTTGGACTTTATTTTAATAAAGTATGGTCTTAAGGTTTATAAGGTAGGTATTTTAAATTATTCAGAAACTAATTTGTGGAAAAAGATGTTTAAAGCAATAAAAGAAAAGTAATCAAATTTTAAAGGTTAAATTATTTAGCCTTTTTTTATTTATAAAGTTGAAATAAAGTAAAAAATGAATTACAATATTAATTAAGGAGGTTTACTACTATGAAAGACATAAATATTTTACCTGCGGATACTTTCGTAGTAGTAAACCGCACTATTTTAAACGAACATGATAGAAAGATAATAAGTATGCTATACCAACCCATAATTGGTAGTATAGCTACTAGTTTATATTATACTTTATGGGCTGATTTGGATAAAACGGAGCTTTTAAGTGCGGAGTATACTCATCACCATTTAATGACTTCTTTGAGGATAAAAATGGACTCTATTATAACCGCAAGAAAAAAACTAGAAGCTGTTGGTTTACTTAAAACTTTCGTTAAAAAAGGGAACATAAATAATTACGTTTATGAAATGTTTTCTCCAATATCTGCTGCAGAATTTTTAAATCATCCAATTTTAAACATAGTTTTATATAATAACGTTGGAAAAAAAGAATATGAAAGTATTGTTAAATATTTTAAAGTTCCTAAATTAAGTTTAGCTTCTTATGAAGAAATTACTAGTAGGTTTGATGATGTATTTGAAAGTGTTCCTGGAACTCAGTATGATAACTTAAACGAGGATTTAAGGGTCAATAAAACGGGTGAGATAAAAATTGATAATAAATTTGATTTTGATCTTTTAATATCATCCGTACCAAACGGAATAATATCATCAAGAACGTTTAGCAATGAAGTTAGGGAGTTAATTAATAATTTATCTTTTGTATATAATATGGATGCTATAGAAATGAAATCATCTATTTTAAACTCGATAAAAGAAAACGGACTTATTGATAAGAATTTATTAAGAAAGAACGTAAGAAATTATTATAGGTATGAAAACGAAAATAAGTTACCATCGTTAGTGTATAAAAGTCAACCTGAGTATTTGAAAAATCCGGTAGGTTCTGAAGAAAAAAGAGCTAAAATGATTTATGTTTTTGAAAACACCAGCCCGTATAATTTTCTAAAGGGAGCTAATAAAGGGGTAAAACCATCAGTTCGTGATTTAAACATATTAGAGTCACTTTTAACTGATTTTAAGTTAAATCCGGGCGTTGTTAACGTTTTAATTGATTACGTGCTTAAAATAAATAATAAAAAGTTAACTAGGGCTTATATAGAAACAATTGCTTCACAGTGGAAAAGACTTAACGTAGAAACCGTTGAAGAAGCTATGAAAGCCGCGGAAAAAGAATATAAAAGAGAAAATAAAAACAATCAAAGTAAAACTTTATCTAAGATGGTTAAAGAAGAAAAGGTGCCAGATTGGTTTAATCAAAGTATAAAAAAAGAAAAAATAAGTGAAGAAGATGAAAAATCTCTTAAGGATATGTTAAAAGAATTTTCTTAAAACTTATTTCAAACGTAAGATAGGTGATTGATATGAAAAACATTAACAGTATTAAGAATGTAAATGATTTAAGTTATAAACTTAAAATATCTTTTGAAGAAGCTAAAAAAGATGAGACTTTTAAGCGTCTTGTACAAAGCATTAATTTAAAAGATGAAGAGTTAATGAAATACACGTCAATGTTAGAAGATTCTGTTTTAGAGTATAAAAATTGTAAGGATTGTAACGGCCTTATGACGTGTAAGAACAACATGAACGGATTTTGTTATCTTCCTGTTTTAAAAGATGGTAAATTAAATTTTTCATACGTTGCTTGTCGTTTTAAAAACAAGTTTTTAAAAGAAAACGAATACCAAAAAAATCTAACAAGTTTTGATATTCCTAAAGAAATAAGGGAAGCAAAAATAAAAGACATTTACACTGATGATAAAAACAGGCAGCAAGTAATTAAATGGATTTTAAGCTATATTAAAGAATATAAAAAGGGTGCTATTAAAAAAGGTTTATATTTACATGGAAATTTTGGCTGTGGAAAAACTTATTTACTAGCAGCTATGTTTAATGAGCTAGCTAAAAATGGGGTTAAAGGTGTTTTGGTGTATTGGCCCGAGTATTTAAGAAGTTTAAAAGCTTGTTTTCAGTCTAGTGATGGTGACGAATATAAAGAAAAATTTAATGAAGTAAAATACGCTAAGCTTCTTTTAATTGATGATTTAGGAGCGGAAAGTGTAACTTCTTGGAGTAGGGATGAAGTTTTGGGAACCATATTACAATATAGAATGCAAGAAAATTTACCGACTTTTATAACTTCTAACTTAAATTTGAAGGAGTTAGAAGATCATTTAAGCGTAACTTCTAACAATAAATTAGAAAGGGTAAAATCCGTTAGAATAATAGAAAGAATAAGGCAATTAACCGAAGATATAGAAATGATAAGTAAGAATAATAGGCGTTAGTTTGGTTATATTATGTATTGTAAGGAGGCTTATTTATTATGGATTTTATTAAAAATATGAAGTTTAATGATTTAAAAAAGTATAAAGTACCATTCATAATAACAATAACTGGGTATGATGGAGATAAAAAATTAACGTTAGTAAGGTAATTGTCAATAAAATTAAAGATATTTTTATTAAGTAATGATTATGTTAGAAATTATTATTTAACAAATGGGTTTGATTATAATAAAACTCAAGATTTAGTAAAAAGTACAAATGAAAAAAGAATGAAGATTTTAATTGATAAAGATTTTTCTTTAGTTTTTGATATGAATTTTAATGATGAAAGTTGTTTTGAAAAAACAAAAGGTTATAATGTCATAAAAATAAAATTAAATTCAAGTGATGATGATAATATTAATAGTATAACAAAAAGAAATTATGAACCACAAAAATTATAAATGGTGTTTTGGGAGATAACGTAAAATTTGAATCTCCTTATGATAAGGATACGTATTATGAAATTAAAGCAAGAAAGAAAATAGAACTTGATGATTCAAATTTTGATTATGTTATTAAAGAAGATGATTTATTAGAAGACAAGATTAATGAGATAGTAAACGAAATAGAAAAAAGGTTTTCATAGTTATGAAAGCCTTTTTTTAATAATACCAAAAATTATTAAAATAATATTTAAACACACGGTATGCATATTTTTTTGAAGAATAACTGAATTTTTTGATTAAATTATGTTCTGGGTCATACTCACTAAACGAGTTATCCATGCCAGATGAAGTTACTATGTTATTTTTATATTTTTTTCTTTTTCATCAGATCACCATTTAAATTATAAAATCATATTGTGTTTTTATTATGTCTAAATTAATTTAATTTTATTAATTAAATAATTGACTTATAATGTAATTTGTAGTATTATTTTCTCGTAAATGCGTTGATGAAGACATGATTTTATAATGATGTTTTAAAGAGAGTCTATTGATGGTGTAAAATAGATAAACTAATTATAAAACTACTACTTCTAAGCAGAACTCGAAAGATGTTTCCGTGTTTATTAAACACGTTATCAAATTAAGTTATAAGGTAGGATGGTACCGCGTATAAACGCTCCTTTTTTGGAAGCGTTTTTTTGTTTAATAGGAGGTGTATATATGGTAGAAAAATGGAAGCTTGCTTTAAAAGAATTTTTAAAGAAATATGAAGATGATCCTGATGTTGTAGGCGCTGTACTTTGTGGTAGCTATGCTACACAAACACAAAATGAATATTCTGATATTGACGTATATTTGGTTTTGAAAGATGATTGTAATTATTCGCTAAGAGGTAACACTGATTCCAACAGTTATTTAATTGAATATTTTATGAATACCAAAGAAGGTATTTTAAATTACATGGAAGAAGAGTTTAATGATAATAAACAATCTACTTGTAATATGTTTGCGTATGGTAAAGTAATATATGATTTAGATGGCAGCGTAAAAGAACTTCAAGACAAAGCAATTGAATACATCGATAAGCCTTTTAATGAAATTACAGCAAGCAAATTAGATAATAACAACTATCATTTGTGGGATTACATGGATGAATTAAAAGCATCTTTAAAAGAAAATAATCCGCAGTTTAATTTGATATATTATAAATTACTTTATGATATGTATGATGTATATGCTGAATATTTAAGCATTCCTAAACTTCCTAAAACAAAAATATATAAAATATTGACAGACGAAGAATATCAAAGAAAATGTCATATATTTAAGCTGGCGGATGAAGAATTTATAAAACTATATATTAGATGCTTTGAAATTGAAAAGCCCAACTTAATGTATAAAAACATTGAGGCATTAATAAATTATTATTATAAAAAACAAGGTGGTTTCAATATTAGGGCATTTGAGTTAAAAAATTAATTATAAGGAGAGTGTAAAAATGATAAATATAAAAGAAGATGAAAAGCTAAATAAGTTAAACCATTCTTGTGCGCACTTGCTTGCACAAGCGGTAAAACATTTATATCCAGAGGCTAAATTTTGGGTAGGCCCAGTTATAGAAGATGGTTTTTACTATGACATAGATTTAGGTGACAAAACTTTAACCGAAGAAGATTTGCAAAAAATAGAAAAAGAAATGAAAAAATGTTCTAAAGCAAATAAAAGAATTTATAGGGAAGAAATTTCTAAAAAAGAAGCTTTAGAAAGGTTTAAAGATGATCCGTACAAAATAGATTTAATAAACAGGATGGACGAAGATAATACCGTAATTTCTTGTTATACTCAAGGTGATTTTACCGATCTTTGTAGAGGACCTCACGTTGAATCTACCAAAAAAATTAAGTATTTTAAGCTTTTGAAGCATAGCGGTGCTTATTGGAAGGGTGACTCTAATAACAAAATGCTTCAAAGAATTTATGGTGTATGCTTTGAAACGGAAGAAGATTTGAATGAATATTTGAATTATTTAGAAGAAGCAAAAAAAAGGGATCATAAAAAATTAGGTAAAGAGCTTGGACTATTTATGATGAGTGAATTCGGACCAGGTTTTCCTTTCTTTCTTAACAATGGTATGATTTTAAGAAATACGTTAGAGAATTTTTGGTATGAAGAACATACTAAGGAAGGATATGAATTTGTTAAAACCCCAATAATGCTTAATAAAGAGTTATGGGAGCTATCAGGACATTGGTATAATTATAGAGAAAATATGTATACTTCAGAAATTGATGATAAAACTTTTGCAATAAAACCAATGAATTGTCCTGGCGGAATGTTGGTTTATAAAAATTCACTTCACTCTTACAAGGATTTACCTTTAAGAATAGGAGAATTGGGGCAAGTTCATAGACACGAAGCTTCAGGTGCGTTAAATGGATTATTTAGAGTTAGAACTTTTACCCAAGATGATGCTCACATATTTATGAGGGAAGATCAAATTGAAGATGAAGTTATAAAGTTGATTAATTTTATTGATAGAATATATGCTATTTTTGGGCTTACTTATGATATTGAATTATCTACTAGGCCAGAGGAAAAATATATAGGTGATATTAAAATATGGGATAAATCTGAAAAAGCATTAGAAGAAGCTTGCCATAAAGCAGGCCGTGATTGTAAGATAAATCCTGGTGATGGTGCGTTTTATGGTCCTAAACTAGATTTTCATATAAAAGATTCTTTAGGAAGAGTATGGCAGTGTGGTACTATTCAGCTTGATATGAATTTACCTGAAAGATTTGATTTAACATACATTGATAAAGATGGATCTAAAAAAAGACCGGTTATGTTGCATAGGGTAATATTTGGTTCAATAGAAAGGTTTATTGGTATATTAATAGAACACTATGCTGGCGCTTTCCCAACGTGGCTTGCACCGGTTCAAGTGACCGTAATCCCTGTTAATAATAATTATCATTTGGAGTATGCTAAAGAAGTCTATGATGCATTAAAAGAAAAAAATGTTAGGGTAGAGCTAGATGATAGAGAAGAAAAATTATCTTATAAAATGAGGGATTCACAAACTAAAAAAATACCTATAATATTAGTATTAGGGGATAAGGAAAAAGATGGTAATTTAGTAAGTTATAGAAGACATGGGTCAGATAAGACTTATTCAGTTGATAAGGATATGTTCATTAGTTTATTATTGAACGAAATAAAAGATAAGAAAAGTAAAAATCAGGATAATTAATCCTGATTTTTTACATGTATAAAATACTTATTCTTCTACCTTTTGTTTTTATGAAACCTTCATCTTTTAAATAACCTAATTCTCTTGACATGGCACTTCTATCTGCCGCTATATAATCTGCTAAATCAGTATAACTAAAAGGTAAATAAATGATTCTTGTTCCGTGTTTTTTACAGTAAGTATTAAAATATTCTAGCAATTTGTCTCTTATTGTTTTTTTGGTTAATATTTCAATTCTTTCGTTTTTTTCCTCTATTATATCAGTTGTTATTTCAAGTAAATTTTTGATAAATCGATTATAATATTTATGATTGGTGTTTTCATAGTTAATTATACTATGGTAATCAATTATCAAAACCTTAGTTTTTTCTTTCGTCATGACTTCATACTCATTACTTTTTAAAGAAGAGATGACGGTGCCAAAAATAGACTCTTCGTTTAGTTCTTCAATGATGGTTCTGTTTCCGTTGTAATCAGTTCGTGTAATTTGGGCATGACCTTCTAAAATTATTCCGATTACGTTATCTTTTGTACTTGATAAAATGGTTGTGTTTTTTGGAAAACTAAGGGTATTTGTTTCTAATAATCGTAGTAATTTTTCTTTTTCCTTTACGCTAATTTTACTGAACAAATGTTTCATTTTACACCTCTTATTAAAATAATATCACTTTTTTTAAAAAGTTGCAAATGCAACAATGACTTTTTAAATAATTGTGCTATAGTTAGGTTGTTAACATAGGAGGAGTAATTATGAAAATAGTAAAAAGAGATGGACATATAGTAGATTATTGCCCAGAAAAAATAGAAATTGCTATTAAAAAGGCTAATAACGAAGTTCAAGAGGAAGATAGAGTAAGTGACACTCAAATTAAAAACATTATAAAGTACATCGAAAGCTTAAAGAAAAGAAGAATGCTTGTTGAAGATATTCAAGACATAATTGAAATGAGACTTATGGCTTTAAATAAATTTGCGTTAGCAAAAGAATATATTACCTATAGATATACTAGAGAACTTGTTAGAAAAAGTAATACAACGGATCTTTCTATTAAAGAATTAATAGATGGAGAAAACGAGTATTGGAATACTGAAAATTCTAACAAGAATGCTAAGGTTGTGACTACTCAAAGGGATTATATCGCGGGTATTACCTCAACCGATATAACAAGAAGGTTTTTACTTCCTGAAGATGTTGTAAAAGCCCACGATGAAGGTATAATTCATTTTCATGATATGGACTATTTTGCACAAAACGCACTTCATAACTGTGATTTAATTAACTTAGAAGATATGCTTGAAAATGGTACTAACATAAATGGTGTTATGATTGAAAGACCACACAGATTCCTAACTGCTATGACGATTGCAACCCAACTTATTACCGCGGTGTCATCAAGCCAGTATGGTGGTTGTACGATAACACTTACTCATTTAGCACCTTTTGCTAGGGAAAGTTATAAACGTTATTTAGATAAGTATAAGAAAAGAAAATTTAATAAAGCGGATTGTGAAAAATACGCTAAAGAAGATTTGAAGAAGGAAATTACTGATGGTGTTCAAACTTTCCAATACCAGATTAATTCAATGACCACGACTAATGGTCAAGCTCCATTTTTGTCAGTTTGCATGTATTTAGGTGAAACCGATGAATATAAAGAAGAACTTGCTATGATAATAGAAGAGGTTTTAAATCAAAGAATACAAGGAATGAAAAATGAAAAGGGTGTTTATATTACTCCTGCCTTTCCAAAACTTTTATACGTTCTTGAGGAAGATAATATTCATGAAGATAGTAAATACTATTACTTAACTGAACTTGCGGCTAAATGTACTGCAAAACGAATGGTTCCGGATTATATTTCTGAAAAAATAATGAAGAAGTTAAAGATAAATGAAAATGGTGAAGGTGATTGTTATCCATGCATGGGATGTAGATCATTTTTAACACCTGATAGATCAATTCATTTAGGGAACATTGCAAATGCTAAAAACTACGTTGAAGGTAAAGGCAAGTACTATGGTAGGTTTAACCAAGGTGTTGTTACCATAAATTTAGTTGATGTTGCTTTGTCAGCTGATAAAGATATGGATTTGTTCTGGAAGTTAATGGAAGAAAGACTAGAATTATGTCATAGAGCTCTTCAGGTAAGACATAAGAGGTTATCTAAGGTAACTAGTGATGTTGCTCCAATTTTATGGCAACACGGAGCTTTGGCAAGACTTGGTAAGGGTGAAAGCATTCATGAATTATTACACCATGGTTACTCTACGATATCACTTGGTTATGCTGGATTATATGAATGCGTTAAATACATGACTGGTCATTCACACACTGATAATGGTAAGGGAAAAGAATTTGGTCTTGCCGTTATGAGAAAGTTAAACGAAAAATGTAAAGAGTGGAAAGAAAAAGAGGACATTGATTATAGTGTTTATGGAACACCAATTGAATCAACCACGTATAAATTTGCTAAATGCTTAAGAGAACGTTTTGGTAAGATTAAAGGTATTACTGATAGGGATTACATAACTAATTCATATCACGTTCCGGTATTTGAAGAAATTGATGCTTTTACTAAATTAAAATTAGAAAGTGAGTTTCAAGAACTTTCACCAGGTGGTGCAATAAGTTATATAGAAACACCTAACTTAACTGGTAATTTAGATGCAGTAATGGAAGTTATTAAGTTTATTTATGATAACATTATGTATGCAGAATTAAATACTAAGTCTGACTATTGTCAAGAGTGTGGTTATGATGGTGAAATACTTTTAGATGATAATTTGGAATGGTATTGCCCAAATTGTGGTAACAGAAACCATGATACTTTAAACGTAGCCAGAAGAACTTGTGGTTATATAGGAACTAATTTCTGGAATAAAGGAAGAACTCAAGAAATAAAAGAAAGGGTTATCCACATCGATAATAAAGATGCTGAACTTTAATCATGAGATATAATAAGATAAGAAAGATGGATATATCTAACGGACCAGGTGTAAGGGTTTCGGTTTTCATGCAAGGATGTACGTTTAATTGTAAAAATTGTTTTAATCCTGAAACACATGACTTTAGGGGCGGTAAAGAATTTACTGATGAAACCATTAATAAAATCTTAGAGTTATGCGATAAAGATTACATAGTAGGCCTATCAATATTAGGTGGGGAGCCAATGCATCCTAAAAACATCGAGGGTACCACAAAACTTGCTAAAGCTTTTAAAGAACGGTATCCTAATAAAACGATTTGGTCATGGACGGGTTTCCTTTTTGACCGTGATTTAAAAGATAAAGAAGTAATGCAATACATAGACGTTTTGGTTGATGGGCAATATAAAGACGAATTACATGATTTTAGATTAAAATGGTGTGGATCATCTAACCAAAGGGTAATTGATGTAAAACAGTCTCTTGATAAAAAAGATGTTGTTTTACTTGATGAAACAAAAGAAATGATAGGAGTGTAACCGTGAAAATAAGAGGATTTGAGGTAGCAAAAGGCTTTGAAGATAAAAGTATTAATTTGCCAATAAGAAAAACCAAAGGTGCGGCAGGCTATGATATAGAAGCGGCTGAGGATTGTGTTATAGAACCATTTAAACCTGGTGATAACCCAACTTTAGTTAAAACTGGTCTTAAAGCTTATATGCCAGAAGATGAGTATTTAATGCTTTGTAACAGGAGTTCTAACCCAAAGAAAAAAGGACTAGTAATGGCAAATAGTGTTGGTATAATTGATGCTGACTATTATGGTAACCCAGATAATGATGGCGCTATTATGTTTGCGTTTTACAACGTAAAAAACGAGGCTGTAACCATTAAAAAAGGAGAAGCAATAGGGCAAGGTATATTTATGAAATACCTAACCGTTGATGATGATAAAGCAGATGGTATTAGAACTGGTGGATTTGGTTCTACTGATAAAAAGTAAAAAAGGCGTAAAACGTCTTTTTTTAATTTGTATAAAATTGACTAAAAAAAAGCATAATGATAATATTATGATAGGTGATGAAGATGAAAAATAAAAGAGGCTTTACTTTAATAGAATTACTGGCGGTAATCGTTATATTAGGAGTAATCCTTGTTATTGCAACAACAAGTGTAATTAAAAGCATTAATGATTCAAAAGTAAAGGCTAAATACACTGCTGCTAAAGAAATTGTAAATATTGCTGAGGCATACATGGCTACCGAAACAGATGGTGTTGATGTTGAAGATAAGAAAAAATGCGTGTCGATTCAAACTTTAATTGATAACGACTATTTAGAAAAAGATGTTACTAATCCATTAACTGGTGAAAACGGCGGTAATTTTGAAGGGCAAAAGGTGTGTACATCTTCAACAAAGGCACAAGATGGATATGAAGCTTCAGCTAATGCTTATAATTTTGATGGATACGTATATTATTTAAAATAAAAAATACTTCAAGCTTTATTTGAAGTATTTTTCTTTTTTGTAATTTCAACCGCACCACTTAATCATAATTTAATTCTATATCATAAGCACATTTAAAGTCAAA
>CALVIG010000011.1 GCA_944329425.1 uncultured Bacilli bacterium
GAATAAAAAATATTCTATCATAAACTAATGAGTTTTTCTCCCATTAATTTACTTCTTAAAGTATACATGATATAATATTGTTGTTATTTTTTATTAATAAGAGGTTTTTATGAAAAAAGTTTTAATTGGAATGAGTGGTGGGGTAGACTCTTCAGTTGCAGCATTTTTATTAAAAAAGCAGGGGTATGAAGTGCTGGGCGCTACCATGATACTTTATGATGAAGAAAAAATTGATGGCGGATGTTTATCATTTCAAGCGGTTAATGATGCAAAGAAAGTATGCGATAAGCTTGGGATAAAACACATTACAATTAATTTAAAAAAAGAGTTTAAGAAACATGTAATAGATAACTTTATAAATAGCTATCTTAACGGAACTACCCCTAATCCTTGCGTTGAATGTAATAAGTATTTGAAATTTGGAGCTTTATTTGAAAAAGCTAAAGAACTTGGTTGTGACTTTATAGCAACCGGTCATTATGCAAAGGTAAAAAGGGGAAAATTAATGTTATCACGTGCGGGGAAAAAAGATCAAAGTTATTTTTTATATGGTATCAAAAAAAGTGTATTACCATTCGTAATATTTCCGTTAGCAAAATATAAAAGTAAAGATAAGATAAGAGAAATAGCCTTTAAAAACAATCTTGTTGTAGCTAAGAAAAAAGATAGTCAAGAAATTTGCTTTATTCCGGATAATGATTATAAAAAATACATTAAAAAGAACACTAAAGTAAATGAAAATAAAGGTAAATTTATTGACTTAAATGGTAACGTATTAGGAAATCACGATGGAATTATTAATTACACTATTGGTCAAAGAAAAGGATTAGGAATAAGTTTTTCAAAGCCTTTATACGTAATTGATATTGACGTAAAGAATAATAATGTTATCTTAGGTGAAGTTAAAGACTTATATAAAAAAGAATTAGTTTGTAGTAACTTAAACTTATTAGTAAAAAAATTACCCAAAAAAATAACTGCTAAAATAAGATATGGTGCAAAAGCTTCTAAAGCAACTACAACAATTTTAGAAAATGGTGACATAAAGGTAGTTTTTGATAAACCTCAAAGAGCTATTACAAAAGGTCAATCAATAGTATTTTATAAAAATAAAACCGTTTTAGGTGGTGGAATTATTATAAAGTAATTGTAATATTATTGACAATTTTGTAAAAAAGTGTAAAATGATATGTGTAATACATAATAGGGGAGAGAATAATATGGATAAGCTTAATGAAATATTACAAGAGGTTGGCATATCTAAAGTGAAATTAGCAAAATATTTAGGTGTTTCTAGACAAATGATTTATAATTATCTTGAGATGGATGACGTATCTAAATGGCCAAAGGATAAAAAAATGAAATTATTTAATTTATTAGATATTAAAGAAGCATCTGAAATTAATAATATTAAAGTAGATACTGAGTTTATAAATAAAGTTGATATGGTGTTAAATGGTGATATTTCAAATATCAGCGTTTCTCATTCTGAGACAATAGAATTTAAGGAATTAAAACCACGTGAACAAGAGTTGTTAAATGATATTATATTTTTGATTAAAGAAAGATTTACTGATGGTACCAGTGATGCTTACGTAACATATAAATATCTATTACATTTTATTCAAGGCCTAGAAAACGTAAAAGAATTAAAATATGTTATGGGTTACTTTGTTAAATTATTAGGCTTTGTTAACCCTGAAGAATACGCTTTTAACGAGGAAGAACAATTTGTATTAGAAAGCATCATGCATTCTGCTATGGTTCTTTATCGTGGTGGTGGAGCTTCAAAAACAAGATTGGCCGAACAACACAAGAAGTTTGTAGCAGAAATAGAACATAAAAAAGAAGAAAAATTAGGTAGAACCGAAGAAATTAACAGTGCTAAAATTCAAGCTTTGCATGAACTTGGTTATACTGAAATTAACAGGGAAAACGCCTCAGAGGTTTTAGCTAAAATAGCGGAAATACAATCTAGAGATGTTTAGTTTACTGCTATTCCTTAGTTCATATAATACATATTATGTTAACATTCTAAAATTGATAATAGTTAGTACTTTTTGTATGCTAACTATTTTTTTTATTTTCAACTACTTTACCGTTATTATTTTTATAAAAAATAAGTTATAACTAAACCACCATTATTAATTTAATAAATAAAATAATTATATTTGCATGTTTATTATATTTTATATTATGAATTATTTATACAAATAAAATATTATGTATATATACTTTTTTATTTGCATTAGTACTTGTACATATACTACTATTATTATTATTGATTACCCATAATTAAATCCCCTATTCTTTTTTTATTTTGATAGGGGAAATAGTTTTCATTTTAAGGTTCTATGTTGATTAAAATTAGCGTATATTTTTTCTTTTATTTGTTCATATGCATTGCGGCTCACTCTATTATCTAAAAATTTATCTTTAAAATCATTAAGTTTTTCAATAAATAAGTCTCTTGGGTTATCATAACAATCCCTCGGGTCAACGGCAAGTTCTGTTATTCGTGCATTAATGATTTTTTCAACCACACCATTAAGTTTAAATGAATGTCCTGAGTATTGAAATAAATTTTTTTTAGCCTTATATCTTACTATTTCACCGCTTTCATTTATTACATATAAATCAAAATAATCGTATTTTTTAAATACACCTACTATCAAATTATAAGTATTATTAACTGATATTATACCTTCACAATAACTTTCTTCATTTATATATACTTCTGCATTTAAAACGTTACCATCGTTCTCATAAATGTCTATTTTATTATAGTAAACATTTTTATTCATAACTATTACCTCCTTTTTATTTTATAATTTAAATTGAAGTTAAAAAAGATTTAATCATTAAATAATTTATTTTGCATGTAATCTGGATCATCTAAAAATAATTTATAAGTTTTATATATTTCCGTATCTTTAAAATTAACTTTTTTAAAATTGTCATTCAAATCAAATATTTCAGCATTTTTATATGACAGAAGTATCGGTGAATGAGTTGATATTATAAACTGTGAACCTTGTTTTACAAGGTTATCAATTAGTATTAAAAGTGACATTTGTCTAGTTGGAGATAAAGCTGCTTCTGGTTCATCCAGAATGTATAATCCTTTAGGTTCAAACCTATTTTTAACTAATTTCAAGAATGACTCTCCGTGTGAACATTCGTGTAAGTTACCGCCATAGGAATTATAAAGATTAGCAAAACTATTTTCTTCAACTAACCTTTGAATTTCAGAAGCTACGTTATAAAAACTTTCCGCTCTTAAGAAAAATTTAATGCTTGGTAAATTACCAGTTTGATATAGCGTAATGTAATCAGAGAGTTTTGAATGAGTATCTTTAGTTTTAAACGTAAAATTTTGGCTCCCACCTTCAGGATTTAACTTAAGTAACACCGCGATAGCTTCAATTATGGTTGACTTACCTACCCCGTTTTCTCCAATTAAGAAAGTAACGTTCTTACTAAACTTAAGTTCATCAAGTTTTTTTATTGCAGGTATATTAAAGGGATAAACGTTATCATTTTTTACGTTTTGTTTATCATATCTTATTCCTTCAATAAATAAATCACTAAATATGGTCATGTTACCTCCTAATGATAATTTTATTATATCATATATTATTTATTAATTAATATAATTAAACGGAGGTATTATGAATAACGTTGATAAAGATTTTTATAATTTAACAAGGAAAATTAGTTTAATGACCATTGAAGATGTTTTTTATAACATAAAAAACTCGTTTTTAGGTATTAATCAAGCAACAAGAGATTCAATAGAAAATTTTTTTAACAAGTTTAATTATTGGGGATCACTAGATTTAAAAAATAATAATTATGACGCGTTATATAAAAAAGCTAGTACGCTAAAAGAACATTTAGATGATTTTATTTGGTTATACAAAACCCTTAGTGATTACAAGTCTAAAAAATTACTTTATGGTATATTAAATAATTGGTACAGTTACGATTTTAATACGATTAAACCATGTTTAGGAACTCCGTATAACCATTATTTCGACCTAGATATTATTCCAAGCTGTAAAGATGAAGTATTAGTGGATTTAGGAGCTTATACAGGAGATACAATAATAGATTATATAAATACGTATGGGAAAGATTCCTATAAAAAAATATATTGCTATGACATAACTTGTGATACGTTTGCAAAACTAAAAGATAATTTATCAAAATATGAAAACATTGAATATAAAAAGAAGGCGGTTAGCGATAAAATAGAAGAACTATATTTAGAAGAAAACACCTCATCTAGCTCTGCAAATAAAGTAAATGATAAAGGAAACATTAAATTAGATGTTACTACCCTTGACGTTGATATAAATGAAGAAATAAGCATGATAAAAATGGACATAGAAGGCTCTGAAGAAAAAGCTTTATTAGGTAGCATAAATCACATTAAAAATGACTATCCTAAGCTATTAATTTCGGTTTATCATGATAATGATCATCTATGGAAAATACCAAAATTGATTAGTGAAATAAATGATAGTTATGATTTTTACTTAAGGTGTTACGGGAATAATATCTACCCTACCGAAATAGTTTTATTTGCAATTCCAAAAGGAAAAAAATAGGTATTTTAAATTACCTATTTTTTTCTACGTATTTTTTATATAGTTTTTTTAAATTTTGTTTGTTTATCACTTCATTTATTCCCTTTTTACTAATTTCCGTATATACTTCTATTAATAATTTTTTTATATCCTCGTTTATATATTCTAAATCTTTCCTGTTTTTAAAATAATTTAACTGTAAATTAGGGTTCCAATCATTTTTATGATAAGTTAAAGAAGCTGCTATGTTATCACATATTAATTCAACTAGATACTTATATGGAATTATTGGCGTTTTAACAGGAGAATTAAAATCATACCAATATTCAAAATGATGTTTATTTCTTCCCTTATGATGTAACCATGCTTTTGAATAACCGTTTTCGCATTTGCATATTTTAATCGGACTAACACTACCATCATAGTATTTTACACCTTCAAAAAATTCTACCGGAGAATATTTAGATAAATCATGTAAAAAACCTCTTATTGGAATTCCTGCTTTAATAGATAACTTAAACACCAAAAACCTATGTTTATTTACCGTGTTTAAATGCCCAAAAAATTTCTTTATATTCATTTTAATCACCTATATAATTATATAATAAAAATAGCTAAAATGTTTAGCTATTTATTTTGTAATCGCTAATAATATACAGCAATCATTTATATTATAACATGTTTCTATTTCATTAATAAATAATAATTATTTAGAATATACTTTAAAGTGTTTTTTTTATAAAATATAAATTAAAAAAGAAATAACAATGTACTAATTATTTCTTTTTCTTCTTTTTTTTAGTATTTTAATTTTTTCATTTAAGTAAGCATTTTCTTTATCAATTGGGTCATACGCTGGTATCAAAAAAATTGATCCAACTGCTCCAGCCGCGATAGCTGATACAAAAGATAACACATATTCATTCTTTTTTTCTTCAGAGGACTTTTTTATCTTATCCCAATATGTATCTGTAATATGACTATACGTTATTGTTATTTCGGTATCATTATTTTGCTTGTCAATGTTTTCAGTAACTTCATAAGTGTATGTTTCGTCAACCACATTTATAAGTTCTTTAATATGCTCCGGTTGCGAATGAATTATGTTCTTTACTTTTTCGTTTATATCTCTATCATTAGTTGCGTAATTTACTACCTTTCTTACATAACAACCATTTACGTTTTCAAATGGATATTTTACGGTTATTATTGATTTTATGACATTACAATCATTATCAGTTATATCTTCTTGAATAATAAAATCCGAGTTGGAATCAGCATATTTTACGTCGTATTTTGCAATTTCAATATTAGAATATTGCTCTGAAACACCCAAAGTATGTCCGACCATTATCCCCGCAAATGTTCCAAAAAATAATGTAGGGACAATTATTATTGATGCAATTTTCGCTTTATTTACCCGTTTTAATTTAACGTATTTTTTTATATAATCATCTATTTCATCTTCATTTACATTTAAGCAATTTGTTGATAGCAATTCTTCTTTTTCTTTCCTTTTCATATTAGTTCTCCTTATGTCTAATTATATTAACATAATTTTATTATTTGTCAATATTTAAGTTTATATTATCCCATTAATAGATGACTCAATGCCATTATAATAAACCCTACTAAAAACCACTTTAAAACCGGTTTTAAGGAGCTTTCTTTGTATGCACCTGGTATTAATTCATAAATACTTATATGAGTCATTATACCTGCTATAATGGCGTATAAGGCAGCCATTACGTGCTCGTTTATTAATGGTGCTAAAAATAAGTATGAAATTATGCTACCAAAAACTTCACTCATACCTGATAACAATGAATATAGTATTGCTTTAAACTTATTATTGGTAGAATGATATATAGGAACCGCAATTGATATTCCTTCCGGTATGTTATGAAGTGCTATGGCAATACTTAACGTAATACCCAGTTTAATGTTATTAGAAGACGTAATAAAAGTAGCAATTCCTTCTGGTATGTTATGCAATATTATTGCAACCATGGAAACGATGCCTATTTTATATAATTTTTTATTATCAACTTCTTTATTTATTTGATCAGGTAAGTATTTATCAATGATAATTGATATTAAAATACCAATTACCATGAAAATTAAGGTTAGTAATATCTTGATAAACGAGTCACTTGTATTTAAAATCATGTTATATGAATTTGGTAAAAGGTCCGTTAGCGATACACAAATCATGACTCCTGCTGCAAATGATAAAGAAATAGTTACTATTTTACTATTTTTTCTTTTATCAATAAATATAATAAAAGCACCTATAACCGTTGATATACCAGCTATAAAAGATAAAATAAAAGCATATATCGTACTATTTGACATTAAAATGCCTCCTAAGAAAATATATGCTTCGCATGTTAAATATAATTATTAAAGTTCTTCATTAATTAATTTTAATATCTCTAGTCTATGACTTTCCATTTCTTCTTTTGTTTTCCCTTCAAACCTAACGGTAATTGATGGAGATGTATTTGATTTTCTAACTAGTGCAAAACCATCAGGATATTCAATTCTAACCCCATCAATATCTATTATGTCATATCCCTTTTCTTTAGCATAATTTAATACTTTATTTACTATTTTATCTTTATTATCTTCTCCAACTTCAATATAGCTTTCTGGAGAAGTAACGTATTTTGGAACATCAACAAAATAATCAGAGACATTCATGTCATTATTTGATAAAATTCTAAGGAGCCTAGCAGCAGCATATAAAGCATCATCATACCCATAAAATTCATCATTAAAACAAACGTGACCTGAAAATTCTCCTGCAAAGTCGTAATTGTTTTCTTTTATAGCTTTTTTTAAGTAAGAATGGCCAGTTTTATTAAATACCGTTTTTAATCCCAACTTTTCAAGTGATTCTTTTAATGCCTTAGAGCATTTAACATCAAATGAAGCGGTTTTATTTTTACATGTTTTATAAATGGATTTCCAGATAATAAGCATGAACATATCAGTCTTTACTAGGTTACCATGTTCATCAACTATTCCTATCCTATCACCATCACCATCAAACGCAATACCTAAATCAGCGTTATTTTCCTTAACCGCTATTTCTAGATCCCTCATGTTTTCTTCTACCGCAGGATCAGGAATATGGTTTGGAAAATCAGGATCAGAATCACAGTATAGTTTAATTACTTCAACCCCTAAATCGCTTAATATATCAGGATTATAATAACTGGTTGTTCCGTTACCACAATCAACAACAACCTTAAGTTTTCTGGTACCTAGCATTATTTTATCAATAATTAATTTTTTATATTCAAAAGAAATATCATAGGGTTCAACATGTCCTGTTCCTGTCTTAAAATCACCTTTTAATATAAGATCTAAAAAGCTTTGAATTCGATTTCCATACATAGCTCCATTTTCATCACATAACTTAAATCCATTATATTCTTTAGCACAATGACTAGCAGTAATCATAACCGCATAAGGTTTTTTTAATAATTCTCTTGCGTAATAAAGCATTGGTGTGGTAACTAATCCTAAATCAATAACCTTAGTTCCTGTTTCTATTAAACCTTTTATGAAATTAGTGTTAAGAGCGTTAGAAGAAGTTCTAGCATCATGCCCAACTATTACGGTACCGTTTGAGATGGTACCAAACCCTTTCCCGATCAAATATGCTAAATCATTGGTTAATTCTTTTTCATATAAACCTCTAATATCATAACTTCTAAAAATTTCTTTTACAATTTTCATATTAGTTCACCATTTTATTACGCGGATGATGTTCCTCATAATCCTTTCTTTTTTTACTATTTGATAAATGCGTATATATTTGAGTAGTTTTTATGTTTTCATGCCCCAAAAGCTCTCCTATCGACCTTAAATCTGCTCCGTGTTCTAGCAAATGCGTTGCAAATGAATGTCTTAAAGTATGAGGAGAAAAATTTTTATTTATTCCTTGATCCTTAGCAAGTTTCTTAAGTATCTTAAAAAAACCTTGCCTTGTTATCCCTTTTCCGTAGCTTCCGATAAATACTTTATCGGTTAGATATCCTTTTAATAAGGAATTACGGTAAACAAGAAGATATTCTCTTATTATATTAGTTGTTACGCTTGCCATAGGAATAATTCTTTCCTTATTTCCTTTACCATATACTTTAACGCAATCCTCGTTTAAGTCAATGTCGTTGGTGTTTAAATTTACTAATTCACTTACCCTTAAACCACAGGCATACATCAGTTCAATCATGGCTTTATTACGGTATTCTAAAGCGGTTTTAGGCTTAAAACATAATAATTTATTAACTTCTTCTTCACTTAAAGTTATGGGTAAGGTTTTTCTTAATTTTGGTGATTCTAGCTTTTCACACGGGTTTGTGTCTATCTTCTTATTTTTCATAAGATAATCAAAAAAAGTTCTAATGCTAACTATTTTTCTAGCGATTGTTTTATCTGAATTGGTAGTATCCGATAAATAATTAACGTATGAAATAATGTCATTGTATGAAACTTTTTTTACGTCTTTACTTTTTAAATATTCATTAAATAATAATAAATCTTTTAAATAAGCATCTTTAGTATTATTACTTAATTTCTTTTCAATAAAAACATAATTTATGTAATCATATATGTCATCCTTCATACTATCACCAATTATAGTATACATAATAAACCTTATTTTTTCAATTAAAATATTCCAATCTTTTACAAATTATAATTTAATTGATATAATTATTATGAGGTGAAACAATGAATAATGAACCTTTAGCAAACGCGTTAAGACCAACTAAATTATCGGACGTTATTGGTCAAGAGCATTTAATAGGAAAAGATAAAATAATAACTAACTTAGTAAAAAATAAAAAAATCTTTTCTATGATATTATATGGTCCACCAGGAACCGGAAAAACATCGATAGCAAATGCTATCACTAACGAATTAAACGTTAAAACAAGGTTTTTAAACGCGGTAATTAACAACAAAAAAGATTTTGAAATAGTTTTTGAAGAAACTAAAATATACGGGAATATAGTACTTGTAGTAGATGAAATTCATAGGCTTAACAAAGATAAACAAGACCTTTTATTACCAATGCTTGAAAACGGTTTAATAACTTTAATTGGTCTTACGACCTCAAACCCATATCATAAAATAAACCCTGCTATAAGAAGTAGATGTCAAATATTCGAACTTAAACCTTTAACGATAGATCAAATAATTGAAGGACTTAAAAAAGCAACAAAAAACCTAGATAGCATTCAAATAGGCATAAATGAAATAAAACTTATTGCAACAATGTCAAACGGTGACTACAGATACGCTTTAAATCTACTTGAGGTTGCATATTATAGCACCACTAATAAAGTTATAACAACGGAAGTTATTAAAAACATTAATTCCAAAGCTTCAAGTAGCATGGATGAAGATGAAACTGGCCATTACGACGTTATTTCCGCCTTTCAAAAATCAATAAGAGGATCTGATGTAAACGCTGCTTTGCACTACCTTGCAAGGTTAATTTCCTCTGGTGACTTAGATAGTATTTATAGACGAATGACGGTAATAGCTTATGAAGATATAGGGTTAGCCAATCCTAATATGGGCGTTAGAGTTGAAGCTTGCATAAATGCTTGCGAAAGAGTTGGACTACCTGAAGCTAGAATTCCCCTTGCTCAAATGGTAATTGACTTATGTTTATCACCAAAGTCTAACAGCGCTCATGTTGCTTTAGATTTAGCTTTAAAAGACATTGAAGATGGTAATATAGGAACGGTGCCTAAACATATTAATGCTCAAGCGTTCGGCTATAAATATCCTCATGATTATCCAGGAAGCTACGTTGTTCAACAGTACTTACCGGACTTACTTAAAAACAGGGTTTATTATAAACCTAAAAAAAATAAATATGAATCGATGCTTAAAGTTACGCTTGATAACATTGAAAAAATAAAAAGTAATGAAAAATAAATTCATTACTTTTTAAATGTCATCAGAATTTGTAAAAGTTTTATCTAACTCATCATTAATCATGTTTTTTATTTTTTCGTTTTCATCGACGTTTTTTTCCAGCTCTACTTTTTCAGCATAGGATAGCATCCTTGTTTTTTCTTCCTCATCATTATCCACGTGAATAATTTGTTCATCATCATCTTCTTTATAGCCATCTAAACCGGCACTATCCGATGAAATTGGTGGCATCTCAATGGTTTTTTCATCTTGATAAGCTTTATTTTCTACGGAAGAATTTGACTTTTGATTGTTTTGTGCAGTCTTCCCTTTTTTATCATTTTTTTTATTTTTGTTTTTTCTTTTTATTAAAACAAATACCACTATGCCAATAATTATGATACTACTTATCAAAATAATTATCAATGGAACGTTACTCTTGCTATCTTTTTGAATAATAATTCTATAAGTATCCGTAGAACCATCTTCTGCTGTTACAATTATTTTAACTATACTTCCATCTTTTAGATTCTCGTTACCTTTAATTTCATAGTTTGATTTTTCATCATCTAACGTAACTTCAATGTTTAATTTTGTTGTATTTTTATTAATGGATAAGTAAAACGTTTTAGAATTCTTATCAAAATTTAAATTATATCCCTTTACCTTTATGTTATCAATATCTGTGTTAGAAGATTCATCCGCTTCTTTTCTGGTAACAATTACCTTATAAAACTTAGTGGTGTCGTTTTCAGAAGTTACGGAAATAGTATATTCATTATCACCAATCTTTAATGTATCCGGTCCATCTATTTCCACCTTTGCTTTTTCATCTTCTGCCTCTGCTTCTATAGAAATTGTAGATACATCGTTTTCTACTTTAACAAAATATTTAGAAGTATTTTTTGAAAAATTTTTTATTTCCTCTCCATCTACGGTAATAGTTGATAAATAATTATTACTAGACAATGATTTAGTTGTGGTGGTTGTTGTTGGCTTTACCGTGGTTTTAGCGATAACGTTTACACGGGTATCACTACCATAAGGACGACCATCTTCAGTTAAAAGAGAAATTATATATTTGGAATATTTATCATCAGCCGGACCAAAAACAACCGTTCCAGATTCATAAAAAACCGCTTGATAATCACTAATTTTAGAATATTTTTCTCCCTTTAAGTCATAAATGTTTACGTTTCCATCCGATTCGATTTTAACGGCATCATTATCAACCGTAACACTGCATGTAATATAGCCATCTACCGGCACTTCTTTATTACAAGAATAAGTACTTTTTGCTTGCAAATTATCAATTGATACAAAACAAAACATAAACATAAATAAAATTAAAGTTACTCTTTTTTTCATTAAATTCAACTCCCTATTATTACATTAAACATTGTACCATTTAATTTTAATTTATACAATCTTTATAACAACATATGTTATAAATTTATAAATTATTTATAATATCATTTATTACGAAACTAGCCGTAAATATTCCGGCTGCGTTAGGAACCATGGGTAGCGAACCAACCGATTTTTGACCTTTAACTAATGGTTTTTCATCTGAATACACGACGGGTAATTTATAATTTATATTTTCTTTTCTTAAGCATTGTCTTAGTTTTTTTGCTAATGGATCATAACTAGTTTTCCAAATATTACTAATTTTTAATTTAGATGGGTCTAATTTATTACCAGTACCTAAACAAGATATTATTTTTATATTATTACTAATAGCATATTTAATAAGAAGGATTTTAGCTTTTATATCATCACATGCATCTATGACGTAATCGACTTTCAAATGGTTATCTTTTAGAAAAAACTCATCTATTTTATTATTATAAACTTTAATTTTACATCCATCATTTATTTTTTTAATTCTTTTAAACGCCTCACTAGTTTTATATTCCCCTATATTATCGTTTAGACAAATAATTTGCCTATTTATGTTACTTTCTTCAAATTTATCATAATCAATAATAATTATGTTTTCTACACCACTTCTAACTATCATTTCAAGTGCACTTCCTCCAACTCCGCCTAATCCTACGATTAAAACACTAGCGTTTTTAATCTTATTAACGTTTTCTTTTCCAATAACAATTTCGCTTCTAATTAAATTCATAAAATCACCACACATAGATTATAATATTTAATTTGTTTTTTTACAATAAAAAAGGACCCAGAGGGTCGTTTACCTAGCAATATAACCTGCTCTTAAGCAGGTGGGCATCCCACAATAGCTTTAGACTTCTTAATAAAATTAAGCATGAACACCACTATTGATTCTGATTCCCTTATAAATATTTAGCGGGTTAAACGTGCTAGTTCACGATGCCTCCAGGTCAATTATATTATATCATTAAATTAAAATTATATACAAGTTTATTTATGTAACTTTACATTAATTAAACGAGGTAATAAATTCTTCCAAAACCTTACAAATATTTTCAAATTTATTGTTATTACTTAACACGTCTAACTTTTTATCATTAATAACGATTCTTATCGAAGGAATACCACAAATTAAAGATGATACCGCAATTATCTCGTTTTCTGGATTTTTATTTGGAACGTTATTCTCATCAACTTTAACATCATATTTTAAACCTATTTTTTTTATTTTTTCAGGTATATCATCAAAACCACATAACGTAGTTTTTTGGTTAGTAACAACATCCATATCAGAATCATCACTAAAATTACTAGAATGTATATCAATAAGCAATTTTATACCGTAAGATTCAATTAAATTAACTATAGCGTTTTTATAGTTATGTTCAACATCCATGTTTGGATCTGCATGGGTAAATAATTGAAATATTGCATACGAACTAGTAGAAGAACTTAAATACCTTGTTAAAGCACCAGTATATTTTTCTGCACTTCTAACGTCATCACCACGTAACTGATTAACAGAATGAGGAGCTGATAAAAGAACTGGTATTTTGCCGCTTAAGACACGATATTTTTCTTCTGTCCAAACGTTTGTACCAAAATATTCATTATTCGCAAAATCAGATTCTAAACCTAATATCTCATCTTTCATACCAACACTCCTATTCTTAACTTCTAAGTTAATTATATAGTATTTTAATATAAAAAACAATAAAAAAGTATACTTATAAAACCAAGTATACTTTTTTTAACACTTTTATAATTATAATTTATAATAACACTGATAAATATATTATATTTTTGGTTATGGGTTAATTCTGTTCGGTCCTCTAAAAATAAACATAGTTTCTTTAAGTGAAGGTAATCCTAATAGTAACATTGTTAACCTATCTATACCAAGTCCAAAACCACCATGAGGAGGACAACCGTATTTAAAGAAATCTTTATAGAATTTAATGTCTTCTCCTAGTCCTTTTTCTTTAGCTTGTGCCTCTAAAACATCATATCTATGTTCTCTTTGCGCTCCGGTTGTTATTTCTGTTCCTTTCCATATAAGATCATAACCTTGCGGAACATCATCTTTTCTCATATGATAAAATGGTCTTTTTGCTTTGCTAAAACCAGTTACAAAAATGAATTCATGCCCATATACTTCCATTGCGTATTTACTAGTTAATTTTTCTGTTTCGGCATTCATGTCACCAATATCATGATCAGGAATTTCATAGCCATAACGTTCATTTAATTCTTTATATAAATCTTGCAACTTAATTCTTGGGAAAGGTTTAGTTGGAACAACAACGTCAACTCCATATAATTCCTTTATTAAATCCCCATACTTTTCTTTAACTGCAGTAAGACCTGCAACTAATAAATCTTCTTCAACCTCCATTACATCTTCATATGAATTGATATTAGCAAATTCTAAGTCAAAAGAAGTAAATTCTGTTGCGTGTCTATTAGTATTAGAATTTTCCGCTCTAAAAGCTGGTGCAACTTCAAATACTTTTTCATATCCAGCTGCTATTGCCATTTGTTTATAAAATTGTGGTGATTGAGCTAGGTATGCTTTATTACCAAAATAATTAACTTCAAATACTTCACTTCCTGATTCGGATGCTGCACCAATCAATTTAGGAGTATGTATTTCTGTAAAATCATTATCATATAAATATTGCCTCATAGCTCTTACGAATTCAGTTTGTACTTTAAAAATGTTAAAATTAACATCATTTCTTAGATCAATAAAACGATTATCCATTCTAGTATCAATATTAGCAGCATTTTTATCAGTAATACTTATTGGAAGTTCAGGGTAAGAAGTACTTGTTACTTTAATTTCTTCTGGAATTAGTTCCATTCCTCCCATTTTAACCTTCTCGTTTTCATTTATAACGCCAGTTACACAAATAGTAGATTCGTTAGTTAAATTATTTACTATTTCTACCATATCTTTATTTTTTTCTTCAGATTTTTCAATAGTAATTTGAATTCTTTTGCCCTCACATCTAAGTACTATAAATTGCACCCATTGTAAATTTCTTACCTTTTCTGCAAAACCAGAAATGGTTACTTTTTTACCTATATTTTCTTTAAAATTTATCATATTAATTCTCCTTTTTACATTTGCAGTTTTCACCACAATGACATTCGTGTTCTTCACTATCATCGCAATTGCAATTACAATCATCATCTTCAATAACGTTTTCATCTAAATAATAAATTAAAGCATCTAAAGATATTACATCTTCTTCTTTTGTTTTATTATTTTTGATTTTTAATTCATTATTTATTAAATCATCACTATTTAAAACAATTGTAAATTTTGCATTTAATCTATCTGCTTGTTTAAAGCCTGATTTTAAACTTCTATTTAAATAATCTGTTTCAACTATAAATCCATTCATTCTTAAATCGTTTGTTAAATATACTGCATATTTTTTCTCATCTTCGTTAACGTATAACAAGAATAAATCAACGCTGTTATTAATAGGCATTTTAACGTTCTCATAATCAAGTGCAAGCATTAACCTATCAAATCCTGCCGCAAAACCTATTGCAGGAGTAGATGGGCCACCTAATTGTTCAACCATTCCGTTGTAACGGCCTCCGCCTCCAATAACGTTTTGAGCTCCAAATTTTTCAATTTCAGCTTCTACTTCAAACACGGTATGATTATAATAATCAAGCCCTCTTACAACCGTTGGGTCAACTAAATATTCTACACCCATTAAACTTAAATATTCTTTTACTTTTTCAAATCTTTGTTTTGATGCTTCATTTAAATAATCAATTGTTTTAGGAGCACTTTTCATAACTTCTTTATCACAATCTACTTTACAGTCTAAAATGCGAAGAGGATTCTTTTCTAACCTTTCCTTACAATCTTCACATAACTTATTAATATGGGGCTTAAAATGTTTAATTAAAGCTTCTCGATAATTATTTCTTGATTCAGCGTCACCTAAAGAATTAATATTAACCTTAATTCCTTTTAAACCAAGTATTTTATAAATATTAACCGCAAGAGAAATCACCTCAGCATCACATATAGGGTCATCACTACCTATTAATTCATATCCAAATTGAGTAAGTTCCCTATATCTTCCGGCTTGTGGTCTTTCATAACGATACATTGGGCAGTTATAATACAGTTTTACCGGCTGATTAACATCACCATACATTTTGTTTTCAATATAACTTCTAACAACACCTGCAGTACCTTCTGGTCTAAGCGTCATTTTTCTACCGCCACGATCAGTAAAATCATAGGTCTCTTTAGTAACTATATCAGAAGTTTCTCCAACACCACGGTGAAACAATTCACTTGATTCAAATACTGGCACTCTAATAAAGTTATAGTTATATTTTTCCATTACTTCGTCTATTACCTTAGAGACATACTGCCACCTTTTAGCTTCCATTCCGTAAATATCTTTTGTTCCTTTTGGTTTAGTTATCATATTTCCTCCTTATTAAATAAAAAGAGCCTTAAGTTATAGGGATGAACTTAATAAGCCCACGGTGCCACCCTATTTCACATAAGTGCTCTTTATTTTACTTATAAATTGTCTCAGTTTTATTTATATTGTAAGCTGTCACTTCTTACTAAAACTATATATATTTTATAATACTTTTACTTATTAGTCAATATTTTTAGCGGAAACCTCCGCCGCCTCCGCCACCACCGAAGGAGCCTCCTCCTCCACCGCCGGAAGAAAATCCACCGCCACCAGAAGAATAGCTTTGTGCTCTTTGTCTTGATGAAATTGCAGCGTGCATTGATGCATGCGCAAGTGAATTAATAAACACAAAATCGGTAAAGCTGCATCCCACGCTATTATAAACCTCTTCTAATAATTCAGGATATAGTTTTTCAAACTGTTTAGCCACCTTATCTGCAATACCAAGTATTTGAGCGTATATTAAATAATACTCCCACATGTTTACTTCGATTGCTGTTTTATCATCGATTTTTGAAAACTCCTCTAAAAAGTTTTTAAGCCCTTTTAGTTTTATACCTTCTTCTTTCATGGAAGAATCAACCACTAAAGCCTTCGCTTTAAATACGTTATTTTTCGTTATTTCGGTTATTTTTCCTTCAATGATTAATTTATCTGTTTCACTATCAATTACATTATCAAACCATTTTAATATTTTATTATAATTATTCTTACACCATTTTTCAAACTCTTTGGATTCTAACACATCATCTTTAGCAGCAGTAACCATCATTTGATGAAGTTCCAATTCTAATTCGTTATCAGATGTAAAAGTATCAGATTTAAGTACGATTGCGGATTCTTCTTTTTTTATTATTAAACCAGCCTCTACTTTTTTAACTTCAATTTTCTTTTCCAATAACCATTTAAGTAATATCGCTCCTAAAAAGTCGGTTTGGTTTTTATTTAACCTATAACATGAACTAACCCAATAAGCCCTAAAAATATCTTTATTAAACGGTATGTCACGATAATTAGGAACATCTTTTGGTAAATTTCTATCATCTTTTCCAAATGAAAATGATTTTGTTCCTAACTTGTTTCTCATGTTTTTTGAAGCTATTATCGTTACAACCATAATTATTATAACTGGTATCAAAGAAAAAATAAGATTAATTATATAAACTAAAACATCAAAAATTTTTTGTAAAAAGCTTTCTTTATATTTTGTTGCGCCTTCCTGAGCCATATCTAAATAATAATCAAAATCTTCATTTATCGTGTTAGAAGTGTTAAAGGTTCCTTTATCAAACTTAACAAGTATTGTCATATACTCATTTGATTCAAGTGTTCCTTCCGAGTTCATTTCGATATAGCCATCATAAACGTATGCAGTACCACCATAATTACCAAATCCCCACACATCTAAATCCTGACTAAAATAATCATCTGCATATATTTTTATACGGACGTTGCCAGGTTTTGATGATAATTCATACGGTATTAAAGTCCAGTATACCATATCAGCATCAGTTAAGCTTGCTACAAAGCCTTCAATATCATAACTTAACACATAATCATGATAACCATATTCACTTATACCCCAACAAAGTTCAATACCATCTGAAATATAATTTATCCCATTTTTATAAGCTTTGTTATTAAAACTATCATTTGTATTCCAATTATTTACAAATTCATAATTATTACCATTTTCACTAACTCTAAAATTAGTAATATTTGCGTTACCTAAATTATAATAAGGTTTATAGCCTTCGGTTCCTTGATTTAAATTTGCGGACCAAGTTTCCGTAACGTGCGCAGTACCATTTTTATCTACGTATATATCCATATCTATTTTATTAATTGAGTTTGCTTTAATTACTAAGGGAAACAAAAATAAAATAGATATTAAAGATATTATTTTAATAACTTTTTTCATACACTCATCCTCCTTAAATTAAAAAAGTCTACAATAGTAGACTAAAATTTAACACTTACGTTTTTTCTTTCTTCTTCCGTTGCTTCAAAGAAAGCTTCTGGTTTAAAACCAAACATACTTGCTACTATGTTTGAAGGAAACATTTCAATTTTATTTTGATACGTTAAAACGGTATCATTATAAAATTGCCTTGCAAAACGAATTTTTTCTTCAATTTCATTTAAACTGTTTTGTAACTCAATAAAGTTTTGGTTTGCTTTTAAATCAGGATAACTTTCTGCAAGCGCAAATAATTTTCCTAAAGCTTCAGTAACCGCACCAGATGCCTTCATTTCGTCTTCTTTTGTTGATGCACTTGCCATCTTACTTCTAGCTTCTATAACCTCATTTAAAGTTTCTTTTTCATGCTTTGCATACCCTTTAACTGTTTCAACTATATTTGGTATTAAATCATTTCTGTTTTTTAAAACAACGTCTATTTGTGACCATTGATCCCTTACCTTATTTCTTAGGTTTACTAATGAATTATAGGTACCTATTAAATATAGTATAACCAAAACAACTATAACTGCTATTACAACTAATATAACCATATTAATCCTCCTTCTATACTAGTATTATATATTATAATAAATTAAAAATAAACATTTTTTAATTATTAAATTTCACTTTACATCTTACCCTTTACTTTTTTAATGTGTACTTTTATTTCACTTTTATAAGATTTTATAATTGACATAATTATTATCGTTAATGGTACCGCTATAACAATTCCAGTAAAGCCTAATAAAGCTCCTCCTGCAAAAACTACGAAAATAGTTAACAAAGGTGGTATTTGATTGGTTTTACCATAAATTTTTGGAGATATAATATAACCATCAATATTAGGAAATACAAGCGTAATTATTAAGGTTAAAACAAATAACTTAGGAGATATTACAGAAGCAATTATAAGTGCTATAAGATTTGTTATTATTCCACCAAAATAAGGTATTACGGTTGTTATACATGCTAAAACTCCTAGCAAAAGGAAATTTGGGTGTCCAATTATTAAAAACAAAATAGTATATTCAAAAAATTGAATTATCATGAATATTCCAAGTCCCTTTAAGTAAGAGGTTATTTCTTTATCTATGTTAGCAACTAAATGGTATTTTTTAGTTCCCTTTTTTATTAAATATTTTTTTATTTTGCTTCTAATGTTTGACATATCTGCTAAAAAATATATTGAAACAATAGAAATTATGACTATTTTCGATAAATAATCTACTGACTTACTAAGTATTCCTATAAATGATCCACTTGAAATCACTTCACCTATGCCACTTATAATTTTAGTAGAATATTGATTTATCGTATCGTTAATAAACTTTGTATCAACCCCATATTTAGTAGCAAGATCGGTAGAAATTTCTCCTAAACTAGATAATAAATTTATTAATTGGTTTATAAAAAGAGGAACCGCATAATAAGTAGTTAATCCAACTATTAAAATTATAAGTATAACAATTATAAATATTGAAAGTGTTTTTGGTATCTTTTTTGAAATTAGAAATTTTAAAAAGGGGTACAAAACATAGGATATGCAAAACGCAATTATAAAAGGTAATATGATTCCAAATATTTTTAAAAAAACACCAATCCATAAGTTCTTCATCAAAAACAATAAATAAAATATTCCTAAAATAAGTAAAACATTTAAATACCTATAATTTATGCTTTTTTTCATTATATCTCCTTACTATCAAGTATTATGGTAACTGGCCCATCATTAATTAAACTAACTTTCATTTCAGCGCCAAACTCACCAGTTTCAACCTTAATATTATTTAATCTTAATTCTTGATTAAATAGCTCATACATTTTTTTAGCTTCATTATAAGGCATAGCATCAGTAAACGAAGGCCTATTACCATTTAACTTTCCGTATAAAGTAAATTGAGAAACGGATAAAATTTTCCCTTTTACTTTAGTAATGTCATAATTCATTTTACCGTTTTCATCTTCAAAAATTCTTAAAGAAACTATTTTTTTTACTATTTTTTTTATTAAATCCTCATTATCTTCATTAGAAAAACCAACTAGTAAAACATAACCTTTGCCAATCTTCCCTATTACATTATCTTCAACTGTAACGCTTGCAGAATCGCATCTTTGAACAATAACCCTCATTATTTATTACCTCTTTCAACAGAATTTACAAATGGTAATTGCTCTATAACAGAAATATATTTATTAAGTTTATCCAAATCTTCAACCAAAATATCAATATCAAATACGTTATAATCTAAATTATTTATCGTATTAACACTTTTTATTCCAATGTTTAGAGAAGTGGTTTTAGAAATAATTTCCAAAAGTACGTTATCTTTTTTTTCGGCATAAATAAGGACGTTTGTTACGTATTTTTTAGAACTATTAGGATTCCACTTAGCGCTTATTATTCTATCGTTAACGTTACATATATTATAACAATTTTTACGATGAATGGTAATACCGTTACCCTTAGATATATAACCTACTATCTGATCACCTTTAATAGGTTTACAGCATCCTCCATAACTTACCTTTAAATCATCGATCCCATCAATAATTACATCACCAGTAGCTTCCATTTGCTTAGATGAATATTTAAGAACTTTTTCTATTACTTTCTTTTCTTCATCTTTTTCATTTAATAACGTTTTTATTACCTGAGTAGGATTATATTTACCTATACCTATTTCATAATACAAATCATTTTCATCATTTAAGCCATACTCATCGAGCGCAAACGAAATATTTTCGTTTGTTAAAACCTCGTTAATTGATAATTTTTTTCTTCTTATTGTTTTAACCAACTGATCTTTGCCAATAGTAATTAATTCGGCTTTATCGATCTTACTAAAAAACGCTTTAATCTTGTTTTTAGCACTAGTTGTATAGGCAATATTAATCCACTCTTTTGACGGGCCTTTACTGTTTTTATTAGTGTTTATTTTAACTATGTCACCATCTTTTAATTTATAATCTAGTGGTACAATGTTTCCATTAACTATAGCTCCTATCATTTGATGACCAACGGAAGTGTGTATACGGTAAGCAAAATCTATTGGAGTTGATCCCAAAGGAAGCTCAAAAACATCACCTTTTGGCGTATAAACATATATATTATTTGAATTAAATACTTCATTTTTTACCGTATTAACAAACTCTTCTCCCTCAACTTGTTGTTCGTTTAATTCTATTATCGATCTAAATGACTTTAATTTTTGTTCCATGTCATTTACTTTATTTACGCCATGCTCTTTGTAAGACCAATGTGATGCAAAACCGTACTCAGCTACTTTATCCATATCGTAGGTTCTTATTTGAATTTCAAATAATTTTCCATCTACACCAAACACGGTCGTGTGTAAAGATTGATATCCATTAGATTTTGGACGTGCAATATAATCTTTAAACCTTTTTGGAACTGGCTTATACTTAGCATGTATTAACCCCAACGCTAAATAACATTCCGCTTCTGTATTAACCAAATACCTCAAAGCTAATATATCATATATTTCGTTAAAAGATTTACCTTTGTTCAATTTGTTATATATACTATATACGCTTTTAGTTCTACCCTTCATTTCATGAGGAATATTATTATCAGTTAAAATTTTAGAAACGCTTTGCATCATTTCTTCAACTGATTTATCTAATTCTTGCCTAGATTCACTTAACTTTTCTAATATATCATTATAAACATCAGGTTTATAATATTTTAGACACAAATCCTCTAATTCACTTTTTATGTGATTTATACCTAACCTATGTGCAATCGGAACAAGAATTTCTAAAGTTTCTTTTGCTTTTTCTTTTCTTTTTCTTTCAGGAATCGCCCATAAAGTACGCATGTTATGTAATCTATCAGCTATTTTAAGAATTATTATACGCACGTCTCCTGATAATCCCACAAGAATTTTTTTATGATATGATGCTAAAGCGTCATTATCAGCAGATAAAGAAAGTTTATTTATTCTTGATATACCATCAACAAGTTCTTTTATTTCTTTACCAAACGCTTCTTCTACGTCCTCTATTGTAACGTCTGAAAAATTGATAACATCATGTAAAAGAGCTGTAGCAAGTGTTTGACTATCAGCATAAATTTCAGTCAAAATTAAAGCTACGTTAAGAGGATGAAGCATATAATCATCTCCGGTTAGCCTTAACTGACCGGCATGTGCTTTGCTAGCAAAAGCATAAGCGTTTTTTATTAATTCTATGTCATCATTATTTTTAATATATGTTTTAGCCTTTGCAAGCAAATCATCAAGCGTATATGCTTCTTCTTTTTGCTTCATTAAAATCACTCTTTTCTTTTATTTATTATTTTTTAGTTTTTTTCTTTCAATCATGAACCATATTTGGCCAGCTAATAAAACCGATGAATATAAACCTGCCACAAGTCCAAATATCAACGCTATATTAAATGGTAAAATACCTTTTGAACCCAATAATATTAAACAAATTACTGGTAGCAAAGTTGTTATAGTGGTATAAACAGCTCTTGTGAAAGTTTCAGATATACTTTTATTAACTACATCTTTTAGTGAATTTTCCGATATCTTCCCCTTAATATTGCTTAAGTTTTGCCTAATTCTATCAAATACCACTATCGTATTATTAATTGAATAACCAATTATGGTTAATAAGGCCGCAATAAATATTACGTTAACTTCAATTTTAAAGATAGAAAACATTATAACAACAAATAACACATCATGGATTAAAGCTATAATAGATGATATAGCATAACTAAATTTAAACCTTAATGAAATATAAATAATAATTGCTATAGCAGCTATTATTACTGAATAAATTGCGTTTTTAACCAAATCTTGTTTTACAACGTTAGTAACAACGTTTACCTCCGTTGTAGCGTTATACTTTTCTTCAAAATATGAGTTAACTTTATTTATTCCGTTTTCTTTTAATTCCTCGTTCAATTTTACGTATATTTCATCGTTTTCTTGTTTTTCTACTGATAAAACTTTATATCCTAATTTTTCAAAATCATCTTCTACTTTATTTACGGTAAGATTATCAGCATTAATCGTAGCATCAGTACCAGATCTAAAATCAATACCTAAATTTAGTCCATTAACAGCTACAAAAACAAGGCCAAATACGATGTATACACCAGTTATCACAAAACATTTTTTTATAATATTGATTGGTTTTATATCTTCTTTACGATTCTTATTAAGAATCTTTTTTTCATATCTAATAAAATTATTAGGTTTTTTATCAAAATAATCAGTATTTACAAAAGCTTTTAATATCTTTCTATTTAAAAATACCATAACAAACATCGTTGCAAAAATAGTAATTATAAGCATCGTTGCAAAACCTTTTATAGAGCTTTCTCCAAATATAAACAAAACTATTCCTACAATAAAAGTCGTAACGTTTGCATCAAAAATTGAACTCCAAGAATCACTGTTACCATTTTCATAAGCACTTTTTAAGCTCTTCCCAGAAATTAATTCTTCTTTTATACGTTCGTTTGTAATAACACAAGAATCAACCGCCATACCAATTCCAAGCACTAATGCAGCAATACCAGGTAACGTTAATACCCCTCCAATTAACCAAAATACTCCCATTACTATAAGCATATATAGTAATAAGTTAACACCTGAAATAAATCCAGAAAATTTGTAAAGTATTGTCATAAACACAATTACTAATAACATACCGATTATTCCCGCAATAAACGTCTTAGTGAGAACGCCTTCACCATAAGACGCGTTAACGTTTTGAGAAGAAATTTCAGTTAATTTCGTTGTTATAGATCCTGCATTTATACTTGTTGCCAAACTTTCAGCTTCTTCTTTAGTAAAATTACCAGTTATTATTACATCACTTGAAAAGCCCTGTGAAACGGTTGCAGCAGATAAACATACACTACCTTCTTCACCACATGTTTCTCCATCTTTAGCATAAGAATTTACTCCGGTTTCGAAATTGTACCATATTACCATAACGTTACTTCCAGATTCCTTTTGACTAATGGTTGTAGTGGCATCTAAGAATTTTTCTTTATCTTTTACAAGCAACGAAATAGCTGGGTTGCCTTCCTCATCATAAGATAGTTTAGCTCCTTTTATAACGCTTGAATCCATTAATAATTTATCATCAACATCCCTAAAAGAAACGTTTGCAACGTTAGATAACGCCTTTCTAGCGTTTTCTATGTCAGTTACTCCTGCTAATTTTACTCTTATCCTATCCGTTCCTTCAATCGTTATTTCTGGTTCAGACACTCCAAGTGAATCAACGTTTCTTTTTAATACGTCATAAGTACTATCCATATCACTAGTAGTAAGCTTTTTTCCATCACTTCTTTTTACTTGGTACAATACCTCAAATCCACCCTTAAGGTCTAGACCAAATTTCATGTCTTTAAATAAAGGTATATAAACCAAACTAAATAATATGATTACCACAAAAAATATTGATAATCTTTTTAAAAATTTCTTTTTCATTTCTACCATCCTTTTAATAAAATATATATGTTAATAATATCATTACCACAATAAATATTATATAACATATAAATATTAAAATCAAAGATAAATGGTAAATTTATAAAAACAACACCATATAATTTATTATGATAAAATTTAAAAATAACTTACTAATTAAAAATATAATTATTTTACTAGTGTCTGGAGCCGTGGCCAAGGTAATTGGAATGGTTGGGAAAATCATATATACCAGAGCTGCGGGTGTAAGCGTTGTTTCACTTTATACTTTAATAACACCAACTTTTATGTTATTAATAACAATATGCCAATTTTCATTTCAAATATCTATTAGTAAACTATCAGCTGAAAATAAATACAATAATAAAAAATTATTAATAACGGCATACGCTATTGGTTTCATAATCGATATAATAATAATGATGTTTATATTGATGTTTTCTAAAACAATCGCGGGATTACTACATAATAAGGCTTTATATAAAGCAATTGTTGCAATAATTTTTATAATACCCTTCATAACCATTTCTAGTATTCAAAGAGGATTTTTGCATGGAAAAGAAAACATGCTTCCTTCATCAATTACGAACATAACCGAGGAAATTATAAAAATAATTTTAATAATTATTTTTTTACCATTAGCCGTATCTAAATCAAATATACATGCGGTAATATCAATTGTAATATTTAATATATTTACAGAAATTTCTAGTATTCTAATAATGCAAAAATCAATAAGAAAATACGTAAAAAAAGATAAGGTTTCAATTAATAAAAAAATCATGAAAGATATAGTAAAAATTTCCTTACCAACCACTTTAGTGAGACTAATTTCCTCAATTGGTTTTTTCTTAGAGCCAATACTTTTATCATACGTATTAATTAAAAACGGATATTCAGCAAACTACATAACGTTAGAATATGGAATAATTAATTCATACGTTGTACCCGTTCTTTCAATACCAACTTTTTTTTCGTTTTCTATAGCATCAGCACTACTTCCAAACATAACGAAATTATACGCAAAGAAAAAATATAAAGATTTTAATAAAAAATTAATGAAATTAATAATGTTATCCATGTTTGTTGGTTTAATGTGCTTAACCCTAATTTTGTTATTCCCCGATAAGATATTAGAACTTATATACGGGGTTAGTTTTGGGGTTAATTATATATATCTAATAGGTCCATTTTTCTTAATTCTTTATATTCAGCCTACTTTATCGGTAGGAATTCAAGCAATGGGAAAAACAAGTAAATTATTTTACGTATCTTTAATATCAATAATAACTAAATACTTAATATTAGTATTAGCTGGAGAAAACGGTTATGGAATGAATAGCCTTGTTTTTTCAATGATAACGGGAATAATAATAACTACATCACTAGTAACCTTTATAATATTAAAAGAATTAAATAAGAAGCCCTAAAGGACTTCTTATTTGTTGATTTTATAAGTAACAAATACAACGATGTTACTTATTAAAAGTACGATGTATGATTGGTAAAAAACGTCGTTTAAATATAATTGTAAAATAAGGTTAAATAATGCAACAACGTCTAAAACAACCATCCCTATTACCAAACTCTTTAACGTCTTTTTATCCGCTTTATTTTTCATATATCACCTAATTATCTGACAAGGTACAGTTAAAGCCTTTAGAAACATAAGCTTCTTGAAGACTTTCATACGTATCCGTTTTTTGTGGTTTAACGTACAATATCG
Source organism: uncultured Bacilli bacterium (assembly GCA_944329425.1). Lineage (GTDB taxonomy): Bacteria > Bacillota_I > Bacilli_A > RF39 > UBA660 > Aphodocola. Next base: position 26,568 of record CALVIG010000011.1, read on the forward strand.
TTTGCCCTTCGTTAACCACTAACTTATCAAAGTCAAAACTATCGTAATTAGTTTCAGAGTTAAATGTAAAACCTTTATCATTTTTTTCAAAAGTTGTATTACTTCCAACTACTGCAGCATTATTAATATAAAAATTTTCATATTGGTTTTTTAAATCTTCAATAACCGCCGATGTATTTTCTAAATTAGCAACAACTACATAGTTAAAATTACTATTTTTTAAAACGTTATTTTCATAATTTGCAACAAAAGTTACCGTTTGCGTTTCAGCATCACTTTTTGAATTATACGTACACGTTAACGTGCCGGTTTTATTCTCATTTGAATTAATAACGCTAGATGATGAGGTGGTTTTAGGTTCAACATCTTTAGTAGTACCACCAAAATCTGTTTTATTATTAACATAATATAATACAAGCAATATTATAACGGCTAAAACTACCCCAAGTAACGTATAATTTGGTTTTTTAGATGGAAGAAAAACCTCATCATTAGTTACAGGATCAATAACAACAGTATTATTAACCGCACCGTCATATAATTCATCAAGATTTATTTCTCTAGTAATATTATCAGGTTCTTCGGCAAAATCCTTGCTTTCATCCGAAGTGTTTTTTTCTACTTCTTTTTCATCGTTAGTTGTATTTTCCTGCTTATTATCCATCAGTATCACTCCCTATTATTATAATAACACAATATCTTATATTTAAAAACAATTATTAAATTTTTTCTCCGATTTTTTCTCCTAGTTTAACCACCGTTTCATAACCATTTTTAGAATTCTTTAACAAATCAGAATCAAACTTTACCACGTTGTTTTTTAACAACAAAATAACGGTAGAACCTCCAAACATAAAATATCCTTTTTCTTGGCCTTTTTTTATCTTTTTAGAAACATTATGATTGTGTATTTTACCCACTAATAACGCTCCTACTTCAACGTACGTGATTTTTCCAAAGTTACTTGTATTAATAATCGTACATTCCCGGTTGTTTTCCTTAAAGACTTTAAATTTATCATAAGCAATTGGATTAACGGTATGAAATTTACCTTTAATTTTATAATTATTTATAATATTACCATCATCTACAAAATAATACCTATGATAATCTTCAGGTGAAAGCCTAAAAATTAATGCATAACCATTTTTATACTCATCAGCAATCGTTTTATCTTTAATTAAAGATAGAACATCATACTTGCTATTTTTAACAGAAAAAACACTACTTTGGTTAATTTTATAAATCGTTAATTTCGAATCACAAGGTGCTATAAAAATATTTTTTTCTTTTCTTATTGTTCTTTTATCACTTTTTATTTTACGAATAAAAAAATCATTAAAGCTTTTATATTCTTTTTTTTCGTAATCATCCATGTTTATGTTGTTTTTTTTAATAAATGGTTTTATTAAGAAACATGAGATTTTTTTACTAAGCAGCCAACCTATAAATTTATTTAGAAAATCATTAGAAACTACCGGCTTAATTATTATTCTTCCGATAACGTTATTATATAAAAATGATAACCCTTTACTTGGATTATCAACGATTGTTTTTCTCATTATGCCATCGCCACAGATATTATAGCAATTTCTATGGCTGCTAAAACTGAGCAAATAACTAACCATATTCCAGTTGGCTTTTTAATTTTAAAATTAAGTACAAATAAAATAGCAACAATGAACATAACAAGAGGAAACGCCTTTGAAAAAACCTCGGCGTTTAAAAATATGTTTAAGTTATAAGTAAATGGTAATATTATTGCAATACTTGTAACAGGAAGTCCATAATAGCAAGCTTCTTGTGTTTTTTTGGGTAGTAATTTTTTTTCTTCAGCAAGTACGTTAAAATAAGCAAGCCTTATAACGGCAGCCAAAACATAAATAATATATATTATAATATTCATTCTACTAGTAAATCCCATGCATATTCCAAGAACAACTGGAAACACACCAAATGAAACGGTGTCAGCAAGAGAATCTATTTGAATACCAAATTTTTTTTCACGCTCGGTTCTTTTACAAGCTCTAGCTACAGTTCCATCAAATAAATCAGAAACCCCAGATAATATTAAACACATTACGGCAGCTGGAACATAGCCTAAAAAAGCTAATACCATACCAATAACCGAAAAACAAAGCCCTAGGTAAGTCAATACCACAGATAAATTATATACTCCAATAAACATAAAATTACTCCTTATTATTTAATAATACCTGTTAATTATAACACATATTAAATATTATCTCAAATAAAAAAAATAGAAATTAAATTCTATTTTTCATTCCTATTTTCATTTTCTGGCCTCATCATAGGAAATAACACAACATCCCTAATTGATGGTTGATTAAATATTATCATCATTAATCTATCAATTCCAAATCCCAAACCAGATATAGGTGGCATTCCTTGTTCCATGGCTAACATAAAGTTCTCATCAAGATCCATTGTTTCATCATCACCTTGAGCTTTAGCTTTTAATTGATCTTCAAAGGTTTTTCTCTGAGTAATAGGATTTACTAACTCTGAATACGCTTTACATAACTCCGTACCGCAGGCAACAACTTGGAATACATCAATAATTCTATCATCACAATCATTTCTTCTAGCTAAAGGAATTAACATAGCAGGATAATTATACATTATGGTTGGTTGAACAATGTTTTCACGAATTTTCTTTTTATAAACAAAATCAATTATTTGGCTTATTGATTTATAATCTTCTAAGTCCGCCATACTAAACAAACCATTTTCTACTATCTTATTTTTCAATTTTTCAGGTTCATCAACGGATAAAAAATCAAAGCCTAAAACTTTTCTCATCTCTTCAACATAATTGATTCTATCCCAGTTTTCTTTACCAAAATCAAGTGTGTGTCCCTGATATTCAATGGTTGTTGTACCAACTAATTCAGTTAAAAGACTTCTAATAAAGTTTTGATAAAATACTATGTTATCTTCAAAATTCCAATAAGAAGCATACCACTCTACCTGAGTAAATTCTTGTAAATGCTGAGTATCCATTCCTTCGTTCCTAAAACATTTTGCTATTTCATAAACCCTGTCATAACCAGCTGCAATGCATTGTTTTAAGTATGTTTCCGGTGCAATTCTTAAATTGCAATCCATGTCTAAAGCATTATGATGTGTATAAAATGGTTTAGCAGCAGCACCACATACAGCGGTTTGTAAAATTGGTGTTTCAACTTCTAAAAATCCATTTTCACCTAAATATTTATGAATAAACGCATATAATTTACTTCTACCTAAAAATACTTTTCTAGACTCCTCATTTGATATTAAATCAACGTACCTTTGCCTATATTTAAGTTCGGTATCATTTAAACCATGAAATTTATCTGGTAGTGGCCTTAAAGCCTTACCTAAAAATTCGAAAGAAGAAACCCTAAGTGTTTTTTCTCCCGTCTGGGTAGTAAATATTTCTCCTTCAGCACCAATAAAATCTCCAACATCAAATTGCTTTTTGAAAAATTGATATCGTTCCTCTCCTACCATATCCACTTTTATTTCTAGTTGCATATCTGCTTCAATATCACGAATCCTTATGAAGCTTAATTTTCCCATTTTTCTCATGAATATAATTCTACCAGCAATTCTTACGTTATTAGTACCATCTTGTAATAACCTAGCGGACTTTAAAGAGTGAGTTTTAACGTACTTTTCTGGATAAGGATTACAAACCTTTGATATTTCTTCTAATTTTTGTCTTCTAACTAACTCTTGTTCACTTAATTCTCTCAAATCAAAACACTTCCTTTGCTTTTGATATTATATCATATTTTATAAAATATTAAAGTATTTTATTTACTTATTGTACAATTATATCCTTGTTTTTCTAAGGATTCTTTAAAACTATTAAAATTATTATCAGAATCAATCTTAAAATAACTAATTGGTGTTATATTTTGGTCTATTTTATTAATCTTATCATAATTAAACAAAGTAAAATCAAGGTATCCCATAACCTTAAAATAATCATCACTTGTTTCATATACGTAAGTAAAGCCTGACATACCATTTGAATTAATTATAACTGGTAATTTTTCATCTTTTATGTATTCTATTTGATTTTTATACTCATCGGTTTTTGCTTCGTAATTGTAAGTTGACTCAACGTACAATATTTCGTTATTTTTATAGGTTATTTTATATTCATCAGTAACTTTATAACCAACATCTTCAGCGGTATAAGAACAATTAACCACCTTTTCTTTTCCAACAACATAATTAACAATAACATATATAAGTGTGATTCCAATTATAAAACCAATAATAAAATAAATGATTATTTTTTTAATATCTAATTTATTATTTTTACTATCTTTAATGATTACGTTAGAATCATCAGTATAATCGTCATTATCATTTTTAATATTATTATCATTCTTAACTTCATCATAAGCTTCATCGGTTGTTTCACTTACGTCTGGAATGTTTATCTCACTTGATTCTTCTAAAGGAATATTTAAATAAGTTTTACTTAATTCTTCTTGCTTAGCTTCATCAGTAGTACTACTAGTATCTATTTCTATTACATCATCACCAAAAATATCATCAAGTGCTTTTTTAATATCTTTATCTGAACCTTCCATAATACCCCTTCCTTTTCTTTATAAATTATAACATAACGCAAAATAATTAACAAGAATCAAAAAATAAAAATGCTAATTAGCATTTTCCTAAATTGAAATTTCAACCGCACCACAAAGGGTGTGGTTTTTTTGATACAATAAAAGAGCCAAATCCCGGCA
>CALVIG010000012.1 GCA_944329425.1 uncultured Bacilli bacterium
TATTTGACTTTAAATCTACTTTTGATATAGAATTAAATTATGATTAAGTGGTGCGGTTGAGATTTTAAAAAAGAAAAGTACGAAAGTACTTTTTTACTTTACATTATTATTGCATTTCTTTGACGTTTTGCTAATGCTTTAGTATAATTAAGGTGGTGATATTATGAAAAAAATAACTATATTAGCTCTTCATTTAGGTTATGGAGGGATTGAAAACGCGGTAACTACGCTTGCTAATACTTTGGTTTGTAAGTATGATGTAGAAATATTAAGCGTTTATCGTCTTTATAACGAGCCTGTTTATGAATTAGATAATAGAATAAAAGTAAAATATATATCTAACGTTAAACCAAATAAAAAGGAAATGAGATATTATTTAAAAAAGAAGAATTTTAGTATGTTTTTTAAAGGACTGGGTCAAAGCATTCAAACAGGATTTGTTAAATATGTAAAAACCCCGATGGTATTAAGAAAAATTAACACTGATGTTGTCATTTCTACAAGGACCCTTCATAATTTTTTGATATCAAAATTTACTAATAAAAACATAAAAAAAATTGCTTGGGAGCATAATCATCATAATGGTAAGAAAAAATATATAAACGCTTTGATAAAATCATGTAAAGGGGTTAATAACCTTGTTTTGGTTTCCAACGAACTAACAGAATTTTATAAAAATTATTTAGGGAACAAAGCGGTTTATATTCCAAATAGTTTAGATAAAATGCCTAATAAGTTATCCAAGTTAGACTCTAAAAACTTAATAGCAATAGGAAGACTTTCTAAGGAAAAAGGTTTTGATGATTTGCTTAGACTATTTAAGAAAATAAGCGTTAAATATCCTGATTGGAAACTTAATATTGTTGGTGATGGGATGGAAAAAGATGACTTATTTAGTTTGGCAAAGAATCTTAGACTTGGGGATAAAATTGTTTTTCATGGATATCAAAATAAAGATTATATTAATGATCTTTTACTTGAAAGTTCAATTTATATTATGACATCACACACCGAAAGTTTTGGCCTTGTGTTAATAGAAGCGATGAGTTATGGCGTGCCATGTATATCATATGATAGTGCCCAAGGTGCAAACGAAATAATAGATGATGGCGTAAATGGATTTTTAGTAAAGAACAGAAATGAAGAAGATATGGTATCAAAAATAGAATTATTAATTAATGATGAAAAATTAAGAAACAAACTTGGTAAAAACGCGAGACAAAAATCAAAGAATTATAGTAGTGAAGTGGTACTTGAAAAGTGGAGTAAACTTATTAATAAAAGAAAGTAGGCGAATTTATGGAAATATCAGTTGTTGTTCCTTGTTATAATGAAGCTCCAACCATATTAGAGTTTCATAAATTATTAACGGAGAGTTTAAAAAAAGAAAATTTAACTTATGAATTAATAATGGTAGATGATGGTAGCGAAGATGATACCATGGAAAAATTAAGAAGTATAACTAAAAAAGATAAAAGCGTTAAAGTAATTAGTTTTTCTAGAAATTTTGGAAAAGAAGCTGCTATGTTAGCGGGATTAAAACACTGTAATGGTAAATATGTTGCCATAATGGATGCGGATCTTCAGCATACACCCGAAGTGTTATTAAAGATGTATGATAAACTAATAAAAAATCCAGAATATGATGTTGTTGCTTCTTATAAAGAATCAAGATATGATGAAAAAACGATTAAAAGAACTTTAATTTCTTTATTTTACCGAATTAACAACTTTGTATCGGACGTTAAGCTACTTCCGGGTGCAAGTGACTTTAGAATATTTAAATCAACGGTTAAAGATGCAATAGTATCATTGCCTGAAAAAACTAGGTTTTTAAAAGGTATTTTTGCTTGGGTTGGTTTTAATACCATATATATGCCATATACCCCTTCAAAAAGAGAGTATGGGTCTTCTAAATGGTCTATTTTTAAACTAATTAAATATTCTTTAGGTGGAATAATATCATTTTCAACGAAACCAATTAAAGGAGTTTTTGTAATTGGCTTGTTGTGTTTTATGATATGCCTAATTAACTTTATACTAATGGGGTATTTATCAAGTAGAACGATAATTTTATTAATTGGAATTGTGTTGTTGTGTTTAGGTGTTATCTCATTATATATATCAAGAATATATAGTAATTTACTTGGTAGACCATGTTATATCATAAGAGAAAAAATTGGTTTTGAACAAAAGAAGGTCAAATAATCATTAACTATTTGACTTTTTTTCAATATTTCGTACAATATTAACAAAAAAATGGAAGTGTTAATGTAATGGCAAATAATTTATCATATTCATTGAGAACTATAAAAAAATATGAAAAAGAAAAAAAGGAATTAAAGGATGCTAAGTTTTATAATTTTTTGGGCATATTGTTAAATGCTTTTTGTAGTGTATACTTGGTTAATAAAGGATTTTATTTATTAGTTATAGGTAATTTTTCAATGTTTACCATTTGTTTGAAGATGTTTTCAAACTGTGTAAAAAAAACCAAAAAATTAGAACAAGAACATAAAGAATGCGTTAAAAACATAGAGGATTTTATAGAATGTTTACAGAGCAAGGGTTATAAAATAAGCAAAGATGACCTTATTAAAGGTGATGTTATTTTGAAATCTAGCAAGGAATCTTTGAATCAAGATTTAACGCAAGGTAAAATGGTTATTTATCAAGCATCAACTGAAAATGATATCTTGCTAGAAGATGTTGCTAGGTTTGTTAAAATATCTGATTTTGATATGCAAGATAACAACGTATATTACGTTGATGAAGATTGCTTGATTAAGAGCAAAAACCAAAACCAAGAAGAAAAACAAAAAGTTAAAACCACAAAAACAACCAAATAGTATGGTTGTTTTTATTCATTTATGATAAAATTATTATAGTGTGGTGATTAGTATGGAAGATAAAATAAAAATAGTTTTTAAAATAGTTGTTTCGGTAATGGTTGTAACGGCGCTTTTCTTTCCGCTTGTTAAATGGATTGCTAAACACGTTGAAGCTTTAGATTATCCTAATGAAAGAAAGGTTCATAAAAAACCAATGCCATTACTTGGCGGGCTTATGATGTTCTTTGGTTTTTTGTTTGGATACATGTTTTTTGCTCCACAAAACACGCAAATGCTTGCGATTTTAATAGCTGGTTTCATAGTTATTTTAACTGGAATGATTGATGATATTAAGCCTTTAAAGGCAAGACAAAAAATGATAGGACAAGTAATTGCTGCGATAATTGTTACTTTTTATGGAGATATTTTACTTAATGATATAACTTTCTTCGGGTTTTATTTCGATTTTGGATGGCTAGCATATCCTCTTACCATTATTTTTATAGTAGCTCTTATGAATTGCATTAATTTTATCGATGGTTTGGATGGATTATCTTGTGGTATTTCAACAATATTTTTTGCTACTATAGGTGTTATAGCTTTTATTATGCACAATATAGGTAGTTTAGAAATAACCCTTACGTTTATAATGTTAGGAGCTTGTTTGGGATTCTTAATTTTTAACTTTAATCCTGCTAAAATATTTATGGGTGAGACGGGTTCTATGTTTTTAGGATTTATGATTTCGGTAGTTTGCTTAATGGGATTTAAAGCGGTTACCTTAACGTCTTTAGTTGTTCCTATGCTTATTTTAGCTATACCTATTTTAGATACTTTATTTGCTATAATAAGAAGAATTATTCACAAAAAACCAATTTATATAGCGGATAAACAGCATTTACATCACCAGTTACTTAATAAAAAGTTTAGTCAAAGAACCACCGTTTTAATCATTTATGCAGTAAGTATTTTATTTTCTTTAGCATCTATCTTTTACGTGTTAAAAGATAGAAAAGCGGGGGTAATAATTTACGTTGTGTTAATGCTTTTAATAACCTGGGTGGTTTTAACAACGGATATACTAACTGATAAGGCAAAGATACATTTAAAGATGCCTAACATAATAAAAAAACGTAAAGTAAATAACAAAACTAAAAATAAATAAATTACATGAATTTTGACTTTTAATTAAGAATATGATATATTGAGTACCCGTGGAGCAGTATTCTAGTTTGAATTACGCTATGAGGACGGGCCTAAAAATCCGTTAAAGAGCATACCTGTGAAACGTCTTGTGCCTGCTTCTTTCGCCCAGATTGGGGTGGGTGCTGGATATGAGTTTGCTGGGCTAGCTGTAATGGCATACAGATTATACGACCCATCAATACGCGGAGACTTAAGTTCGTGCAAAACGAATGATTTTGTACGGCTTAAGATTAAACCTACTATGTGGCTAACGCTATGAGTAGTGTAGCTTGCCTTGAGTGAGAGTATTGGGAAGGTGGATCAGGCGATTTAATCTAGGCATAGATTGATCGCTATTGCTACCTGAAATTTCTTTTGCAAAAAAGTGCTAATAGTGATTTGTTCATTTGAAGAAATTTCCTAGACTGTAGCTTTTATGGAATTGCAGTGCGTTCTAAGTGGCAATCAAGTAATGCTTTCGGTAACGAAGCATGCCTTTTCTTAAATGGGAACGGCCCTATGGTAACAGAAGGTGAAAAGGTGGGAAATCCAACTTGACCTAAGACGCAAAGTTTGTCATGAAAGATTCCACGGCATTTTTTAGGTTGTACTTATGTACAATCTTTTTATTTTGTGATATTATTAATATAATAGTGGGGAGGTAAATGATGTATGAATGATACTAAACCTAAAATAAAGTTTTATAGTATGGGAAGTCAAAAAATAGATTTTTCTAAAATATTAAATAACGTTAACTTGGACGCTTCAAAACCGGTTACTATTTCTAGTGGTTTTAACAACGCTTTAAGAAGTGTTATAGATAAAGATATTGATTTTTTATCAGATAAAGTTAAAAAAATAATTAATGACATCAAGAAATTATTAGTAGTTAATAACATTAACGATGAAATAAACGGTACGATAAGTGAGATGGATACGTTAATTAATGAAGTGGAAACCACAATTAGTAAGGTTATTATAGAAAAGGAAAATATTAAGGTAGGTTTATTTTCCACAAGAAAAAAAGAAAAGAAAGAAAAGTGCAAAAAATTAGAAGAGTGCGTTAATATGTTATCTAAATATCAAACGGAACTAATTTCTATTAAAGATGAATACAATAAATTGTTGAAAAGAAAAAGCGTTTTACAAGATGCATTACCCGCCGAAGAAAGTGACGCAGAACCTGAAGATCCACTTGAAAGAACAATAAATTTTTACATGAAAAAGCAAGGAAATTAACTTTTTCTTTTTTATGTAGGAGGTTTTGATGAAATTAAAAGCTTTTAATGAAAAATACGAAAAAAAAGTAAAGAAAATTGATAAAAGAAAAAGACGTTATGTTGATGTAAAGTGGGTTTTAACGATAACTTTCTGCGCTTTTTTAATTTCTTTAGCTTTTTCTAGTTTAACTGAAATAGTAGTTCCTCATTTAAACGCGATAATTGGTATAGTACTTGTACTAATCATAATAATTATTGGTGTTGTTTTTGACATGGTTGGGGTTTCGGTTACCGCTTCGGATTTAAAACCTTTTAACTCAATGGCTGCAAAGAAAATAAGGGGTAGCAAAACCGCCATCAAACTCATCCAAAACGCAGAAAAAGTTTCGGCTTTTTGTAATGATGTTATAGGGGATGTTTGCGGAATTATATCAGGTTCCGTTGGCATTCTTATTTCGGCTATTATTTCTAAAGAAACTGGTATTAATAATAGTATAGTAACGCTTGTTTTAACCGCTTTAATAGCAGCCCTTACCATAGGTGGTAAAGCAATGGGAAAAAGTTATGCAATTAATAAAAGCGATGTTATTATTTTTAAGTTTGCAAAATTAATTAGTATTTTTAGAAGGGAGAAAAAATAACTATATGAAAGTTTTATTGTATTCTGAAGGATTAAAAGCAATAGGTAAATCAGGATTAGGTAAAGCCATAAACCATCAAATAAAAGCCCTTGAAAGTCAAAACATTTCCTATACTTTAAACCCAAATGATGATTATGATATTTTGCACATTAACACGTATTTTCCCAAATCATATTTTTTCGCTAAAAAAGCAAAGAAAAATGGCAAAAAAATCGTTTATCACGCTCACTCTACTGAAGAAGATTATAAAAATGGTTTTATTTTTGCTAAATCAACGTCTAAGTTGTTTAAAAAATGGCTTATTAAATGTTATTGTTTAGGTGATGTTATCGTAACTCCAACACCATATTCAAAAAGGCTATTAAAGGGTTATAAAGGGTTAGAAAATAAAACCATTTATGATGTTTCTAATGGTATTGAGCTAGATTTTTTTAAAAAAGATGAAAAGCTTGGAGAAAAATTTCGAAAACGTTATGGATATACTAAAAACGATAAGATTGTTTTTGGGATAGGATTATACATTGAAAGAAAAGGAATAGTGGATTTCGTTGAGCTTGCAAAAAGGCTTCCAGAATATAAGTTTATCTGGTTTGGTTATAGTCCTTTAATGTTTGCAACAAGAAACGTAAAAAAAGCGGTAAAAACCAAACTTGATAACTTAACGTTTGCAGGATATGTAGAACAAGACATGATTAAAGGCGCAATGAATGGTGGAGATTTATATTTATTTCCGACTTTAGAAGAAACAGAAGGTATTCCTATAATTGAAGCTTGTGCGTGCATGAAGGATGCCATAATAAGGGATATACCAATATTTGATGATTGGCTTATAGATGGAAAAAACGTTTATAAAGCTAAAAACGTTGATGAGTTTGAAAAAAAGATTAAAGACTTTTTTGAGGGTAAGTTACCTAGTGTTGCTAAAGAGTCATATGAGGTTGCTAAAGAAAGAGACATAAAAAACGTTGGGATAAAGTTAAAACAGATATATGAAAGTTTATATAAGAATGAAAAAAAATAAAGAAAGTAAATTTCTTTATTTTTTATAGCAACAATTTTTATAACACTCACAGTTATTTCTAGGACTAAAAAGGCAAGAAAAGATTGCGTTTATAACCCAAAATATTATAATTATGGGTAATAAAATTATAAAAATTGGTATGAAAAGTAAAAATAATATAAATATACAAATCATAATAATTTTCACTCCCATTAAATTAAATGAAATTAAAATGATTTTGTCGATAACATAGCACCATGAGTGTTTATAACATAAAGTTTAAATTGTTAACAATATCAAAAGAAAGTATGATATAATTTATTTAGAGGTTGGAGGTATAGTAATGGAACAAAAAATGCCAAATCACGTTGCAATAATAATGGATGGTAACGGAAGATGGGCACAAAAACGGGGATTAAAACGTACGAAAGGACACCAAAAAGGAGCTGAGGTATTAAAAAAAATATCAGAGTACGTTTATGATAAAAAAATAAAGGTTCTTAGTGTTTTTGCTTTTTCAACGGAAAATTGGAAAAGGGATAAAGAAGAAGTAGATTACCTAATGGACTTATTTTTAAAAGCATTTAAGGATAATTTTGATGCGGTAAAGAAAAAAGGCGTTAAGGTTGTTTTTTCTGGCTTAAAAGATAAGTTAAGTGATAAAGTTGTAAAAGCAATGGAAAAGATGAGCGAGGAAACAAAAAACAATAATAACGGTGTATTTAATATCTGCTTAAATTATGGCGGTCAAGATGAAATAGTAAACGCTAGTAAAAAGATAAGCGAAGATGTTTTAAATGGTAATTTAAGTATTGACGATATAAACAAAGACTCTTTTGGAAAGTATTTATTTAATGATTTACCACCAATTGATTTGTTAATAAGAACAAGCGGTGAATATAGAATTAGTAATTTTATGTTATGGCAAATGGCTTATGCTGAGCTATATTTTACGGATGTTTTATGGCCTGATTTTGATGAAAAACAGATGGACAAAGCCATTGAAGTTTTTAATAATAGGGATAGAAGGTTTGGGGGAGTAAAGAAAAAATAGAAATGTTTTTTCTTTTTTTATAAAATAAAAAGAGCCGAAGCTCCTATTATTTTATATAACCATTTGATTTAAATCTTTCTATCGTTGTATCCCTAGATACTTCGCCATTTATTCTGTTTAATGTTGTTTCTTCTTCTCCTTCAGTTATAAACACAATTGTTGGGGTCCCAGATATGTTTATGTAAGTTCTAAATTCGTTATACTCTTCATCAGTTAATTTTGAATTATCTAATTGATAGATGGTTATGTCATAGTCATCTAATACTTTTTCTAGTATCGGTCTATAACTTATACAGTGTGTACATCCCTCGTTACCAATATATAAGGCAAACGTTTCTTTGTTTGCTATTTTTTCTTTAAATTCATCAAGGCTAATTTCCTTAATATGGCTTTGTTTTGTACAACCGCAAACGAGAACTATAATAGTTGTAATTAAAATAACTACTTTAATCATCTTTTTCACTTAAACATCACCTATAGTAATTTTAGCACTATTTTTAAAAATACACAATTTTTTAAACCATATTTAACGTTTAGTTTGCATAAATAAGTTGTATTAATTGACAAACCATAAAAAATGGTTTAATATTTTAATATAAGCAAAAAAAGTAAGGAGGAAGAAAAAAATGTTTATTTTGGAAGAGGCTTCAAAGATTTGTACTGATGAAATGGCTAACATCTTAGCTATAGTACGTTTTGCTCTTTCTGTTGTCCAGTGGGTTGTTCCAATTATATTAATCGTGTTGGGTTCTATTGATTTAGTTAGAGCGGTTGTAGCAGGTAAAGATGAAGAAATAAAAAAACATCAAACTACATTACTTAAAAGGGTAATCGCCGCGGTTATCGTGTTTTTAGTACCACTTTTAGTTACTCTTATAATGGGACTTTTAGGTACTGACGATTGGAAAAATTGTTGGGAAGACGCTAAGGGTAAGACTATTTCAAATATTATTGATAGTTATTAAAATAAGAACATTTTTTAATAATTCGTTAAAAAATGTTTTTTTTTATTTAATTTAATGATAAAATAATCTTATGGTAGTGTAGTAATAAAGAGGTGTGATTATGTTAAAACATGTGAAATTAGTATTGGTTTTATTTTCTTTTATATTTGTTTTGTTTTTTTTAAATATTAATAAAGTGAGTGCTTCTTGTGTAAGTAATAGAGTTTATACTTATGAAGATAAAAAAATCACTTTAATACTAGATCTTGTTGATTCAGGGGATGATAATACATCAGCAGAAAGAATAGAAGAAAATACTGGGGCTTCAGGCGGTGGAATTTTTTGGGGAGCAGGTAACTCTAATTCTTTGGCAAAAGAACAATTAAAACTTAACGAAGATGGTAATGGAACTTTAAAATTTAGGGCCTCAGCTCTCACTGGTCATTATGTGGCTGGAATGTATTTAAAGATAACGGTTAATGGCGAAACTATAACAAAAATAAATGATGGTTTTGATGTTTTTTGGTGTGAAAAAGCTGGAGAAAATGATGGCCATGTAGATTTCACTTTGACTGCAAAATCTCAAGGATTTACTAATGACGATAAAATTGTATTTACTTTAAAAGCTAAAACTGGAATGACAAGTTTTTGCGCTGCTTTGATGGGGATGAATGATAGATTTTTGACTCCTGATTATTGTAGAACAAATAAAGATTTTTCGGTTGATATAAACATTAAAGCATTTGAGCAAGCTGCATCTGGTGAAACTGTAGAGGATCAAAGTGATGCTTTTAATAATAATTTGACTATAAACACAACTACTTCCGAATCCTCTAATAATAGTAATTATATACCAGCAAAAACCAACTTAAATGGTATTGGAATTGGTGATTCTCAAAAAATAAAATGTGATGATTCATTAAAATCTTTTATTAGTGAAATATGGAAATATTTTGTTATATTTGGCCCAATATTGTTAATTGTAATGGTGTCTTTAGATTTTTTTAAAGCATTGTTTAGTTCTGATTCTGACATGCTTACGAAAGCTGGTAGTAATACTGTTAAAAGAACTATTTCTGCAATAATATTACTCCTTTTGCCACTAATCATTGAAACTATTTTAGGATTTTTCGGTTTAGAGCTTTGTATTTAGGAGGTAAATATGTATATACTTTTTGATCTTATTAAGTCGGTATGGGGAGTTATAAGAAGAGCATTACTTTTTCTAGATTCTGTTGGAGTGACTTTTATTGATAATATATATAATTTAATGATAAGTGCAATAAGTGCTTTTGATGGTAGTAAAATAGCAGAAGTGGCTGGTGATATAGCGAATAATTGTTATATCATAATAGGAATTTTTGCACTTTTTAGAATTGCGTTAATATTAATAAATACCATAATTGATCCGGAAAAATTTAGTGATAAAAATACAAATATAGGTAATATGTTAAGTAGAATAGTAATTGTTGTTGTATTGTTAGTTGCTGTGCCATTTGTTTTTTCAAAATCAAGGGAATTGCAAACCATGATAGTTAATAATAATTACATATCTAAACTTTTAATCGGAACTAGTATAACCAATAGTGGTGAAAAAGCTGATTCTGATAAAGGTGGAGCTTATATTAAAGACTTAGTTATTAGAGCACTTATTTATCCTGATGAAAATCTTGCTCAATTAAAAACCACCGAAAAAAAAGTTGATCAATCAGGCGGTAATACCCAAGTATCTACTGAATATGAGTGTATAGTAGATGATCCTGCATGTGATAATGCAGTAGCAGCATGGAACAATGATGCCGGTTTACTTACTCTTGAAACATATATTGGTACTTACGTAGAACAGGGCGATGAAGCAACTTATGTATATCACTATACACCTTTAATAATGCTCATAGTAGGAGGCTTTGTTACATGGGTGCTTCTTAGTTTTACCATTGATATTGCCGTTAGGACCGTTCAATTAATGGTTTTAGAAATTTTATCACCTTTATTTATTGTTACATATATTGATCCAAAATCTTCTTCTAATGGTCCTTTTAAAAAATGGTTAACCGAGTGTGGGAAAACATATGTTAGTTTATTTATAAAAATAGCGATTATATGCCTTATGATATTTTTTATATCAAAGATTGATGATTTGTTGGGAGCGGCAACACAAAATACTAGTTTCTTTAGTATGACAAGATTATTAATGCTTATCGCAATCCTTATATTTGCAAAGAAAGCTCCTAAATGGTTGGGAGAGATGATTGGAGTAGAAACTGGTGCAGGATTATGGTCGCCTAAGAAACTTAGAGAAAATTTAGCTGGATATAATGCAATGAAAACTGCAGCTGCTGTTGGCACAGCTAAGGCTAAAAACGACTGGGCAAATTATAAACATAATAGGGCCGCTAAAAAAGCTGCAAAACAAGCAATAAAAGATAAAGAAACAGCTCTTGGCAGAAAGTTAAATAGAAAAGAAAAACATGCTACAAGAAAAGAACATGGTGCAACCTTAGCTCAAAGAAAAATGCGAGGTATTGCAGGAGATATTGACGCTGTAAGGGGCGGGGTAAAGGCATCCCAAAACGCAAACTCCATTTATGGATCTATAAAAGGAGGATCGGCCGCAGCGGATGCATTTAGGCAAGATAAACTTCTTGAAGGCCCAGGATTTATAGCGAATGGTATAGCGAATATTCAAGGTAGAATGGATAGCTTTATGTGGGGTAGTGGAAAAGAAAGACAAGATAGAGAAAAAGAAATGAAAAAACAAAAGAGTTTTGAAAGTTTTTACACTCCAGAGGGAAGGAATGGAATGACATATAAAAATTCACCAGTTAATTCCACAGGATTTAATAGTGAATACATGGGACTTGGCAATGAAGATTATTTTTATGCTGCTGAAGCTATTAAGCGAGATTTCGTAAAAAACGGAATAAATCCAAATAGTTTAAGTGTTAGTATAGATAAAAATGGCATTCCTACTGTTTCTGGAGTTGATGCAAATGGAAAAATAATTTCTGAAAAAGTTGGAGAAAATCCTAGCCGTATTGCAGACGGTAGAAAAATTGTTACTAAAGAAGGTGCCGATTTTGTATCTGACGCATTTAAAGGTATGCAAGAAAAAGCTATTGGAGATATTATTAAAGCAAATCAAAGTATAGCTTCATTAATGACTGCTAGGACGGATGCAGCTAATCAAGTTCAACAAACGGGTGCTGCTTTATCTAAAGCTTTAAGTGATGCAGGAATTAAAGTTGATATAACAGGAAAATCAGCTCAAAAGATTTCAGAATCTATTTCTGATGAAATTTCAAAAGGCGGTATTAAATTGGATAATAATCAACTTCAGAATATTAAGAGGTTAACAGAAACATATGGTAATGATCAATTTAATGAAAATAATATTATAAGTCAAATGAATCAATATGGAGATAGTTTACAAAAGGCCAAGTCAGCTGTTGATGCGCTTATAAAAAGTAATCCAGAAAAATATGGAAACAAAACTTTTGATGAATTATTAGTTATTATTCAACATGAAAAAGAAGATACTGCCAAAGTTTTGGAAAGTTATAATAAACCATCGTCAGATTCTGACAAAAAATAGAAAGGGGAATATTTTATGAATCAATATTTAATAGCGGCTAACTCAAAGAAAGGTCAGTTGATATTTAATATTTTTAGACCAATTGATTTAACCATAATAAGCGTTGGAACCGTAATTACGTTTATAATGTTTTTAATAATACAGCCTGAACAACTTTTGTGGGGAATAATAGTGTTACTTCCGTTTTTGGTTTGTGCTTTTCTTGTTTTACCAATACCTAATTATCATAATGTTTTATGTGTAATTCAAAATATATATAGGTTTTATATAGTAGATCAAAACGAGTTAGTATGGAAAGGATGGTGTGCTAAAGATGAGTACAAAAACTAACGGAACTACTGAAAGTTTTGTTCCAGTCAAAGCAATTATTAACAATATGATTGAGCTTGATAGTGGGTTTAAAGTTGCAGGAGTAAAAGTTGCTCCTAAGAACATATTTATAATGGAAGAAAATGATCAATTTAACGTTATAGATAACCTTAAAAATTTCTATAATACTTTGGATTTTGAGTTTTGGCTTGTTATCGCGGATAGACCAGTTGATATATCAGTTTATATAGCGGAACTTCAAATGATGTATAATCAAGCACAAAACCCAGTTATAAGAAAGCTTATCAATCAAGATATGAGTAAAGCTGACGAGTTTTGTGATACCGTATCTGACGTTGAATTTTACTTCTTATTTAAAGATAAGAACGTAGAAATGATTCAGAAAAAAATAAGACTTATGATAAATGGTCTTGCTAACGCTGGACTATCATCTAGTCAAGCTAATAACGATGATTTAAGAAGTATCTTGGATAATTTCTTAAATGGTGGAAATAAAACTGAATTTGGGACGGTGTTGGCATAATGGCAAATATTAACATAAAAAAAGAACTTGCACCCAAAGGATTACAATTTAAGCCTTCTGAGTTTATAATAAGTGATAAATGGTGTACGATACTTACCATTGTTTCTTATCCAAAATGGATTAGTCCTGGATATTTATCTGATATAGTAAGTAATTCAGGAGTTAAGATTGTTATTAAGCATATTCCTCTTCCGTTTTCTGTAATGTCGAAAATGCTTAATAAACAGCTAGCTGAATTAAAAGCTAATTATGAAAAGGAAAATGATAAAACTACCCAAGAGCAATTAAGACAAGATTATGATTCATTAAATGATTTTATTCAAATGATTACTACTAATCAATCAAAAATATTTGATTTCCAAATGCACGTGGTTTTGACCGCTGACACTAAAGAGGAATTGGATCAAAGAAAATTACAAATTAAAAATTATTTATCTTCAATGGAAATGAGAGCGGTTCCTTTAATGTTTGAACAAAAAAAAGTGCTTAAGTCTATTTTGCCAATTTTTCCAAAGCAAGATATAGAGGAACAAATCGGTACACCAATTACTTCACCTACAATAGCAGCAATGTATCCATTTATTTTTGATAGTTTAAAAGACCCAGGACCATCTTGCCTTCTTGGAACTGATTTTTCTGGGGGAGTTGTTTTATTTAACCAATTTTTATATCAAACTAGAAAAGAGTTTAATAGAAATAATGCTAACATGATTATATTGGGTACTACTGGTAGTGGTAAATCAACCGCGGCTAAGTTACTTTTAAGAACATACATTAGAAATGGTTATAAAACCGTTTGTATAGACCCTGAAGGTGAGTTAGAAGAAATGGTATCGCGTATGCAAGGTGATTTTATTGACCTAGGTAAGGGTGGCCGGTTTGGAATGATAAATCCATTAGAGGTAATTTTAGAAGCAGACGAAGATGAAATAAAAGATGGTTTAGGTTACACGGTACTTACTAAGACGTTACAATTTTTAAAGGCTTTCATGAAGTATTATGATCCAACCATAACGGAAGACGTATTAACGATGTTTAGTGAAATGGTTCAACTTACATACCAACGTTTTGGAATATCATTTGAAACTGATTTTTCTAACCTTTCTTCGGAACAATATCCAACGTTTTCTGATCTTTATGAAACGCTTACAAGAAGGTTAGAAGCTTATGGTGATCAAGTTACTCATGAAAGAGATATACTTGAAAGGCTAGAATTAAAAATTAGACCATTGGTTAAAGAACTTAAATTTTATTTTGATGGCCACACAACCATAAGACCAGTTACTAAGTTTATCGTGTTTAACATAAGAGATTTAATGAATGCTGATGAAAACATAAGAAATGCTTTGTTCTTTAATATTTTAAAATACGCTTGGAGTCACTGTTTAGATAGATCAATAAACACGGTTATGATGGTTGATGAAGCTCACATTTTACTTTCTGGTAATAATACGATAGGAGCAGATTTCTTAGCACAAATACAAAGACGTGCAAGAAAATATAATAGTGGAACGCTTCTTATTACACAACAACCAAGTGATTTTGCGGATCCATCCGTTATTACACAAGGTAAAGCAATATTTGATAACGCTTCATATTACCTTGTTATGGGACTAAAGAAACAAGGTACTGAAGATTTAGCTCAATTAATAGATTTAAACGAACAAGAAAAGGAAAGTATAAAAAAATATAACCAGGGTGAAGCTTTGCTC
The DNA here is from genome assembly GCA_944329425.1 of uncultured Bacilli bacterium. Lineage (GTDB taxonomy): Bacteria > Bacillota_I > Bacilli_A > RF39 > UBA660 > Aphodocola. The sequence continues at coordinate 15,036 of CALVIG010000012.1, forward strand.
GTTTGTGGAAGTAGAAGAATGAGAATAGATGTTACTGTTACCGAAGCAGAACTTGATTCTTTTGGTTCTGGTGGAGGGTTATAAGATGCTTTTGTGGCATCTTTTTTTTATTAACTTATTGTGTTATAATGTATGTGTTAGTCTAGGCGGTGAGGTATGAACAATAAAGATGATAAATTAGAAAAAAATTTGGATAAAAATGAAGAAAAAATAGAAAAATTAGAAATAGATGAACAACCCGTAGAAATAGAATTAGAAGGTACACTTGATTTTAAAGGGGATACTACCATTCAACAAAGTCAAGGAGTTGGAGATGAAAATAATGGTGGTGTTTCTAATCAAGAAAATGAGGAATTAAGTTTACAAGATGAGGCTGATACACAACCTTCTTTAGATAAAATGGCTCAAGATGGAACTCAATCTACAGGAGAACCTGATGAATTATCTGAAGATGATTCTACCGCTTCAGAACAAACAGAAGTAGATCCTCAAAAGCAAACGGATAGTAAGAAAAATGATGATAATGATTCGAAGGAAACAGCCTCAGATGAAAGTGAAAATCAAAAAACTGATGGTAATAATTCTAAAGAAGAAGGTCATAGTGAAGCAAGTCAAAAAGATGATGCTAATAACGCAAAGGACGGTCAAAATAAGGAAGACTCACATACTCAACAAGATGGTTTAAATAAGTCTGATGAAAATAAAGATAGTCAAAATGATAAAAATGAAAAAGGTGCTGACAGTAATGATAATACCTCTACGAATAAAGATGATGGTAACAAGCAAAATGATTCTGATAAAGGAAAGCCCAAAGAACAAAACGAAAGTAATTTAGATAAAAAAAGGGATCAAACCAAACAAAAAGATAACAATAGAAGAAGTAAAAGCAATAAGAATAACTCCCCAAAAAAGGGAGGGAATTTAAAGAATAAGGCAAAAAACGCCGCTAAAAATTATGCAAATAATAAATTAAATAATAATGCAGCAGTTCAAAAAGCTCAAGAATTAAAAAATAAGTATGATAAAGCTAAAAACACGGCAAAAGGTGCTAAAAAAGCTGCTAAAGTTGCTGCTAAAGTTGTTAAAAACACGGCAAATTTAATAAAAGCTATAGTTGGTGGTTCGTCAGTAGCAACGGTTATATTAGTAATTTTTATTATAATAATAGTAATTGCGATTGCATCCTCATTTTTGGTTCCAGGAGCTTTTGGAGATTATGGTGAATCAGAATCTAGTTATTCTAAAACAGATCAAAAAACGTTAAAAAAAATAAACGAATTAGTATTAAAGTATCCTAATGCTGATGCAACTCTTGCAATGGCAACTGTCGTTTATCCGTATTATGATTTTTTGTGGAGTGCTAATGTTTACAATTATGTTTCAAAAGATTACAGTGATGAATTAAGTGATGAAAAATATGAAGATGTTGAAGAAGGAGAAAATACCGAAGACATTGAAGAAGAAAAAGATGAGAAATCGGACGATGTATATCTAGAACTATTTAAAAAATATTCATACAGAAACAAGCTAAAAAAATTATTAAAACAATTAAATAGTGGAGATGAAAACGCTTATTTCGAATATTTAAAAACGGATTATTTTAAATCGGAAAGTGCATATAAAAGTATGTTTTCTGGCGTTAGTGATCCATCTGCTTTGGAAAATGCAATTATAGAAGATTTAAAAAGTGTAAAAAGCTATTTTCAAAATTACGTAGGAAAATCATACAGTTGCTCCGTTAACATGCAATCTGCTGGCACGGTAGAAGTAAGCGACATGATAAAAAATGGAAACATTTTAATTGATGTAAAAGAAGAAAATTGTACCAGTGGCAAATATAGTGAATTAAGTGCTTGCGCAAGTTGGAATGAGTCTCCAATTACTTTAAAAGAATATGTTAAAGGTGTAACATATACGGAAATAACAGTAGACGAATCAACCTCGATTGATAGAGTAAAGGCACAAATGATTATGGTAAAGAGCTATGTTTTAGGTAGATATAAAGCTATGGGCTGGGAAACAACAACTGATGAAAATGGGAATTATATTATCCCAATAAGAGCAAATACAAATGATCAAGATTATTGTGATTATAACGTGGGTTGCATTGATAAAAGGTCAGGTAACAAACATGGACCTGCTAGTGATGCAGTTAAAGCTTTATTAGATAAAGCTTATGATGAAACGGTTAATGAATATATTTACAATAAAGAAGAAGATAGAATGTATGCATCTTATCGTGCTGAATATGACGATATGTGCATAAAAGGTTCTTGTTTAGCAACTACTGATTTAGATTTAGCAATAAGTAGTGGCCTTAATTATCAACAAATATTAACAAGTGCTTTCACTAACTCTACGTTAATTAATTTAGATACTTCAACTGGAATTGCAAACGCACAGGTCTCTGGTGAAATGGTATGTACTGAGTTAGGTGATGGAACTGGAGTTCCAGATGATAAATTCGTTTATTATAGCCAAACTGATCCATCATGGAAAGATACTCAATTTTGTGGTAGAAGTGATGGAACTATTGGCTCTAGTGGATGTGGCGTAACATCCATGGCTATGGTTATATCTACGTTGTCGAACACTACGGTAACTCCGTTGGATACAATGGCTGAAGCTTATGATATAGGTTACTGTGGCTATGGAATAGTAGGTACTAGTGCTAGCTATTTTCTAGATGTTGCTCATGATTATGAACTTACTGTAACAACCCTAACTAAGGATTCCAATGGTAAAGAAAAAGCTTTACAAACACTTAGAAATGGTGGCCTTATAATAGCAAACGTGGGATCAAATAGTCCATTTACAACAGGTGGTCACTATATTGTAATAAGAAGAATAGCCTCTGGAAGGATGGTTTATGTAGGAGACCCTAATCACCAAGAACTATTTAACACGTCTTATAGCATAGATGATTTTATTGATAAAGGTTGGGTAACAAATGGATGGTGGGCGTTTATAGGACCGAAATCAACTGAATATTCAACTCTTTCTGGAAGTCCAGGCGTTGCAACCGGAAACTTTGTAAACCCATTTAACCCAAATGATGTAACTACTACATATATGGATCAAGGAAACGCCGCAAGCTTTCCTAAATATAATAATGGTAATTGTCATGGTGGAGTAGATATAAGTGTAGCTCAAGGAACCCCTATATTTGCACTTGATGGTGGAGTAGTTAAGCAAATTGGAGATCATAATTCTAACTGTTATGGGAAAAATATATGTGATAGTGGTTGGAATTCTTACGGAATATACGTACTAATAGATCATGGAAATGGTTATCAAACAGTATATGCTCATTTAAATCAGAGGTTAGTTAATGTTGGTGATAAAGTATCAAAAGGTGAAATGATTGGTTATTCTGGTAATACCGGAAATTCAACAGGACCACATATCCATTTGGAACTTAGGGATCTTTCTAAATATAGTAGTGCAACAAGGGATGCTGCAAAGTGTAGTTCTGGTAAAGGTTTAATGAACGTTACAAAATATATAAATACAGGAGTTTCTTATGTAGGGGGCGCTGAATAATGAAGAAAAATATTAAAATGCTGATTATTTTGGTTTTTGTATTCATAATTTCTGGCTGTACCATAAGAAGTGATGTTGTGATGGATGTAGATGGGAAGGTTACTGAAAAGGTTAGTGTTTTAAATACTAATGATGCATTTAATTCCCCAAAATATTCGATAAAAGAAGTAATAAACTTTGCGATTGAAGAATATTTACCTGCTTTAAATTTTCGTAATTATTCATATAAAACAATAGTTGGCAGCAAGGAAAGTGGAGCAAGTTTTTCAAATGAATATGATAATATATGCTCATATTTCCAAGATACTGGTTTTAATCAATACGTATATAATCACATTAATTGTAGTGAAGATGAGTATTATATAACGATAAAAAACGATAGTGATTATATTCCATATTGTGGTGATTGTTCTAATTGGCCAAGCTTAAATAACGTAAATTTAAAGTTGACGTTACCTGTTAAAGCTGAAGAAAATAACGCTGATGAAATTGATGGAAATACGTATATATGGAAGTATGATGAAAACACAAAAGATAAAGATTTTTATATAAAAATAAGTAAAACAGCTTTAGAAAACAACAGAAAATTATTAGAAGAACAAGAAAAGAGTAAGGCTTTAAAAAATAAAATTATAACTATTAGTACTGTTATTATAATTTTTCTTGCTTTAGGGATTGTTTCTTTAGTATTTTATAAAAAATATAAACGTAATAAAATAGATTATAAATAAAACTTATACCAAATATTTTAAATATTTGGTATAATGTTTTTGTATGGATTAATAACTTATGTTTGGAGGCTAATTATGAAATTAAAGTTTAGGGCAGATCATAAAGATATAGTTGCTTTTTTATGGGCGTGTTTGCTTCTTTTAATCGTGGTTTCTTTATGTGTGGTTAACCTATATCATACGGCAGAAATCGGTGATATTCCAAACACACAAGGTTTTAAGTGGACTTTTAATTTTATAAAGGGATTTTTTCCTCCTTATTTAGGCTATACGCTTGTTTTTTGGATTTTATCAATAGTCTTACTTATGGTTAGTGTTTCGTCCCATTTTTTTAGTAGAGAAAAAGGTTTTGGTATCGTTGAAGGTAAAAAAGAAGATGGATTTGGTAGGTTTGCAAAAGAAGATGAGTATAAAAAGTTTAAAGATGTTGAACCAGTTGAAATAAGTTCAAAAGAGTCTGCAAACGCCGGTTTTCCTTTAGTATATGATAAAAAGAAAAATTTAGTATACGTTGATAATGGTGAATCACATTCTTTGGTTATTGGTGCTACTGGTTCAGGTAAAACGCAGATGATAATTCTCCCTTTGGTTAGCCTTTTATCAAAAAAAGGTGAGTCGATGGTTATTACTGATCCAAAAGGAGAAATATTTGAAAAAACCGGAGAAATGCTAAAAGACTTAGGATATGATGTAATAGTAGTTAACTTCCGTGATCCTAAAAACGGAAGTTGTTGGAATCCTTATACGCTTCCTTATAAATACTATAAAGAGGGAAACCAAGACAAAGCAAACGAACTTTTAAATGATATGGCAATAAACATCGCAACTGATGAAAAGTCTGATGATCCGTTTTGGACAAATTCAGCAGCGGATTATTTAACAGGTTTATCTTTGGGAATGTTTGAGGATGCTAAAGAAGATGAAATAAGTATCTCAACCGTTAACCTAATGATGACGGTAGGAGAAGAAAAAACTGGTGCATCAACCTACATGAAAGAATATTTTAAATTTAAAGATCCAGCATCTCCTGCAGCGATAAATGCCTTAGGTACGGTAAACGCACCGCAAGATACTAAAAATTCAATTTTATCAGTGTTAAAACAGAAAATTAAGGTATTTGCGGTTACCCAGAACTTAGCTGAAATGCTTTCTCGTAGTGATTTTGATATGGAAACGATTGGTGAAAGAAAGACTGCGGTTTTCATGATTATCCAGGATGAAAAGACTACATACCATGCTTTAGCAACCATATTTGTAAAACAATGTTATGAATCATTAATTGCGGTTGCACAAAGGCATGGTGGTAAATTACCAGTTAGAACGAATTTCTTACTTGATGAATTTGCCAATATGCCAAAGTTCAAAGATATTACAACGATGATTACGGCGGCAAGATCAAGGCAAATTAGAATGACAATGATTATTCAGAACTTTGCACAATTAGTTCAGGTTTACGGTAAAGAAGATGCTGAAACCATTCGTGGTAACTGCGGCAACTTACTTTATTTATTAACTGGTGAATTATCTGCGTTAGAAGAGATAAGTAAGTTATGTGGTGATAAGATAGTTAAAGTGGGTAAAGATAAAAAAGAAGAAACAAGACCATTAATAACGGTTACCGAGCTTCAAAGGTTTAAACAGGATGAGGTTTTGATTTTAAAACATCGTCTTCCACCGTTAAGAACAAAGTTTTTGCCTTTCTGGAGTACTGATTTTGGTTATGGTAAAAACAATGAAAAAGTGCCTAAAGCAACGTTACCATCTCATGAGCAACAAGCAATTAAATTATTTGATATAAGAGAATTTGTAAAGAAGAAAAAAGAAGAATCACGTAACGAATTATTTGGTGGAAATAATCCGTTTGGTGGGGGAGGAAGTCCATTTTCTAACTCACCTTTTGGAGGAGGTAGCCCTGTAAATCCGTTTGGTTCATTAAATTCTCAAAATAATTCTAATCCATTTAATCCTTTTGGTACTCAAAATAATTCTCAATTTTCTCCATTTAATAATCAAGTTAATGGTGACAAAAAAAATGTCCTAACAAATGATTCGGATGAATCGTTAAACATTGATGACATGATAAAGAAAATTGATGCTAGGATAGCTGAATTAGAAGCAGAAGAAAAAGCTGATAATTTAGCTAAAGAAAACGAGCAAATAGCTTCTGAAAAGCCTTTGGTTGAAGATATAAAGGATAACGTTTCAAGTAATTCTTTACCGGATTCTAAGGTAATAATACCAACTGGTAAGATAGATTTTACTAATTTTAATAATAAATCATCTTTTAATACTAACGTTAAGCACGACATAATGGATGATTATTTAGAAGATTTATCTTTTGATGAGGAAGAAAAGCCATCTAGCGTTATAAAAGAAGAAGCTATAGTTAAAAAGGATAACATTAGTGATAACGTTAAAACAAACGATGATGTTTATGTTAATAAAGATGAAATAAATAAAATTATGAATGAAAAAGAAAACAACGATGATGATGGTTTCTTTGATGAATTCTTTGAGTAAAAAGCACTTTAATTAAAGTGCTTTTTTCATATATTAAAATAGGGTGATTACTTTGCAAATAGAGTATAAAAACATAATTGATAAATCTAAAATAATTGATATTAGAAATTCAATTTCATATTTAGATAAAAACATAAAAGGAAGTGTTAATGTTCCTAGACTTATGCTTATGTCAAGCCCTGACTTATACATAAATAAATGTGATACTTATTATTTAATTTGTGATAAAGGAACAGTAAGTTTATCATGTGCAAAAATTTTAAACGCATTAGGCTACAAATGTTATAGCGTAATAGGAGGTATAGAAGGTATAAAAAATTAATAGCCTTCTTTTATTTATTAATTTTATGTTGTATAATTACTATAGTATGGAGGTAAAAAATGGAATACATAATTATTGGTTTATTAGTTTTAATCGTTATTTTAGTCATTTTTTCTATATCTAAAAACATAAATGAAAGTAATATTACTGAAAGATTAGGTAAATTAGAAACTAGTTTGGTGAAGGAATTAGGTGAATTTAAAAGTGATGTTAATATTTATTTAAATGGTAATTTTGATAAACTTAACGAGAAAATAGAAAGAAAGTTAAACTTGATTAATGATCACGTAAATGAAAGGTTAGATGAAAATTTTGAAAAAACAAACAAGACCTTTACTTCGGTTATAGAAAGATTATCTAAAATAGATGAAGCTCAGAAGAAAATAGATGGCTTATCTACTGATATAGTTTCGCTTCAATCAATTCTTACTGACAAGAAAACCAGAGGAATATTTGGAGAGGTTAATTTAAAACACATTATGGTTAGTGTCTTTGGAGAAAATAATGATTCAATATATAAAATGCAATATACTTTTAATACGGGAGTAATTGCGGATTGCGTTTTATTTGCACCCGAACCACTTGGAACGATTGCAATTGATTCTAAGTTTCCGCTTGAAAATTATCGTGTAATGATTGATAAAAAACTAGGAATAATAGAAAGGCAAAACGCTGAAAAACAGTTTAAGCAAGATGTGAAAAAACACATTGATGCTATAGCTAATAAATATATTATAAGAGGCGTAACCAGTGATCAAGCCATAATGTTTTTACCGGCAGAAGCTTTGTTTGCGGAGCTTAATGCTTATCATCCTGACATAATAGATTATGCTTATAGAAAAAGGGTATGGATTGCATCGCCTACAACGTTAATGAGTACTTTAACAACCATAGAGTTAGTTATGAAAAACATTGAAAAGGATAAGTATACTAGTATTATTCATGAGGAGCTAAATAAACTATCTATTGATTTTGGAAGGTATAAAGAAAGATGGGATAAATTATCAAGAAGCATTGAAGCAGTAAGCCGTGATGCTAACGATATACACATAACCACTGATAAAATTTCTAAGAGATTTGATGCAATAAATAACGTTGACACAAAAAGTTTACAATCGGGTGAAAATAGTGATTGACAACAATAAATTTAGGTAGTAAAATGAACATTACCCGCTTTCAATTAATGACTGCGGATATGCAGTAAAAAATAATAAAGAAAGGGTAATGACAACATATGAATAACGACCAAGAAGTAACAAAAGACTTTGTTTTTGACATCAATGATCCTAGATTAATGGTGTTACTTGAAAAGTCTTTAAAAGATAATTTAGTATCAGTTGTTGGTGCTACAGGTAATGTTGGTGATATAGATTTAATATCTCGAATGTACTGTGTAAGGCATGAAATAGGAAATAGAAGTAATTGCGAAGTACGCGAACATTATTTTGATGATGGTGTTAACTTTACTGCTGCAGTTAGTTTTATAAAAAGAGCTTAGTTTAAACTAAGCTCTTTTTGATAATTCAATTATTTTGTTCATGTCGTCATCTTTTGCCATTATGTTTTTATGGGTTTTATGGCACTTTTCACAAAGGTATATTATCTTAAATGAATCTTTAAATTTTTCTATTCCTATTGGTTTAAGCATACCTTTACATGAATTATTTCTATCACCCGGATTTATGTCAACATGTTTTGAATATAAACAGTATGGACAGTGGTCTCTTGCAGTATATCCCAATTTTTTAACTTTTTTACCACATTTTTCACAAACAAAAGATTCATCAATCATGTTAAAAGTTTTCATGTTTAATCACCAGGTAAATTATAACATTTATTTAAAATATTGTCTAAATATGTTATAATTATTAAGAAATTAGGTGAATGTATGATAATAAAAGATATTGATGATAAAAAAAGAAATTTTAGACTTTTAATTGAAGAGCTTGTAAATTCAGGTATGTCAGAATTTACAACAAAAGCTTTAGATGTCTTAAATAAGATAAAAAGTTATGCTGATCAAAAGGGTAGTGGCAAAAATGCAATATAAAGTAACTATTGAAAACTTTGATGGACCACTTGACCTTTTACTCCATTTAATCAAAGAGCAAAATATTGAAATATATGATATTAAAATAGAAGAAATTACCAAAGGGTATTTAGATTACATACATGCTATGAAAGAACTTAACTTGTCAGTAGCAAGTGAATATTTAGTTATGGCGTCAGAGTTAATAGAAATGAAGTCAAAAATGTTACTACCAAAACCTAAATCTGAAACGGAAGATGACTATGAGGAAGATCCAAGGGAAGTTTTGATAGAAAGATTGTTAGCATACAAAAAATATAAAGAAGTTACCGAAGAATTTAAGAATTTAGAAATGACAAGAAAACTAATTTTTACTAAAGAACCTGAAAATTTAAGTTTTTATGCAAAGGAAGAAGCTAAAAAAGATGATTTAGGAGTTAATGATCTTATAGAAGCGTTTAACGCTTTGTTAAAAAGAAAAGAACTTGATAAACCGATTGCAACCAAGATAACAAAAAAAGAATTATCTTTAGTAGAAAAAATAAAAAGTATTAAAAAAATTCTTCATGAAAGAAAAAAGGTTAATTTTGAAGAATTATTTGATGTTGCAACAAAAGAAGAAGTTATAGTTAGTTTTCTTTCCATATTAGAAATGATAAAAAAAGATGAAATTTTAGTTAAACAAGATAATAATTTTAAAACGATTACTATTTCGTTAAAAGAAGGTGATTAAAATGAAACTGGGTGTATTAGAAGGATTACTTTTTGTTGCGGGAGAAGATGGATTATCTAAGGAAGAAATAATGCGGTTACTTGATTTAGATGAGCAAGGTACTCAAGATATTTTAGATAAATTTTCAAACGAATTAAAAGCGGATAATAGGGGATTAAAGCTTGTTTATTTAGGAAATAAGTATAAGTTATCTACTAAAGAAGAACATAAAGAGTATTATGAATTGTTAGTTCATGAAACGATATCTAGTACTTTAACCCAAGCATCATTAGAAGTTCTTGCAATAATAGCTTATAACGAACCAGTATCTATTGGTATGATAGATGAAATAAGGGGAGTATCAAGTAGGGATATTGTAAGAAAATTACTTTATAGGGGATTAATTGACTTCGCTGGAAAAAGTGATTTGCCGGGAAAACCAATGCTTTATAAAACAACAAATAAATTTTTAGATTATTTTAATTTATCATCACTAGAAGATTTGCCGGAACTGAAGGTTCCTGAAGATGTAAGCGATGATGAAAAAGAATTGTTTATTTCTAAATATAAAGAAAATGAATAACATATATTGTGGTTATATATTTTTTATGTTAAGCTATTTATAGAAAGGAAGTTTTAAAATGTTAATAGTTTTAATAGTTGTTGCAGTTATTATATTATTGTCAATCAAACAAATAAACGAGTATGAAAGAGGAATTAAGTTTACGCTAGGTAAGTTTAGTAAAATCATGAATCCAGGTTGGCGTTTGGTATTTCCTATTTTTCAAAGTTATAGGAAAGTTGACATAAGAACTAAAGCGGTTGACGTACCTGAGCAAGATGCTATAACTAAAGATAACGTATCAGTAAGGATAAACGCGGTTATTTATTATAAAGTATTTAACGCATCAAAAGCTGTATTAGAAGTAGAAAACTTTTATTTTGCGGTAGGTCAGTTAGCACAAACAACCATGCGTAACGCGGTAGGATCAGTATCACTTGATGAGCTTTTAAGTGAGAGGGATAAAATATCTACAGAGATTTGTAAGATAATAGATGAAGCAACGGATCCATGGGGTATAAAAGTGGAAAACGTAGAGTTAAAAGACGTTTCTTTACCAGAGGAAATGAAAAGGGTAATTGCAAGGGTAGCTGAGGCAGAACGTGAAAAACAAGCGGTTATTACAAAAGCAGAAGGTGAGGTTGAAGCATCAGAAAACTTAGCTAAAGCCGCAAGTTTAATGTCTAAGACACCAGGAGCAATGCATTTAAGAACTTTATCTACGTTAAGTGACATATCTGGAGATAAGTCAAATACCATTATTTTTGCGTTACCAGTAGAAGTTTTAAAAAGCTTTGAGGGTAAAAGTCTGTCCGAAGATAAGATAGAAGACATAATAAAAAAAGTAACTAAAAAATAGCAAACGTTATTTGCTATTTTTTTCTTTTTTGTAATTTCAACCGCACCACTTAATCATAATTTAATTCTATATCATAAGCACATTTAAAGTCAAA
>CALVIG010000013.1 GCA_944329425.1 uncultured Bacilli bacterium
TTTGACTTTAAATGTGCTTATGATATAGAATTAAATTATGATTAAGTGGTGCGGTTGAAATTACAAAAAAGAAAAATGCTAATTAGCATTTTTATTATTTAACTCACTATTTTTTATTATATATAAATCATTATTTTTAGTAAAAGCATAAAATATTTCCTCAACTTTAATGTTTTTATCAAACAAAGTATTTAAAAGCCAACTTTTAGTTTTACCCATGTTATATAAATTATCAAACTGAACCTCACCATCTAAAATAATAGGTAATGGATAAAAATCACTATCTTTTTTATTTCCTTTTTTAAAAACCGATAGTTTTCCGTTAATCTCCAAAATAGCGTAATCAACCTCATCAATGCTTTTAATGTCCTTTTCCCTTAACTGTAACAAAAGGTCATCAAGGGTATACCTTTGATCAACCATGTTTTTAAAATTAACTACCCCTTTTTTTATTATGACAACGGGGCTACCATCTACAAACCTTCTAAACTTACTATTTTTTAAAGCTAATTTTGATATTAAAATTTGAAGCGCTACTAACACTATAACTGGTATTAGATTAAATAAAAAACTAGTTTTATGTTCTATTGCCATTGCAACTAACTCCGCGATTAATATAAAAACAACAAGATCAAACGTTCCTATTTGACCTACTTCTCTTTTACCCATCATTCTAAAAATTAAAGCTACCAAAAGATAAATAAAAAACGTTTTAAAAATAATTAAAATATATTGCATATTATCACCATTATTATTATGTAATTAATCATATTTTTATATTCAATTAATATATTTTTACTAAAGGAGATGCATATGAAAAAATATTTAACGCCAATATTATATACGCTGGCCTTTTTGGTAATAGGAACCTTTTTTACAAGTATTTTGTATTATTTTAATATTACAAGCGATAAAGTAAATCAAATTCTGATATACTTAATAGCTATAATAGCAATGTTTGTAGGTTCAATAATTTTTGCTAAAAACAATAAATATAAAGGAATAATAAGTGGATTATTATATTTTGTTGGTTGGTTTGTAATCATGTTTATTATGTCATTGCTAGTATTTAAAAGTAGTTTTAAAATAAGTAGCTTAATATATTACGGGGTACTAATGATATTTAGTGTACTTGGCGGAATAATAGGTAAAAATTACCAAGAAGAAAACGATGCAGAATAAATAGCATCGCTTTTATTAATTTTTATACGTTTTAATAAAACTTTCTTTAAATTCATTATACTCATTATTCTTTATTGCGTTTCTTATATTTTCGGTTAATCTTATTAAAAACCTAATGTTATGAATCGAAAGAAGCCTTCCGCCATTTACCTCACCAGAAATAATTAAATGCCTAACATAAGCCTTGGTAAAGTTTTTACAAGTATAGCAATCGCAATCTTCTTCTATTGGTGAAAAATCTTCTTTATATTTAGCGTTCTTAATGTTTATTTTACCAGTTTTAGTAAAACAATTACCATGTCTTGCAAGCCTGGTTGGTAGTACACAATCAAACATGTCTATTCCCCTTGAAACTCCTTCTAAAATATCAATTGGGTCACCAACCCCCATCAAATACCTTGGTTTGTCTTTAGGTAAATACTTAGTTGCATAACTAATCATGTTATACATTACGTCCTTTGGTTCACCTACGCTTGTACCACCAATTGAATATCCATCAAAACCAATTTCTACGGTTTTAATTGCACTTTCTCGTCTTAAATCCTCAAATTCTCCACCTTGTACGATTCCAAATAATGACTGGTTTTGATTATTAAAAACCGCTTTACCTCTTTTAGCCCATCTAATGGTTCTTCTCATTGAATTTTCTATGTATTCACGAGTAGCTGGATAAGGGGCGCACTCATCAAAACTCATAGCTATATCAGAGTCTAATTTATTTTGAATCTCAATGGATTTTTCTGGAGTTAAAAATAATTCTCTTCCATCTATATGACTTTTAAACTTAACTCCATCTTCTGATATATCCTTTGGTTTTGCTAAGGAAAACACCTGAAATCCTCCTGAATCAGTAAGCGTTGGTCCGTCATAATTCATAAACTTATTTAATCCGCCCGCTTTAGCTACAACGTCTTCACCTGGCCTTAACCATAAGTGATAAGTATTTGATAATACCACCGCAGACCCACAAGCCTTTAATTCCTCAGGCATTAACGTTTTGACGTTTGCCAAGGTGCCAACTGGCATAAACATTGGTGTTTCAAAAGAGCCATGATTAGTATGCAATAACCCTAATCTTACGTTTTCATCATCTTTATTATTTTTAATTAATTCATATTTAACCTTCATTTTAGTCTCCTATTTGATAAACATGCAATCTCCAAATGAGAAAAACCTATACTTTTCTTCTACCGCATGATTATATGCTTTTAAAACGTTATCCTTACCTGCAAGCGCACTTACTAACATTATTAAAGTTGATTTTGGTAAGTGAAAATTTGTAAATAGTGCGTCGATACCTTTAAATTTATATCCAGGATAAATAAATATTTTTGTGTTACCTGATTGCTCTTTAAACATCCCATTATCGTCCGCAATGGTTTCAAGCACCCTTGTAGACGTAGTACCAACAGCTATTATTCTTTTGCCACTTCTTCTGGTTTCATTTAGTAAATTAGCGGTTTCTTTATTTAATATGTAATATTCCGAATGCATATCATGTTTCGTTACATCTTCTACCACAACCGGTCTAAAAGTACCCAAACCAACATGCAATGTAACGTATGCAATATTTATTTCTTTTTGTTTAATCTTTTCTAAATATTCTTTAGTAAAATGAAGCCCAGCGGTAGGTGCAGCTGCACTTCCAGGATTTTTAGCGTATACCGTTTGATATCTATCTTTTTCCTTTAATTTTTCTGTTATGTAAGGAGGAAGTGGCATCTCACCTAACCTATCTAATATTTCAAGTAATATACCATTATAAATAAATTTGTATCGTCTTATTCCATCTTCACCAACAAATACGCATTTACAAGATAATTCGTCAGAAAATTTAATCATCGTTCCTTCTTTTACCCTTTTAGCAGGTTTTGATAAACACTCCCAAGTATCATCTCCTAAATCTTTTAGCATTAACACTTCTATAACGGCGTTAGTATCTGGCTTATGGCCTATAAGTCTTGCAGGAATTACTTTTGTATCATTTAATACAATCGTATCACCTGGATTTAAATAATTTATTAAATTAGTAAACATTTCATCACTTATTTTCCCGGTTTCTTTATCTAAAACCATCATTCTTGAATTATCACGTTTAGATAGAGGAGTTTGTGCTATAAGCTCCTTTGGTAAATAATAATCAAAATCATCAGTTTTCATAAACAACTCCTCCTTAATAAAATAATAATTACTATACGAGTAATTATTATAGATTAATTTTATAAAAATATCAATTATTTAACGTTTACATTTTTATCTATGTTTAAATGCTTATATGCTGTATCTGTTACGATTCTTCCACGAGGCGTTCTTTTTAAATAACCAATTTGCAAAAGGTATGGTTCACATACATCTTCTATTGTAGAGACTTCTTCTCCTATTGAAGCCGCTACCGCCTCAACCCCAACTGGTCCACCATTAAATTTATATATAATCGTTTTTAATAGCTCATAATCAACCTCATCTAATCCAAGCTTATCAACCTTTAACGAATCAAGTGCATATTTAGTAATGTCAAGAGTAATTGTTCCATCACCTTTAACCAACGCAAAATCACTAACCCGTTTAAGAAGTCTGTTAGCTATTCTTGGTGTTCTACGACATCTATTTGCTAATTCGATTGCCGCAGCATCCTCTATGATTAAATTAAGAACCCTAGCACTTCTTTTTATAATTTCAGTTATTTCATCTTCAGTATAGTAATTTAGTTTTGAAACAATACCAAACCTATCACGAAGAGGCGCGGATAAATCACCCGCCCTTGTAGTTGCTCCTATAAGAGTAAACCGTGGTAAATCTATTCTCAAATTTCTGTTTGATCCTTCACTACCTACTATAATGTCTAAAGTAAAATCTTCCATTGCTGAATAAAGTATTTCTTCTACAAACCTTGGAATACGATGAATTTCATCAATAAACAAAATATCGCCTTCTTCTAAAGAAGATAAAATCGCTGCTAAATCGCCAGATTTTTCTATAGAAGGCCCAGATGCCGTTTTTATATTTGCTCCCATCTCGTTAGCAATTACGTATGAAAGCGTAGTTTTTCCAAGCCCAGGAGGGCCATATAATAACACATGGTCAAGGGTTTGTCCACGCATTTTTGCAGCTTCCATAAAAATCTTAATGTTTTCCTTTATGTCTTTTTGCCCAATATATTCATTAATGGTTTGTGGTCTAATGCTTGTTTCAAAACCATCTTCTTTTAATTTATCTGCGGTTATTAACCTATTTTCCACTTTCCATCATCCTTTCAATAAGATTATTAAATTCTAACCAATTAGAAACCTTTCTACCACGATATTTTTCGTTAAGAACACCATCAAATAATATACAATTAATATTAGTATTCAAAAGCTCTTCATACACATTAGGATCATCATCAAGCATAACATCTAATCTTAGTTTCTCACACTTATTAAGCTTACTAGAACATCCAAAATAAATGCCATTATAACTTATTCCCACACTTTTTAAATAATTTAGCGTTGCCCGTTTAATACCTTTAACATGTTTATTATTCCTTGCGGTAATTAAATAAATTTCGTTTTCTTTATAAAGCTTATTTATCACATCTTTAGCATTTTCATGCAAAATACAATTATTAAAAATATGTAACCCATGTGATTTAATAAACTCATACTGCTTATCTTTAGAAGCAAAATCAACGTTAGCTTCTTTTTCTTTTTTATAAAGCTCCATAGCCAGTTTACTTGTTTGACATATTGTATTATCAATGTCTATTCCTATTCTCATTTTAATAATAGCCTCAACGCTTCTTTTACTTGCTCTTCAATTGAACTTTTATCATTAATCTTAGGTAAAATCCTCTTTATATCAGCTGCTTTATATCCGAGAGACTTTAAGGTTTCTAATAGTTCAGTATAATCCTTATTCGAGTTATTGTTAACCTCTAATTTCCCTTTTAAATCAAGAATTATTTGTTTAGCTAACTTCTCCCCAATTTTAGGAAACTTCTTTAAATAATTAACGTCGCCATTTTCTATTGCATTATATATAATATCCTTATTATCAGCGGTAAACATAGGAAGAGCCATTTTAGGTCCTAAACCTTTAACACTTATTAATTTTAAAAACAAATCCTTATCGTCTTTACTCTTAAAACCATATAAACTATTATCATCTTCCCTTATTTGTTGATATACATAAATAGTTACTTCCTCACCAATCCTATAAGAATATGGATTTGATACATATACGATGTAACCAATACCATTATTTTCTATAACTACATAATTTATTTCAATAACCGTAATTGTTCCTTTTATATATGAATACATATAACACCTCTTTACTTTACTAAAAACATTTTAACACGAACAAATGTTTTTGTAAACATAAAAAAGATACATATATTATATGTATCTTCTCATCGCTAATTTTGGTGATTCGTACTGTCTAAACACTAACTTACCAATAATATCTTCAAAATAATAATCAGGTTTAATAACATTATCATTATCGTATAATGATAATATCCGCATCATGGTTTCTTCATCAAAGCCAGCACTCATCATGAATATTTTAAGATGATCATTAGGTTTAAACGATCCCATACATAAATAATTTAAATAAATCGTAAAAAGAGCTAATTTATCCTTCATCTTAAAATAGTCTTCCATCTCTTTAACGTTATTACAATCATGAGGAATTGGTATACCATCAATGTATCTACCATCAACTATAGAACTATCATAATCAACGAATTTAATATCAAAATTACTATCTAACATTAAATTTTTAGGGTGTAAGTCAACAAAACAAACTCCTTTTGAATGCATATCCTTTAAAAAACTTAAATTTTTATTAAATAAAGCTAAAATATCTTGTGTATTCAAACGTTTAGTAAACGACTCTTCAACAAAATCCTTGTGTTCCTTATAAAAAGGTAATATTATTTTTGATTTTTGATAAGGATATTTTTCTTTTTCTTCTTCAGTTAATTCTTCTACTTCTACTGGTAAATTAGCATATGGCATGTCTTTTTTACATAATAAAACCCAATCTTCCATGCTTTTAGGAGAATACTTGAGCAAATAATCGTCGTTAATCTTAGTAATTCTTTCCATGTAATCTCCCCCCCTTTTTTCATGCTTAGCTATTATATCAAAAAAACGTGATTTGTCAAATTAAGATATTATGAAAAAAATAAAAAGCTAATAAATACTAGCTTTTTATAACTAAATCGATTAATTCGACTAATTTTCCTATGGTGCCGTTGAGGAAGTTATCTACAACTTTTACCAAAGGTAATTGATGTATGAATCAATCACTACATACATTATAATACTTTTGTTGTTATTTGGGAATAGTTTTTATGCAAGAAAAATGATATAATAATATAAATTAAATTTTTAGAAAAGGTGATGTTGTGGAAAGTTTAGAAATAAAAAAAGAATTAGAAATGTCTTATATGGAATTAGTTAATTATCTTTTGAAAAAATATGGTCCAGCAAAATATGATTATTTTTGTAATGAATCATGTAAATCAAAAAATTCAAAAGTGTCAAGAACAAAAGAAGGTTTATATTGTCATCACATAGATGAAGATAAGGCTATTATGTTATCTAACGATAAGTTTGCTATCCATAATCCTTTTGAATATCAAAAAGCTAGTAGATTAGTATACTGTAATGTATTAGAACATTTAATTTTACATATAAAAATTGTCGAAGAACCAAAAAACAGAAATGCCAATCCATTAGAGCTACAAGGAATTGGTGGAGCAGTATGTTTCCTTTGCCCACAAATTAATGATTATTTTAACGGTTATAATTTTAAGCAACAATACTTAATAAATATTTTTAGTTTAATAAGCAATAATTTTAATGATTATATTGAAATTTTGAGATATTTTTTAAATGTATTGGAACAAAACCCATTATATAAAAATATCATAACAAAAGAAAGATTATCAATTGGATGGGACAATCAAATTATAAAAAAAGTTTATGACAGCATATAAAAGGTTGGTAAATAATTCTGTGAAAATAAAAATCTTTCCATTATAAAATAAAAAGAAATGGAGAGATTTTTATTATGAAAGAATAAAACACAAAACAAAATGACTTTATTTATAAGTTAATCTTTTTTGGTTTTTAAATTAAAAAATGAGTAACTGTATTTAACTACATTTACCCATTAAATAATCAAGAGAAACATTATATAATTTAGATAATTTTATTAATCGTGTTATTGGTATAGTATTATGTTCGTTTTCGTATGTAGCATAATGAGATTGTGTAATACCAATAGATTTAGATACATTTTGTTGTGAGAGATAATTTTTATTTCTTTCTTCCTTTAGTCTTTGACACATTACATCAAAATTCATTTCTTTTATATTTTTATCATTTTTTTCATTAGAAAGACCTACAAGATAATCAATACTTACTTGATATTTTAATGACAATTTATCAAGTAAATGTAATGGTATGATATTAGAGCCGCATTCATACATAGAATAAGTTCCACGAGTAATTTTTAAATAGTTTGCAATATCTTGTTGTGTTAAATCATTATCTTCTCTTAAGTCCTTCATTCTCCTATAATAGTTCATTAAATATCACCTAAACAAATTATAAAGCAAAAAAACTTATATCATTAATAATAATTCTGTGTAACTCAATGTAACTTAAATTAGTTTTATCAATTTTTTCTACCATATAAATGTTGGAGTAGCATTACAAAAATCACAGATAATCTCTAATCTTTTTCTTAAAAACTCCTCCATATCAATTTCTTGTTTGATTACATTAATCATAAACATCAACCTTTCTTCTAGGTTGATTTTTTCATATATCATATAAACGAAAAAATCAATCATTTCTGATTGATTCCTATATCAAAAGTTCGAATAGTTCGAACAGATTTCTAAAGTGGTGCCTCCTGTAAGAATCGAACTTACAATTCAGCCTTACCATGGCTGCGTTATACCACTTAACTAAGGAGGCAACTAAGTACATTTTATCATATTATATTTAATAAAACAATAAAATATGCTAGTTATTTTCTTCTTTTACTATTATATTTAGAAGAATATTTTTTAGAATCCTTCTTAATCATTGTTTTTGTGTATTTTTTATATCCTGTTTTTTCTCTTTTAAAATCAATAGAATTACTTTGAGCATCAACAAATTTTGAGTCAAATGAATTTCTACTAGATTTAATATTATATGGTACTAAATCCACAATTTTAAAATAAATATAATTTTTATTTAAATCAATATGTTTTTTATCATAAATTCTATAAATATTGTCACTTAAATGTAATTCTGTGTATTTATCATAATTAATAGCTAAATAATTAATATTATTAATAGACATCTTCTTTAAATAAAGTCAACAAATACATCATATGAATCAGTTAAAATATTAATTACCTTCATGCTATCCTCCAATGTTATCATCTTTATCAAACTTAACGTCTAAAAACCTACGACTTGCTAAATAATCACACATATGAACGAACCTTTGGTAAGTATTTTGAGGTTTTGGTAAAATAGTATTACTATAACTACTAGTATTCCATGGTCCCATATGACTTTCTATAGCGTTACATAAAAAATTAAGTTCTTTATCATTTAAAGTTAATTTATCCTTATTCTCTTTTATATAATTACTAACTAATACCGGGTGATCAAAATTTGTATACTCACCTTTTTGTAAACCTGATTTTAAACCATCATGCATAATTAAAGCCATTATCATTAAATCCTTTTCATTATGGGTATACGCACCTGTTATACTTTCATCATCAAACATTTCTTTAGCCATTCTTACCGCAACCTTTGTATGCCTTACAAGCCCTCCGTCACCCAGCGCAAACAAAGGATGGTATTTCCCGGAAGAAGAAGCCGGGACTTCAAAAAAGTAATCCGGTAATAAACTTATTAACGTTTTTATACTTTCTTTATATCTATCATTTTTTATATAATTAATTTCTTCTTTAAAGACATTTATTTTAGCTTCATTTAAAATATTATCCATCATTTTACCTCTTTTCTAAAATTTTAATTTTATTCCAAATATTCTTGATAATTCTATCATACCACTTAAATCTACTATTGCACCTTTAATACTTTTTAAATCAGTGTTAATACCCTCTAGTTTTGAGCTTGATAAATCAACGTTATTTAAATTAGTGTTATATATTTCTGAATTAGAAAAATCACAACTATCGATATGAACGTTAACAAACTTACATTCAAAAAACCTTGCGTTTTTCAATTTACAATCATCAAAAAAGACGTTTTTACATTCACTTGAAACGTTAACGTACTCAAGGTTAGAATGTTTAAAAGCAACCGATTTAATAATAACATTAGTTAAGTTTGCACCAACTAATGAACAATTTATAAACTCACATCTTAAAAAAAGTTTTGAATCAATATCAATACCAGATAAATCACACGAATCAAACACGCAATCAACTAAGTCAACGTTTGTAAATAAATCTTTATTAAAATCTACGTTTTTAAATACACAACCATTAAAAGTTATGTTTTTAATTCTGTTTAATAGTTTAGTAGACTCAAAATAAGCACTAGAAACCTCATCCTCTAGAACTTCATTCAAATTAGATGTAACTATTTCTTTTGAAATTTTTGGCTTAATAATCTTATCCATAATTACCTCATAATTGCTTTTAAATATACCGCACATAAAAAGCTATCCGGAAATAACGTTAATAAATTACTTATTTTTTTATTTAGATGATTAGATTTATTTAATTCATCATAAATGTAACAAATCATTTCTTTGTTAATAAAAGCCTTACTTAATTTACCGTTTTTAATGGTTTTTTTTAAGATGCTATACGTTGAACTTTTTTCCTTTTTTAATTTTCTTTTTAGCAATGAGTTAACGTAAGAAGCTCTATATACCGTAATGTCTTCTAATTCAAAAGCCTTCATCAAGTTTTCTAAAACGTTATTAAAATAAGACTCTTTATCATTATCATATATTTTCTTATATTTACCTTTACTAACTTTAGGATCAACGTAGGCACTTAATACACCATAAAAATAATCTTTAATCCTTCTAAAATTCCGATTTAAAGAACCTTTTTTAAAGGTAAAATAATTCCCCTCAAATTTACCAAATACCTTCATGGTATCATTATAACCAAGTTTTATAGCCCTTCTTGTCTGTGATTTTTCAAGCACTAAAAAATTTCCAATGTTATTTTTAGGGCTTATCATCGTTAATGAAATGTCCTGGCTTTTAATTTTTCTTCTTTTCCCCGGTGCCCTTAAATCAACTCCTATTATTTCACTAGCACCCATCTTAATTGCTAAATCTACGGGCATATTATCATAATAACCACCATCTATGTATGACTCTTTATTTATCTCCTTCATCTTAAACGCAGGGAAACATGAGGCTGATGCTAATAAATAATCAGGAAGTAATTCTTCTTTTATTTTATCTTTAGTCAACATTACCGGTTTAAGAGACGGAAACTTAACGGTAACCAAACCATAGTCAACGTTTGATGAGTAAAACAAACTAGGCCTTAAGTTTTCCTTAATTATGTTTTCTAAACCAGGAACAGATAAGCCTCCCTTTGCAGCTCCTTTGGCATACTTTAATATAACTTTTCTTTTTCCTTTTGAAGTATAATAACTTCCATCTATGCCGCCATCAAAAACCTGATTATAATCCATGTAATACCATAATTTAAACGCATCCCGATAGTTTCCTTGAACCATAAAAGCACCATTAAGTGCTCCAATTGAAGTACCAGTTACTATATCATAACTAATGTCTAATTCTCTAATCGCTTTCCAAAAACCAATCTGATAAGCACCCTTACCACCACCACCAGATAAAACAATCGCTCTTTTCATAAATACACCTCTAATACATCATATTAATTATAACACACTTTTTATTTTCTTTATTACAAAACCAAAACATAAAAAAACGATTCTAAAAAACCGTTCTCATTAATTATTATTAATTATATGCTTTATCCATTGTCCAACGTTTTTTAAATCCTCTTTATTAGGATGGTTTAAGGCTTCATCAAAGTTTTGAAGACTTACTTTTAGCTTGGCATCATCTGGATTTTGAGTAATCATACTAACATACCTATCTCTAACTGCTATTGGCATTTTACCTTGGCAATAAAAATGACCTAAAATTTTATTTGAAGGATCAATAATTTCTTTTACCCTACCATACAAAGTATTATAATAGCTATCACTTCCTCCATAACCAGCCGTTGCAAAATAAGCTATTTTTTTATTTCTTAATTTATTTAAAAAAATTTTGTATATCTAAAGAAGCGTTTCCTTTATTAGTCCAAGAACCTATTATATATAAATCCGAATCAGGAATACCATCATTTACTTTACCAAAATAAGCGATATCTTTATCACTTAAAGCATTTTTTATAGTTTCTGCTAACATTTTGGTATTACCAGTATTACTAGAATATACTATCGCTATTTTCATGGCTTATTCACTTCTTTCTTGTTGAAATATGTAATTTTTAATAATATATATTGCTAAATAAAAAAAGAGTATAAAACTCAATTAAATGGCGTCCTCGGCGCGATTCGAACGCGCGACCCCTCGCTTAGGAGGCGAGTGCTCTATCCAGCTGAGCTACGGGGACACTAACAACATTTTAACACAAAAAAAGAAATAAAAAAAGCTCTTTTTGAGCTTATCTTACAAAATTAACTAAGAATAATATCCATACGGTTATTTGAGCTTTAGCAGTATACGCACCTTCAAACATGGCAACTATTTTATCACATAACGTTACTATCCAAGCCTCCTTTGATTTAGGAGCAACGTTTGATATTGGAAACATATGTGATTCTATAATGTTTTGTTCTTTTTCATTTACACCGAAATAAGTAATAGCGTTTTGCTTAGCTAATGATGGATGTTTAATTAACATTTTTGTTTCAGTAGCAATGTTTTTATCATCTCTTTCAAGAAAAAAGTCATGTAAAACCCCTGCTCTAACCGATGTTCTAGCATCACAACCTAACATCTTTGATAATTTATATGCCAAATAAGAAACTTTTACAGAATGATTAAACCTGGTACTCCCATGATGAACTATTTGTTTTGTTTTCATAAATTCTTTATGATTTAAAATAGGAGATGCAATACTCATATATTCATTATCTTTATATATCTTATTCATTAAATTCAATTTAATCAACCTCTTCGTTCGATATTATTATATTCATAAATCTTAATATAAACCACTTACTACATAAAATTTTCGAGTAGCCTTATTAAGTTTACTATATTTTATTAAAAAAGTAAAGTATTAATTATAACACTTTACTTATATTCAAAATATTAATTATTATTTATCTTATTTTTGATAATCACAAGCTGAACACTTTATTTTTCCGTCTTTTGATTCAACTAGTAAGCTATTACATTCAGGGCATAATTCACCGGTAGGTTTATCCCAAACAGCAACCTTACATTTTGGAAAATTACCGCATCCATAAAATATCTTACCTTTTTTTGTTTTTCTTTCAACGATTTTGCCACCACATTTAGGACAGTTGCAAACCTGCACTAATTCTTGCTTTTCTTTTGGCTTTATGTATTTACACTCTGGGTATCCAGAACAAGCTTCAAACTTACCATATCTTCCGTTTTTAATAACCATTGGCTTACCACAATTTGGACAAACCTCACCAGTTTTTTCATCTTCCTTTTTTTCCATCTTTGAAAACGCATTTTCAACTTCCGGCTCAAAATCTTTATAAAAATTTTCTAATATTTTATACCATATTTTTTTACCTTCCGCAACCTTATCCAAATCTTCTTCCATTTTTGCGGTGTATTTAACGTTT
The DNA here is from genome assembly GCA_944329425.1 of uncultured Bacilli bacterium. Classification (GTDB taxonomy): domain Bacteria; phylum Bacillota_I; class Bacilli_A; order RF39; family UBA660; genus Aphodocola. The sequence continues at coordinate 13,041 of CALVIG010000013.1, forward strand.
ATTAAGTCACTAAAAAATTCTTGTAATTTATCGGTTGTTTCTATTCCGATTTCGGTAGGATTAAGTTTCTTTTCAATTATTTTAACGTATCCCCTTTGCGTTAAAGTAGTAATTGTTGAAGCATAAGTTGAAGGTCTTCCAATTCCTAAATCTTCCATTGCTTTAATTAATTTAGCTTCCGTATACCTTGCTGGAGGTTTAGTAAAGTGTTGTTCTTTATTTATTTCTTTAGCTGTTAATACATCACCAATTTTAAACTCAGGTATTATTTTATCTTCCTTAGTTTCATACTTAGAATATACCTTTAAATAACCATCAAACAACAAAACTTGACCAGTTGATTTAAAAATAGCGTTATTGTTTTCTATTGATAACGTAGATTGATTTACCTTGGCATCAGCCATCAATGAAGCTAATGCCCTATAATAAATAAGTTCGTACAAAGAAAATTCATCCTTTGTCAAATATTTTTTTATGCTATCAGGAGTTCTATTTATACTAGATGGCCTAATAGCTTCATGAGCATCCTGTACGTTTTCTTTTTTCTTAGATTTTTTTACGTAACCAACGTAATCTTTTCCATATTGCTCATCAATAAATGCATAAGCACTTTTTATAAATTCGTCAGATAATCTTACTGAATCAGTTCTCATGTATGTAATTAAACCAATCGTATCTTTTTCTATATCAATACCTTCATATAATTTTTGAGCAATTTGCATGGTTTTTTTTGCGCTAAAACCTAGTTTCGTAGAAGCTTCTTGTTGCATAGTAGATGTTATAAAAGGATGTTTAGATGCCTTTTTTTTCATCTTTTTATCAAAGCTTATAACTTTAAAGTCTTTGCTTAAAGAATTTATTGCTTTATCAGTTTCTTCTTCGTTTTTTAAATCCGCTTTTTCACCATTTATGGTATCTAAATTAGCTTCTAAATCATCAAATAAAGCAGTAACACTCCAGTATTCTTCTTCTTTAAAACTTTCTATTTCTCTTTCACGGTCAACAATCAATTTTAAAGCAACAGACTGCACCCTACCTGCTGATTTACCACCAGTTTTTGACTGCATAAGTTTACTCAACCTAAAACCAATTATTCTGTCTAATATTCTTCTGGTTTCTTGGCTATGAACTAAGTCTTCATCTATCTTTCTAGTATGGTTGAAAGCATCTTTTACAACGTTTTTCGTTATTTCATTAAACACAACCCGTTCATAATTATCATCAGATAACTCAAGAGCGTCTTTTAAATGCCATGATATTGCTTCTCCTTCCCTATCTGGGTCGGTTGCAAGGTATACTTTTTTAGATTCCTTAGCATCTTTTTTTAACGAGTCAATATCCTTTTTTTTACCCTTTATTGCAACATATTTAGGTTCAAAATGATTTTCTATATCAACCCCTAATCCGAATTTACCAGAAGTTGCAAGATCCCTTATATGACCTTTACTAGAAACAACTTTATAATTGCTTCCCAAATATTTTTCAATGGCTTTAGTTTTAGTAGGAGATTCCACTATAACCAAGTTTTTACTCATTATATTACCTCCGTTTATTTATGTTCAGATAAATATTTCTTTACAGGACCATATGTATGCCTATATCCGTCAATTATACCATACTTATTTAAAAGTTCAACGTGTTTTTTTGTCGGATATCCTTTATGTTTACAAAATTCATATTCTGGATGTTTCTTATCTTCCTCGTACATTATGTGGTCACGAGTAACTTTTGCAATTACACTTGCCGCCGCTATGGTAATACTTTTAGCATCACCTTTAATAATGGCTTCGTGGGGGACATCAGTAAAGCCGTCAAGAGGCATAGCATCAGTTATTATATAATCAGGTTTTGTTTTCATAGCTTTTACTGCCCTTAACATACCTTGTCTTGAAGCCTCATATATGTTTATTTCGTCAATTTCCTTTGCGGATACTATTGATATACCAACCGAAAGCGCCTTTTCCATTATAATTGGGTAATATTCTTCTCTTTTTTTTTCAGTAAGCTTCTTTGAATCATTCAATCCTTCTAACTGGAAATCATGGGGTAAAATGACTGATGCACAAACAACCGGCCCAAATAGTGGACCGCGTCCTGCTTCGTCGCAACCAGCTATATTATCACATCCTTTATCCCACAACTCTTTTTCATATTTATATAGTTCTTCCATAATTGTTTTTTTCTTTTTCTTTCTTTAAACATTTAAAATACCATCCTAAAGCAGATACGCTAACATGATATTCTAATTTTTCTTTGTTTTTTTCAAAATCTTCATCTCTAAAATATAATTTAGCTAAACTTTCGAAGTTAGGTCTAATCTCAATGTTTTTATATAAGTCACCACGGTAATCTGATGAAAACTCATCATCTCCCATTACCAAAGCATTATACGAAATTGGTGATTTATTATAATTAATTCCCGAATTCAAGTACTGATTTCTAAGATAAGTCCTTAAATAAAAATTATAAATAAGTCCTTTTTTTCTTGTAGCAGCATCACTTAATAATCCCGTTAACATCCAAGTATAAGCTATATTTAATATTTCATGATCAGGTTTATCTAATAAACCCATATTATTTATTATTAACTTATTAATTAATAATTGTGGTAAATCTGCATACCCAAAAACCTTATAAATTGCATCCATTTTTTTTATTATTTCTTCATCAGTTGTTTTTCTATTATAATTATTTTTTTGTAAAGCAACTATTTCTTCAACATCAAAGTTTTTGCCTTCCAAATATTCAATTAAACCTAAATCCATTTTATTTCACCTCATCAAACGTTACTCTTCCTAAACGTCCTTCCCTTAAATCATTTATTATTATACTAGAAACTTTATCATAGTCAACTTCTCCACCCTTTATTAAGCAACCTCTTTTTTTACCAATTAATTCATAAGTAGGTATTACATCATCAATGTCAAAACTATTTATGCCATATCTTTCCTTTAAATTATTCTCATATTTTTTATATAAAGTATCTAAAATATAACACGCAACTTTTCCAATGGGTAATATTTCCTCTTTAATAGCAGAAAAACTTGCTAAATTATAAGCTTCAGTTTCATTATCTAGTTTTGGCCATAGTATACCAGGAGAATCTAAAAGGTCAATATTATCATTAATTCTAATCCAAGAAAGTGATTTAGTAACCCCAGGCCTATCCCCCGTTATAGCAGCTTTCTTGCCAACCAAACGGTTAATTAAAGTAGATTTACCTACGTTAGGTATCCCAATAATTAAAGCCCTATATGACCTTTTTCTAAGCCCTTTTTCTTCTCTTTTTTTATCAAGTTCTTTTAATAACAAATTTGTTACATCTAATATTTTATTTAACCCCTTATTATTAATTAAGTCAACTAAAACAACCTTATAACCCATATCCTCATAATATTTAATCCATTGGTTAGTCTTATTTAAATCGCATAAATCAGACTTCGTCATAATAAGAATTCTAGGTTTAGTACTAATTAATTTATCAATATCTCTATCTTTTATTTTAGATGATAAAGGAATTCTAGAATCTATGATTTCATATATAATATCAACTTTATCAACATTTTCTTTAATTAAACGCTTTGCTTTAGCCATATGTCCTGGATACCAATTAATTGGATTATTGTTCATTTTCATCACTTCCTCATAAATCTATTATATTATATCATGTTTTTACCCAAAGAAAAAAGTAGATACAAATCTACTCGATAAATTGTAATTTTAGTGAATAGTAACTTAATTTTCTTTTTTATTAAACATATGGCGTACTTTATCTATTCGATTATTTGGTCTGCGTGATTGA
>CALVIG010000014.1 GCA_944329425.1 uncultured Bacilli bacterium
ATAAATCATCTCCTTATATTTATTATAACAAAAAATGTAGGCACTTTTTTTGTGTCTACATTTATCTTACAACTTCATTCATAAAAATATCTTTTTTATTGTGTTACTGAAGTTGTAGTGGTTGTTTTTTCTTTAACGGTTACCGTCCTACTTACTTCTTTTGATGATCCATTATATGTTACTTTATAGGTCAATTTATAAGTTCCCGGAACGCTTGTGTTAACCGTATCACTTTTGTTAGAAACTAAAGTAATGGTACTTTCGTTAGTTACATCTATGGAGTTATAAAGTACTACTATTGGTTTAGTATCGGTAAAATTATCACCTTGATTGATGGTCTCGTTAGTTACTTTTACATCAAAATCAGTTGTAATGGATACGCTATGTTGAACACCCTTGCTTCGGTTTGTTTTATAATTTGCATATGCTGTGTATATTACGTATACTGGGTTTGAATAACTTGTTGTATGCGTATAAGAAGTAGAAGTTGTGGTACCAACGTATGTTTCTGAACCGCCAGAACCATCTTTTACGTATATGTCATAACCAATAACACCAAAGCTTTCATCAGCGTTAAGTTCTAACATGTCTTCAGCACTTAAACCATCCCAACTCAAACTAACGGTTTTTCCTGAAACTTTACTACTTACGTTACTTACACTAGGTAAAGTATCATAGCTAGTTGAAGTTTCTGTAGGTGCCGTTCCTTTTCTAAAGTATCCCGTTACTTTCATACTCTCTGGAGTACTTGCACTTGCAAGTTTAAGTGGCATTGAATTTTTTACTACTTCTACCGCTTCAATACTAGATGGAACTTCAAACGTATCTCCGGTTTTATCAAATAAGTTTTCTGCTAAATTACGGTAGAACCTATCACGAGTGGACCAAGATGATGTTGTACTATAATGTTCTTTATATAATTTATCATATCCATACCAGAAGGTAATCGTTTGGGTAGGGGTATAACCACAAACCCAAAGATCATTAACCGCTCTACTTGAAATTCCGTTTGCTTTAATGGTAGCTTCATCAAAGTTACTTGTTCCTGTTTTTGCAGCAACCTGAACACCACTAATGTTTGCAGCTGTCTTTGCAAGACCGTTAGTTACTGACCAGTTAAGAGCGTAGTTTATTATATATGCAGTAGAATCATTCATTACCCTTGTTTTGGTTGCTTTAGATTCTACAACTTCGTCTGTTTCTTTGTATACGAATTTAACAATCGTGTGAGGTTTTATGTAATAACCGCCGTTTGAAAAGGCTTGATATGCACCGGCCATAGTCATTGGACTATTCCTTGATTCTCCTTCTTTTTTTGAACCAGTAAATGATCCAATGCTGTGTGCTTCATGTATTTTACCATTTTCAATTTCAGGAGTAAGTCCTAAACTAGTTGCAAATTTAATTATTTTATCGTTACCAGCTTCGCTTGAAACTTGTTGGAACGTTTTTAACGCAGTAACGTTTCTAGATAAACCAAGCGCTTGATACATTGGTAAAATACCTTTATATCCGCCATCAGAATTCGATATCTTTTTACCACCCGTATACGTGTGAGGTTCATCAACAATGTAATTAACCGTTCCCCAACCTAGGTATTCAACAGCTGGCCCGTAATCAAATATTGGCTTTGCGGTTGAACCTATTTGTTTATTGGTATGGGTTGCATAATTGAACGTTAACTGGGTATTTTTGTTTCGCCCTGCACCGACCGCTATTACTTCACCGGTTTCCGAAGTAGTCATTACTATTCCAGCTTGTACCAGATCATTTTCCCAAGTCCAAGCTTCTCCGTTCATTACCTTATTTATGAAATCTTGTTTTTCTCGGTTCATCGCAGTATATATTTTAAGAGGAGTAGTATATGGGTTTAAATCATATTCTTCTTCCAATTCTTCAACAACCGTATCAATGTATCCTTGATATTCTGAATATGTGTTATCGGTTTGTTCTGTTTTTATTAATGCTGTAATTGGTTGTGACTCGGCTATTTTTCTTTCTTCTTCGGTTATGTAACCATGTCTTTCCATTAAGTAAAGTACCGTTTTTCTTCTAGATTCAGCTCTTTCAGGATAGTTATAAGGATTATAATAAGTAGGAGATTGGAAAAGACCTGCTATGAAGGAAGCCTCTGCTAAATTTAATTCATCAACAGATTTTCCAAAGTAATTAAGTGATGCTTGCTCAACACCATAAGCTCCATTACCTAAATAAGAATCGTTAACGTAAAATTCTATTATCTCTTTTTTAGTATATTTTCTTTCAATTTTAAATATTGAAAGATATATATCAGTAAATTTTCTTATAATTCCTTTCATACCACTGGATTCAATTTTCCCGTTTTCTCCAATTGTATAATTATTTTTTGCTATTTGCATGGTAAGCGTTGAAGCTCCACCTGAGTCTTTACCTAAAACCTGACCGATACTAGCTTTGACAAATCTAGGTAAATCAAATCCGTTGTGTTGGAAAAACCTTGCATCTTCGGTAGCTATTATTGCATCTATCAATACTTCAGGTAATTCATCATACGTGATTTCGGTTCTGTTTTCGTTTCCCATTCTAGCAATTATGTTGCCATCTGAATCATATAATTCAGACATTTGAGTAAACTTTAAGTTATTTGGGTCAAACTTAGGGGCTTTAATTATTACGTAAGAAAAGAATACGGTTATCAAAGCTATAAAAGTTATTACGCAAACAAGCAATATATTTAATATTATTCTTTTTCTTTTGCTAAGCTGTGGCTTGCTTTTTGTTGCCTTACTTTTTCTAATTACTTTATCTTTTACTTCACTAGCCTTGGCTTTTATGTTCTTTGATATGTTATTTGTTTTTTTATTTCTTTTCTTCATCATATTAATTACCTCCAAAATATAAATTATTTATTACTTCAAGATAGTCTATTCTAGGACTGTATTTAACTTTAATTATTTTACCATATTCTTTAAAAAAACTTAACGGAATTGATTTTCTTTCATAATTTTTAATAAATTGTTCGAGAAGATCGGTACTTAATAAATAAGTTTCGTTTAACGTGTTAAATCTAACTATTAAAAACGATATAGCACCGTGTCTTTTTACGTCAATTAAGTGTTTTATTTGATGAGAATGAATGTTAGATAAGGAAAAAGAGGTTTTTGAATTCGTCTCTTTAGCCTCAAAATCTAAATATTTTCCTTTATATATCCCGTTATAATCAGTTGTTGATGGCGTTTCAAAGTAGGCTTCTTTTATTTTTCCTACTTTATAATCAACGTTAACTAATTTTATTGGCGTTGGTTTTTTATATATGTATGCTATATCGTTAATTCTATAATACTCGTTAGATAAATTTATGTCGCTTTCGAGTCCTAAACCACGATTTGCGTAATTACTTTTATTTTTATTTAAACTCACAAACTTAAAATTAGAGTTGTTTATTTTCATAGTGTTCACCAAATAAATTATACTACAAAACAAAAGTTTTTGTTATATATTTTGAAAAGAATTGTCGAAACTAATAATAATTTATTTTAATATGTTATTTTATTGTTAGGAGGGGAATTATGGATAAATCACTTATGTTAATTGTTTTTGATGAAATCATAGAAGAAATAACAAAATTGGAAGAAAAAATAATTGTAATGAATACACTTAATTAGGTGGTTTAAATGGAAGAAATAAGGTATTTATATGATTTTTTTCCGCATATTCTTAGCTTATGGATCGTTTTGAATATTTTAGGAAACACGATAAAAATAACTTTTCATATTCCTAGCAAATACATAGTATGGATATTATTAATAGTTAGCATAATTATTAATTTCGCTTTTTTTGGGATAAGTTTTGAAAGTTTTTTTGTGGCTTTTGTAACTTTTAGTTTTTCGGTTTCTTCTTATGATTTGGTAAAATACCTGGGTAAAATAAGAAAAAAACAATAAAAGCGTTAAGCAAAGGTAATCCACTTGTAAATTGACAAAATGATAAATACTTGAGATAATGTTTATTGCAGAGGTGGTAAATTATGTTTAACGGAAGGATTGCTTTAACGCCACAAGATATTTTTGAAAAGGATTTTAAAATTGATACTAGGGGATACCGACTTCAAGAAGTTGATAAGTACCTAGACCAGATAATTAAAGATTATGTAGAGTTTATAAACATAATAAAAGAACTAAAAAACGAAAACAAAGAACTTTCGGGAGAAAACTTGGAATTAAAGCATGAACTTAGAAACTTAAAAGCTAATATTGATATTGTTAAAAAAAGTGAAAAAGAAATCACTAACGTAGACATATTAAGACGTTTATCACAGCTGGAAAAATATGTATATGACAAAGATGAATAATTATTTTTACGCAAACGCTGCTAATTTTTGTTAGTAGAGGAAAGTCCACGCTCACACGATCCTGTGATAGGTCGTAGTGTTCATGCAAAGGGAATGAATAACCTTTGGTAGGTATAACCTAACGGCGCCGAAATATCCTAAGTCTTTTAGATAAGGTTATGTTAGGCATAAAGTGCCATAGTGACGATTCGCTTTGGAAACGAAGCAAGTGGAACGGGTAAACCCCATGAGTGAGAAACCCAAATTTGGTAGGGGAACCTTTACGAAGGAACCGAACGGAGTAAAGGATGCTGTTAAGGCATAGATAAATGTTTGCGACCAGTTATCTGGTACAGAACGTGGCTTATTAAAATAATTATTATAATAAAGGAGTGAACATTTTGAAGGAAATAGGTGAAGAGTTAAAATCGGCGAGGGAAGAGCACGGAGTTAGTGTTGAAGAAGCTGCTGAAGATCTCAACCTAAGAGTATCTCAAATTGAAAACATTGAAGCTGGTAATTTAAAAGTGTTTAAAGACGTGTTTTATTTAAAATGCTTTATTAGGGATTACGCTAAGTATTTAGGATTAGATGAAGAAAAAATAATGGATGAGTTTAATGAGTTTTTCTTTGAAGAAACATCTAAAATACCCATAGCAGAAATTGAAAAAGCTTCTAAAGAAAAGCAAAGAGAACAAAAGTTAGAAAAGAAGGTAGTTTCACCATATACGATGGAGGAAAAGAAAAGTTCTAAATTTGTTCCAATAATAGTTACTTTAATTATTTTACTTTTAGTGTTTTTAATTGGTTACTTAATCGTAACGGAGTTTGTAAATCCAAAAGAAGAACAAGAAAATAACATAACGTATTTAGAAATTTAAGAGGTGTATTATGAATTTAGCTAACAAATTAACAATGATTAGAATTTTTTTAACGGTGGTTCTAATCGCAATACTATTATTTCCGTTTTACATGGTTAACTTAAAATTTCCACAGTTAATAATAGGAACGATTCCGGTTGACACTAAATATTTTGTTGCTGCTGGAATATTTGCAATAGCGTCGATTACTGATTTTTTAGATGGACACATTGCAAGAAAATATAACATGGTTACTGATTTTGGTAAAATGGTTGACGCAATAGCAGATAAAATGCTTGTTAATTCCACTTTGATTATACTAAGTGCTCAAGGTTTTGTAGCACCAATAATAACGGTAATCATTATCTTTAGGGATACCGTAGTAGATACAATAAAGATGATTGCTGGAAGTAAAGGAAAAGTAGTTGCTGCGATTAAATCTGGAAAGATTAAAACTACCTTTTTAATGGTTGGCATCGTACTAACTTTATGTTATAACTTACCATTTGAGTTATTTAATCTTGATATAGCTGATTTCTTATTGGTATTAGCAACAATTTTCTCTATTATTTCTGGTGTTCAATACTATGTTATGAATAAAGATTTAATATTTACAAAAGAAGAAAAAAAAGAAAAATAGTAAGTTGATAATAATGCATGTACAAAAAATCCTTATTTGATAAAGGATTTTTTCTTTTTTGTAATAAATAAGCAGTAAAATTCAAACATTTGTTCGAAAAAACACTTGATTTTTCTTTTTTGTTCATATATAATATTTTTGTAATATATGATTGGAGGATATATACATGGCAAAAAAAGTCGAGAACGATAAGACTTTAGAACAAGTACTTGCAGATATAGAAAAACAATTTGGAAAAGGCTCAGTTATGAAACTAGGAGAAGAATCGCATAACGAAATAGACGTTGTTTCTAGTGGTTCTCTTACGCTTGATATTGCTTTAGGAGTAGGAGGATATCCAAAGGGTAGAATTATAGAAATATATGGGCCAGAGTCTTCTGGTAAAACTACTTTTGCTCTTCAAGCAATAGCAGAGGTACAAAAAAATGGTGGTAGAGCTGCGTTTATTGACGCTGAACATGCTCTTGATCCGGTGTATGCTAAAAATTTAGGAGTTAACATAAACGAACTTTTATTATCACAACCTGATACGGGTGAGCAGGCTTTGGAAATATGTGATGCATTGGTAAAAAGTGATGCAATTGATATAGTTGTAATTGATTCGGTAGCAGCTTTGGTTCCACAGGCTGAAATAGAAGGTGAAATGGGCGATTCACACGTTGGACTTCAAGCAAGATTGATGAGCCAAGCTTTAAGAAAGTTATCTGGAACCATTAGTAAAACTAACACAATAGCAATATTTATAAACCAATTAAGAGAAAAAGTTGGGGTTTTATTTGGTAATCCTGAAACTACTCCTGGTGGAAGAGCTCTTAAGTTTTACTCAACCATAAGGCTAGACGTAAGGCGCGGGGAACAAATTAAAAATGGTGATAACGTAATTGGAAACAAAACAAACGTAAAGGTTGTAAAAAACAAGGTTGCGCCACCTTTTAAGACCGCTGCCGTTGAGATAATGTATGGAGAGGGTGTATCAAGGGAAGCTGAAGTACTTGATTTAGCATCGGAAATTGGTATAGTGGATAAAAGCGGTGCTTGGTATGCATATAAGGGTGAAAAAATTGGTCAAGGAAAAGAAAATGCTAAATCATTTTTAAGGGATAACCCAAAAATAAAAGAAGAAATAGAAAATAAAGTAAGAGAAAGTCACGGAATTTTGAAAAATAACAGTAAGAAAGATACTAAGTAATTTTAAAACTCTTAGTATTTTTTTTTATAATAAATTTGTTTTAGATAATTTTAATAGTGTTATAGAAATAAACTCGTATATATAGTATAATTAACTTAGGTGATAACATGAACAGTATAGAATCAAGAATAAATGAATTAATTGAAATAATAAATAAAGCAAGTTATGAATATTACGTAAATGATAATCCTAGCATCACAGATCAAGAATATGATGATTATTATAATGAACTAATAAAGTTAGAAAGCAAATATCCTGAATTAAAAAGAGAGGATTCTCCAACTTTGAGGGTTGGGGGAGATGTTGTGGAAAAGTTTTCAAAAGTAACTCACAAGAGCCCAATGCTTTCTTTTGATGATATTTTTAATGAAGACGAAATAGTATCTTTTGATGAGCGAATTAGAAAAACTTGCCCTAATGCTTCTTACACACTTGAACCGAAGATGGATGGTTTATCAGGATCTTTAGTTTATGAAAAAGGAATTTTGGTAAGGGCGGCAACTAGGGGAGATGGAGTGATAGGAGAAGATATTACCCATAACGTTAAGACAATTAAATCAGTACCTTTAAAGCTAACTAAAGATATTGATATAGAGGTTCGTGGGGAAATATACATGAGTAAAAAATCATTTGAAAAGTGTAACGTAGAACGTAAGAAAAAAGGCGAACCTTTATTTGCTAATCCACGTAATGCTGCAGCGGGAAGCGTAAGGCAATTAGATAGTAGTATAGCGGCGAAAAGAAACCTTGATTTTATGGCTTATTTTTTACCTAATCCGGATGTTTATAACATTAAGACTCAAGATGAATCGCTTAAATTTTTAAAAGAACTAGGCTTTGTTACTAATTATAAACTAAATGGAATTGCTAAAAACGTTAAAGAAATAATTAGTTATATAGATGATTTGTCAGAAAAAAGAAAAGATTTACCTTTTGAAATTGATGGCGTTGTTTTAAAGGTAAATAATTTGGATGACGAGGCTAAATTGGGCTTTACCCAAAGGGTTCCTAGATGGGGAATAGCCTATAAGTTTCCTGCAATAGAAGTTTTAACTACCTTAAAAGAAATTAAATTTACGGTAGGAAGGACCGGGAAAATAACCCCTAACGCTATATTTTCTCCAGTTCATGTAGCGGGTTCAGTTGTATCAAAGGCAACCCTTCATAACGAAGATTACTGCATTGACAAAGATATAAGGGTTGGTGATGTAATTTCAATTAGAAAAGCAGGAGACGTAATACCAGAAGTAGTAGAAGTAAAAAAAGAAAGAAGAACCGGTAAGGAAACACCTTTTAAGATGATTGAAACTTGTCCTATGTGTGGTTCTAAGTTAGTAAAGGAAGATGCAAATTATTTTTGTAAAAACTTAAACTGTCCTGCAAGAAGTATCGAAGGTTTGATTCATTTTGCTTCACGTGATACAATGAACATAGATGGTTTGGGAGATAGAATAATAGAAGATTTTTATAACATGGGTTTTATTAAAAATATTCCAGATATATATAAATTGGAAAAACATAAAGAAGATTTAATTGAACTTGAGGGCTTTGGTAACAAGAGTATTAATAATTTATTGGATAGTATTCAAAATTCCAAGAAAAATTCTTTAGAAAAAGTTCTTTTTGCACTAGGTATAAGATACGTAGGTAAAAAAACCGCAAAAATTTTAGCAAAATATTATAAAAACATCGATAACTTAATAAAAGCTGATGAACAAGAACTTACCAACATTAATGATGTTGGTAGCGTTATCGCAAAAAGCATAAAAGAATATTTTTCAAATGAGAAGAACATTGCGTTAATAAATGAGTTAAAAGCGTTAGGTTTAAACTTTGAATATATTTCAACTTCTACGGATAGCAGGCTCGATGGTACAACATATGTTCTTACTGGAACGTTAGAAAGATATAAAAGAGAAGAATTAACGAATATTTTAGAAAATTTAGGAGCTAAGGTAACTAGCAGTGTAACTAAAAATACCACGGGTGTTATAGTTGGTGATAAGCCTGGTAGTAAATACGACAAAGCTTTAAAATTGGGGGTAAAGATATATAAAGAAGAAGACATTGAAGAATTGATAAAATAGTTATTAAAAAATAAGGTAAAAATAATATGTTTAAAACAAAACTTGACAAATATAAAAATTATGATAGTATATATGACATAATTTTTATTGGTGTTTGCTTGTACAGAAACACGTAGTGCAAGCAAAATAAAACGGGTTTTGTTTGCGGACAAAACCTTTTTTTAAAGGTAAATATAGGAGGAAATAAATATGAAAATAGCAATTAGTAAAAAAGAATTAAACAAACTTGGTTCTAAAGCTAATGATTTGATAGAGGCTTTAAGAAAAAACAACGAGATAATTTTTATTGATGAAGAAAATTTTTCTAATGATGATATAAAAAAAGAATTTATAAACGTTTTAATAACTGATGATGTAAAAATCATTAGAAATATCTTTTCTTCTATTTCGATAAATACTTCTACATATATAATAAGCCCAAAGGATTCTTTACTTTTAAGCCCTAACAATCATTATTTGGTTGATTTTTCTGAACCTAAAAATATTGTAGCTATAGTAAATCATATATCAAGGAATAGAAAACCTTCAGCAGAAAAAATTGGCAATAGAAATTATACTGATGAACAACTTGTGGAAAAATTCCCTGAAATGCGTAATAATGATTATTTAATGAGCCAAAGAATAAATCTAAATAATATTGCTACTGATTATTTTGGTGTAAAAACAACGTATGGTGATTATTGGTCAGACGTTATTAATTGGTCTAAAAAACTAAATGCCTTAGGGATAAAGGAAGATGATTATGTAGGCTTATGCTTACCTAACACTTCTGAAACCTTTAAATTGTTTTCGGCTACAAAGCAAAGAGGAGCAGTTTGTAACAATATTTTTCCTCTTAGCACGCCAGAAGAAATGAAGTTTTGTTTAAATTTATTTAAATCTAAAGTAGCTTTTGTTCTTGATAGCAGGTATAAGGATTTACGTAGCATAATTGATCAAACATATTTAGATAAAGTTTTTTTGTTAACTCCTTTTGAATCCTTACCAATTTTAAATAAACCATACAATTTAAAACAAAAAGTATCAGGATTTAGGCCGAAAGATAGTGGATACGGATTTTATGAAGATTTTTTAAATGTAGAAGGTCAAAACTACGATGAGCCTAAATACTATGGGGAAAGAATCAATTCTATTCAATATACTTCAGGTACTACTGGGACACCTAAGGCAGTTCCTATATCAGAAGATACTTTTAACGTTAGAGACTACCAATATAAACAAATAAACGTCGGGCTTGAAGAAGGTGTAAGATTTTTGCAATGTTTACCAATATGTGGAAAAGCTTACGGTGAATTTACGATGCACTTAGGATTGGCAAATGGTGCATGTAACGTAATTGTTCCAAAATTTGCTTCAAAGGACTTGGGGAAAATGATAAAAAAGTACAACGTACAAGGGCTTACTATGCCACCAACTGCTTGGTTAAATTTCATAGATTCTCCAGAATTTAAAACTTTAGATTTAAGTAATTTTAAAATGGCTACCGTTGGTGGTGATGGAGCGATACCTAAATTCATAAATATGATTCAAGATGCTTTAGAAAGGCAAGGTTTTAAAGGAATAGTAATTTTGGGTTCTGGTGGTACTGAATTAGGAGTTACTTTTTCAACCAATACACTTAATTCCAACAAGCCAGGAACTTCAGGACAACTTTTAGTTGGTAATAAATGCCATATATATAAAGATGGTGAAGAATGTGGTTATAATGAAAAAGGAACTGTTTATTATGATTGTGTTGGAGCTTGCACGAGTTATGCTAATGAGGGAGTTGAGTTAGTTAAGAATGAATTAGGTATTGATTTAGGTGATTATGGGTATATTGACGAACAAGGGTTTATTACTGTCTGTGGAAGAAGAGATGATATGATAATCATTGGGGACAAAAAAATTTGCCCAATGGAAATAGAAGAGATGATAAATGAATGTCCATATGTAAAATATGGTTATGTTGTTAAATCATGTAATCCTGGTAAATTTATACGAATTTGTTATACTTCATATGAGTACAATTCGAATGTTGATGCAAGAGATGAGATAATGAAATGTGTTCCAAAAGAATTAAGGTGTTATACCGAAATATATCATGTTTCTCACATCCCAGAAACGCCGGGATTAAAAGCCGATAGACGCCTATTATCTTCAGATAGGATTAGTGAATTGATATATAGTCCTGCTAAAACGAAAAAAAGATTATTTAAGAATGTAAAATAAAAGTAAATGAATTATCATTTGCTTTTATTTTTAAGTTAAAATGTTTTATAATGAACGTAGAGGTGATGTTTTTTGAATTACACAATTTATTTTTCTGTTTGTAGTTTATTTTACAGTATAATGCTAATTTATGTTGTATTTAAACAAAAAATTCCTAAGACTAATAACAATTCAGCTTTTAAAGCGTTATTAATAATTAATTTTATTGGAATAATAATTGATATTCTATACAATTATATTGCTGTCACTTTAAAAGAAATAACCCCATTATTATTGGTTATGTCTAGAATTTTTTTGATGAGCCTTCTTGCATGGATTATAACTTTTACTCTTTATATATATTCAACGTTATTTAATGAAAAAAGTAAAAGTAAAGAAGATATAATTAAACCTAAGAGAAAAGCGATAATTATATCTGTTATATTGTTTATTATTTCTTCAATAATAACTATAATATTACCAGTTAATCATAATTTAAAAGATATTTATTCATATGGCCCAGCAATTGATTTTGTTAATTATTTTTCATTTGGATGTTTAGCTTTTGGTATGTTATATATGTTTAAAAATTATAAAACAACAAATAGTAGTAAATGTGCTCCGTTTTTTGCTTTTATAGTAGGGGGTGTGTTTATGTCTGTTCTGCAAGCTTATGATCCTAAATTATTATTAATTATAGCAGTTGAAACGTTTGTTATGTATATGATTTATTTTACGTTAGATAAAGAAAATAAAGATGCTTTAAGAAATAATAAATTGATTTACGAAGATAAAGAAGTAGTACAAAAATCAAAAGAGGAAAAGAAGTAAAAAACTTTTCTTTTTTAAGGAGGAATTAATATGGAAAATGGGGTAGGAAATACTTTAAGTTTGTTTGATAAACTCACGTTAAAATATTATGACTATTTATATACTGCATCGATAGCAAAAGAAGCTGTTTCTGGAAAAGAAAGTAATGGTGGAATACTTATTGTCGGAATGATAATAGTAATTGTTGGACTAGTTGGGTTTATATTAACTAAAAATAGAAACTAATAAGATACGATTTTGTATCTTATTTTTTAATTAAAGTGGAAATTAAACATAATTTATAGTATAATATTTATCGTATGGGAGGCGACTAAAAAATGTTACCAAAAATAAAGAAGTTTATAAAGAAAAACAAAAAGCAGGTTAAGATTGGTTTGATAGTGTTAATTATACTTATCGTATTTTTAGTATTATATAAATCTTTATTTTATTCTAATTCAGAAAAAGCAACTTATGGAGTAAGGTTAAGAGACATAGAGGATAATGAATTTACAAAAGAAGAGCAAAAAGAAGTTAAGGAAAAATCTTCTGACATTGAAGGCGTTTCTTCTTTAGAAATCGTGATTAAAGGACGGTTAATAAAGTTTTTTGTTACGTTTGATGAAGGCGTTAGTAACGATGATATGAAAAATAAATTTAACGAGATGGTAGGATATATAAGTGATAAAGTTAAAAATTATTACGATATAACCTTTTATGCAGTTCAAGATAAAGATGATAAAGAAAATTATCCTTTAATCGGTTATAAACATAAAAGTAATGCTGAAATAACTTTTGATGAGTTTTAGAGGTGGTAGACATGAGAAAGAAAAAGAACAATACGTGGTTAGTAGGTGCTTTAATAGTAGTACTTGTGGTAATATTAATTATTCTTATAAATTTTAGTAGGGGTAATGCGGGTAATACTAATTTAAATTTAACTGAAAAAAAGTGGATAGAAAATAATAAAAAAGACGTTATTAACGTTTCAATAGCAAATAACATTCCTGGTTTTAGTAGCGATGGTGAAGGAGTATTTTTTGACTACGTTAGTAAACTAGAAGAGCAAACGGGATTATCGTTTAATTTAATATCTTATGATGCTGGGTCTGATGTGTTAGAAAATGATTTATATTTTGAAGTTGTAAGTGGTGAAGACGTAAATGATTTGAAAGATGACAGCATGGTATTTTTTAAAGATTATTATGTGTTGGTAGGTAAAGATTCGGAAAAAATTACGGAACCAAGTAAAATAAGCAATAAAAAAATAGGTGTTTTAAGTAGTGATCTTGCGGATGTTAGTTATTACATACCTTCAACTAACGCTATTTCGTATACTTCTTACCAAAACGATGAGGAAATAGAAAACGCGCTTTCAAATGGTAACGTTGATTACATTGCAATTCCTAAAACAAGGTATGCATCTTACATAATTTCTAATTCTTATCATGTGGTATATAACATCACTGAATTAAAAGAAGCCTATGTTTTAAAAACCGCTAAAAATGTTGATAAGAACCTTTCTAGTATAGTAAACAAGAAATTTATTGAATATAAAAATAAGTATTTAAAAGATGTTTATAATGAAACATTAATTAATATGTTATTAGTAGAAAATAACATTTCAGAAAAATCTAAGGCTGATTTTTTAAGTAAGAAGTACGTTTTTGGTTACATAGAAAACGAGCCATATACTAGCATGATAAATAATAAATTGATTGGTCTTGATAGTACCTACATAAATTCGTTTAGTGAGTTATCAGGTGCAACTTTTACCATTAAAAAGTATCGTTCAGTTAAGGATTTGACCAAAGATTTAAATGATGGTAAGGTTGATGTTGCTCCTAACTATTATAATTATTCAGGATTAAGTAGTAATTATGTTAAAACAATATCACCATATGAAGAGGAGTATGTTATACTAGCTTATAATACTAGGACTGACGTTGTCATAAATTCAGTAAAGTCACTTAAAGATAAATCTATTATAACGATAAACAGTACTTTGGCAAAATTTATAGAAAAACAAACGGATGCTAAAGTTAAAACGTATGATAGGGTTAGTCAATTATTAAGTAAAATTAATAAAGATAGCATAATAGTTCTTGATAAAAACGTTTATGAAATGTATAAAGACAAGGAACTTGCTAATTATAGAGTTATATATAATGATAAAGAAAATTTAGAATATGGTTACATAATAAGGGACGTAAACGAAAATAGTACTTTCAAGAGTTTGTTTACTACTTATATGGAAATGATTAATTATAAACAATTATATAACGTTGCTTGGAAAGAATTTTTAGTTGATTCTAAAGAAATAAGTTATGGATATTTGTATGCGATAGGAGCGGTAATTATATTGTTTATAATATGGTTATTTGCAAAGAAAAAACTTAAAGTAAAGAAAAAAGCAAGAAGAGAAGAAACCATAAGGTATATAGATCCTTTAACTTCTTTAAAAAACCGTAATTATTTAAATAAAAATTTCAGCAGATGGGAAAATAACGCGATTTATCCGCAAGCAATAATTGTTATTAACTTGAATAATTTACGTCATGTTAATGATGTTTATGGGCATGAAGAAGGGGATAAATTAATTAAATTAGCAGCGAATATTCTTATAAAAAATCAATTAGATCAAAGTGATATCATAAGAACTGATGGGAATGAATATTTAATATACATGGTTGGTTATGAAAAAAATAAAGTTGTTGCGTACATGAGAAAATTATATAAAGAATTAGGAGAACTTCCATATGGTTATGGGGCTACTTTAGGCTATAGTATGATAGAAGATGATATAAAAACAATTGACGATGCAATTAATGAAGCAGTTTTAGAAATAAGAGCTAATAAAGAAATGAATAGTAAGAGTAAGTAGGCGTATTATGAAAAAAGGTAAGGAGAAAATAAAAGGGCATATAAGTGAAAACATAAAATTAATGAATACCCCATTAATGTCAATTTTGCCAGGGCAAATCTCATTTTTCGTAATATTATCGATTATTCCACTAGCAAGTATTTTGGCAATGTTAATATCAAAATTATCTTTTAATTTTGATAAAGTTACTAACTTTGTTAGCCATTACTTGCCTAGTGGGGTAACTAACATAATTCTATCAATATTTGACCAACAAAAAGTAACATCGTTTGATATATTCTTTATAGCTATGGCTCTTTATTTAGCGGCCAAAGCGACTCATTCAATCATAATTGCATCCACAAGGATTTATAATGGTGAACAAAAAGATTTTTTAAGAACCAGGATAAAAGCAATAATAATGCTAATTATTTTAATTTTTCTAGTAATAGTATTATTAGGTGTTTTAACAATTGGTGGTAGGATAGTTAACTATTTAAGTGAAGTGAATGGTAGTATTCATCCTGTTGCTTCGATGGTATACACGATTTTAAAATGGCCGTTTATGTTCTTTATGGTGTTTTTTACAATAAAGGTGATATATACAATAGCACCAAACGTAACCATTCCTAGTAAAAGTGTAAATAAAGGGGCGTTATTAACAACATTAATATGGGTGTTATCAACCTATGGATTTTCGTTTTACGTTACTAATATAGCAAATTACACGAAGTTTTACGGGAATTTATCAAACTTAATAATTCTTATGATTTGGATATATTGGTTAAGTTATGTATTTGTTTTTGGTATGACAATTAATGAATATAAATTTAGTAATAGTGAAGAAAGTAAGAAAATATAAATTATGGTGATTATATGAAAAAGATTTTATTAACAATTTTGGTTTTGTTTATGGTGTTTATTCCATTATCGGTTAAAGCTGAAAGTAAAATATACTTTGAAACTGATACTTCTAATATTTCGCCTGGAAAAACAAAAAAAATAAACATATTAGTTGATTCAGATGAAGAATTTACTAAAGTTAACTTTGATTTAATTACAACTTCATCGTATATTGGTTTTTATTCAGTTAATTTTGAAGATTCGTTTAAAAGGAACCAATCTTCATCAAGTGACTATGAGTTAGAGGCTAAGACACCTCAAAAATCAGGAACGGTAATCGGTACCGTTACGTTAGTTGCAAAAGAAGATGCTCCTATAGGAGTAGAGGGGTATATAAGAATAACAAAAGCATCAATTATGACAGATTCTTTAATTAGTCTTTCAAACGCTCAAGTTAAAATGTCGGTAACTAACCAAAAATCAACGAATAATAATTTATCTAGTTTAACATCTACTATCGTAGACTTAGAATTTGATAAGGATGTACTAGAATATACCGTTACCGTTGATGATGGGGTAGATAGTTTAGACTTAATAGCAACACCAGAAGACTCTTCTGCAACCGTAACAATTTCTGATCAAAGTTTAAAAAAATCAAATAATGTAATAGAAGTTGTGGTAGAAGCAGAAGACGGAAGTAAAAAAACATACAAGGTTAACGTAAAAAAAGAAGAAGCAAAACAGACCATTGTTGATAGTGATGCCGATGAAGTAAGCACCAGTAATAAGGGAGTTAAAAATGGCTGGGGACTTATTACGGTAATATTATTAGTAATCTTGGTTTTGGACATATTGTACATAAAAAAGAAAAAATAAAAATAAGTTAAATAACCTTAACTTATTTTTCTTTTTTAAAATCTCAACCGCACCACTTAATCATAATTTAATTCTATATCAAAAGTAGATTTAAAGTCAAAT
>CALVIG010000015.1 GCA_944329425.1 uncultured Bacilli bacterium
CTCCTGGCCTGGTGGGCTCTTTTATTGTATCAAAAAAACCACACCTTGTGGTGCGGTTGAAATTTTAATTTAGGAAAGTACTTTCGTACTTTTATATTTTATTTATATATTCTTTTATTCTGTTTTTAAAATTATCAGCGTTAGACTCATACTTAACCGGTTTAAAATCTTTGATTTTTTTTAAAACATTACCTAAATTCTTGGTATCGTATAGCGGTAATACGTATTTTTTTAAAGCAAATTCTTTAGTTATTTGAAGTTGGTGATCATTGGTATGCTCTTTATATTTTTTTAACCGTGGAACTACTATAACCTTTTTATTTTTATTTAAACATTCTATAATTACCCCAACCCCACCATGGGTAATTACTACGCTAGCCTTGTCTATTAATTCTTCTATTTTCTCTTTTGGAGCAAAATCAAAGGTTTCTATTTTATCATCACTAAACTCTGTACATCCAATTTGGGCAACAACCTTACCTTTTATGTTACCTTTTTTTATTTGGTTTTTCACCGCCGTAAGAATTCTAGGAAAAGGTTTATCCTGGGTTCCTAATAGTATTAATATCATTAAAAAATCCACCCCTCACACTTTGCTTTAGGATATAATTTAAGCATTGAATGCCATTGTACGATAAAAATATCCGCAATAGGATAAATAAGTCTTCCGGTTAATGTTTTGGTTTCTATGTTAGCAAAAGACTCTATGTAAATAACTTTTTTTCGAAAAATCTTTGCAATGTAACACATAGGTACACAGGTATGAGCACCCGTTGTAACAATAACATCGGGTTTAAATTTTAAAAACAAAACAAAACTCTTAATAAGATTATAAGGAATCACAAAAATATATCTTAACATATGGTCTTTATTACCCGTTAAAAGATAATCAATCTTACTTTTATACCTTGACTTAAGCCCAATCGTTGATTTATGTTTTTCAGTTATTATTTTATATTCATAATCTTTAAATATACCCTTTAATTGCATCATTTCAGTAAGGTGTCCACCCATACTTGATATAAATATTACCTTCTTCATAAATATCTCCTAAGCATACATAAGTTAATTATATACAAGTAAATTATATCATAAATATTATGTAAATTAATATATAAATTAAAAAAGAAACCATTAATTGGTTTCTTAAACATCATCATCTTCTAATGATACTCTATGATATGTTGGTTTTGTTTTATCAAGCCTTTTTTTAGCCTCATCTATTTCTTTTAGCTTTTCTTTTCTACTTTTTCTTGGAACGACATATTCATCTTCCTCAACCTTTTTAATAATTGGTTCTTCATTTATACTTGTTATATCATAACCATCATTATTCTCTTCGTCATCATCTTGATTAGAAAGTTTACTTGATAATTTTTTAATCTTCTTTTCGTATTTACTTATTTTCTTTTGTTTACTAGTAAATAATTTTTTTAATAAACAAATAAACAAGATTAATATTAATAAAACTAACGATCCAATACTACACATTATTATGGTGTTTTTAGAATTATCTAAAGTTTCATAATACCTTTGAAAAGTACCATCATCTTTATCATATAAATAGAACCCTTTATCCCCGTTTTGTAAGTTTTTTGCATAAACCAAATAATAATTACTATCATTATCTAAAATGTACTTATAAGCACTAACTTTTTTGTCTCCTATCTTAATCGTAGTAGTTTTAAAGCCATAAGGAATTTTTTGGTCTGCGTCTTCTAAAACAAGTAGATAAGTTGTGTTACCACTTACTTCGTTAAACTTGGAAAATTTTTTAGTATCTTTATCATATATAAATAAACTTATTTCACCTTCTTCGTCTTTTAATGCTACTAAAGTAAGGTTAGCTGCTTTACTTTTATATGCCGTTATTTCTTGATCTTCTATGGTTACCTTAGTTTCCGTAAAACCAACTGGTATATCTTCTATTTGCCCAGATTTACGCACTATCGTATAGTTTTTACCATCAACTTTTACATTTATTGGGTCAAGTTCTTCAACCGTTAAATTTATTACGTAAGTTTTTTTCTCTCCATGCTGAGCGGTAACAACTACCTCTACTTTATTTAAACCATCCACTACATCAATTTCACCGATACCTTCAATTGTTGCAGTAGAATCCGCAGCGGTTGCGTTTATTTTAGCCTTGGTAGTATCAACTGGTAATGTAGCTGTATACTCTAATGTATCTGCATTAAATGCTGGAGATAATTCTGCTCCTTCAACTGATAAAGAAGCTAAATTATTGTTTCTACTATAACCTGCTTCTATCTCAGCTTGAGTTTTCATACTAACACTTTTAGAGCCTGTTGATGATAAACATTCGTTGGTACTTGTATAATCCAACACAGAGGCATTAACTGGTTTAAAAGTTGCGGTGCCTGATGTTAAAGCGGTAAACGTATAAGAATAGCTTGCTGATTTCTTACTACCATTACCATAATCCACAACGTGAAGAGTTCCGTTTTTTAAGCGGACTTTTGAAGAATCGTAACTTAAGGTATACTCCCAAGATCCAATAGAACTAGAGGATGATACCGTTACGGTTACTTTAAAACTTTGTCCAACAACAACGCTAGATGGAGCGGAAACTCCTATCCTACAACTAGC
The DNA here is from genome assembly GCA_944329425.1 of uncultured Bacilli bacterium. Lineage (GTDB taxonomy): Bacteria > Bacillota_I > Bacilli_A > RF39 > UBA660 > Aphodocola. Next base: position 2,611 of record CALVIG010000015.1, read on the forward strand.
GGCATCAACGTTTGGCAACTTAAATATAAACGCAAAAAGGAGGATAAACGCTCCTGTTAATATTTTTTTATATAACTTTCTCATTTTATACCCTCCTATTGTGTAATACTTCCTGTCCCTAGTAAATATTTTTGAACTAGCAATAAATCTTTTATGGTGATACTACCATCATGAGATACATCCGCAGCTTCCTTGTTTGCTTCAGTTATGTTTTGCGAACCAAGTAAGTATTTTTGAATTAACAATAAGTCTTTTATTGTTATTGCACCATCACCTGATACATCTCCATAAACCGCTATTTGATATACTTTATCATTAATACTTATAAGATCTTCTGTTGATACCTTACCACTTACTTTTGTTTGCCAGTTTTTATTTAATACTCCAACTTCAGCACCTAAGCTTTCTAAATAACTTCTAATAGAGCTTACGTCTTCACCTAAGGTAACTTTTGTAAAGTATCCATTAACAATTTTATATCCTGTTTTTTGTAGTACTTCTTCAGCTGTTAAAGTTGGAGTTTCACTTGAGCTTCCAGAATCACTTCCAGATTCTGATGAACCGTTTCCTCCTTGGTTTGAATCTGGAGGGGTTGGAGTTGTAGAGCCTCCTACTGTATCCGTTCTAGATACTTTAAACGCTGAATCAGGTCTATTATTATAAACCGGAATAACAAATGTATAATTACTATCTAATTTGCCACTTGATTTATAAGATGAATATATATTTGCTGACTCTGATTCAGGAGCCATTATGTTAGTTTGATATTGATGAGTATAATCATTTCTGGTACTGTAACTAGATACGTTAAATTTTTGAAAATATATGGTATCTTGACCAATACTTATGTAAGAAGAACCAATTACTTTAGCTCCACCAGTAATAGATTTTTGAATACTATTCCATCCGTTATCTTTTGCATACTGTAAACCTTTTAAATAGTTATCTTCACCAGAAGTTGCACCTATGTTATAAAAGTTATAATATCCTTCATAACCAGGTACGGTACCACTTGACGCAGAAGATCCCTTTGTTCCTACTTCTTGAATTGCACGTGTTGCTAAGTGAACGGCTGATACGTTAGCTTCCTTCCCTGCTTCTATAAAAGCATCAGCATACTTTTTAGTAACACCATTTTCGGTAAATGAGCCTTCCATAAAAGTACCATTTAACACTTTTTGAACTGATGCGTTTTCTGACTCATTATAACTTAAACTTTGAAACATAAATATATTTTTTTCTGTCAAGAAATTTCTAGGGTCCATGTAATACTTAACCGTATCTTTAGCAGCGGCATACCAATTGGTTCCATCAATTACTATTCCGTTTGGATAAAGTGAATTAGTAAACTTAAGAGATGGATATAAGTGACTTATGGCACTCATACCAATTTGGCTCTCTGCTTCTGCAGCAGCTTCCCAATCAAGGTTGGTATAATCAGCTTTAAAAGTCCAATTTGGATGAATGGCATGTAATTGTCTTAAATATGGTTTATAACTTTCTGGAAATGAACTTATACTTTGTTCAAATGAAGAGTCATCACTATATGAATAAGTTTTAACATCATACATACAAGCTTTAGCAACATAACCCGTATACTCTCTTGCGGCATAATCAAATTTAACCGCATACCAAGTAGCATTGCTATTTCCTTCATTAGGACCAGTTGCTGATTTTATATAATTCAAAGTTTGATTTTGATATACATAAACGGTGTCATTACCGTTTTTTATGGTATCAGATTTATCACTTGCAGCGGTTCTAACTGGGCATTTATACTTAACCGTATAAACATCATATGATGCTGCTTTTAATGACGGCATAAATAAAAACATTGATAAGCCTACTAGAAAAATTGATATTACTTTAATTCTTTTATTAAGTAGCATCATAACCAACTCCTATTCAAGTTAATTATAACATAACTTTATTATATTTTTATCAAAACATGTAGAATAATTAATCCTTTTGTAAAATATTGTAAAATTATAAAAATAATATTTATGATAAATAAAGGAATCCTATTAATGGAGCTTCATAGCACGTTGTCTTTTGTAGTATTTTGTTGTATAATTACTTGTACTTAAGGTTTGAGGTGATATTTTGGAAAAGAAAAAGAAAAAATTTAAAAAAGCTTCTTTATTAGTATTTTTACTACTAATTATTTACTACGTTTCAAGTGGTTATTTCGTAAATGAAATTTATTACTATAACTCTTCAAAAAGTTTTATGACATACGTAGTATACTCAGTCATAATTATAACCGCTTTATTACTCGTAATATTTACTTACGCGGGATTTAAATCAATAAAAACAAACAAGAAAAAAAGTTACGCGTTATATTTCATTTTCATTATTTTATTTATTGCTACTGAAATATTCGTAACCATAAACATAAATAAAATAAGTAACTCCCTTTCAAAAATAACCGAAAAAGAAGCTGGGTATTCTTCAAGTTTAGTGGTGCTTAAAGATTCTTCATATAAATCAATTGATGATGTTAAAGATAAAAAAATCGGTATGATCAATGATTCTAATAATATTGAAGGTTATACCCTTCCGATGGAAATAGTTGAAGAAGAAAAAATAGATGAAGAAAATATTGTAAGCTATGATAGTTTCGTGGAAATGTTAACTGATTTATATGAAGAAGAAATAGATGCAGTATTTGTAAGTTCTTCATACGTATCAATGTTTGTAACTGAAGCAGGCTTTGAAAATATTGCAGATAAAACTAAAGTAATATATGAAAAAAATGAGAAAGCGGCAAAAAAACAAAGTACTTCTGATAAAACTTTAAATGAACCTTTTACTTTATTAATTATGGGAGTTGATTCTAGTTCATCTTCACTTAAGAAAAGTAATTCTTTTAACGGGGATACGTTAATGCTTATTACCTTTAATCCAAATACAATGAATGCAACTATCCTAAGTATTCCAAGAGATACAAGAGTGCCTATCGTATGCACTAAATCGAAAGCTAAAAATAAAATTAATTCTACCGGAGCTTACGGCGCAGATTGTGTTAAGGATACAATTACAAACTTTACCGGAATAGAAATTGATTATTGGGTAAAAGTAAATTTCCAAGGGGTTATTTCCTTAGTAGATGCTTTAGGCGGTATAGAAGTAGATATTCCTTATGCTTTTTGTGAAAGTAATTCGCAAAGAAAATTTGGCAATAATACTATCTATTTAGAAAAAGGTTTACAAACTTTAAATGGTGAACAAACTCTTGCCTTTGCTAGAAATAGACATCCATGGCCACAATACTGTGGAAAAAAATATTCTAACTACACCAGTAACGATTTTATAAGAGGACAAAATCAACAACAAATTATAAAAGCTGTTGTAAACAAATTAAAAAATATTAAAAGCTTATCTCAAATATATGATATTTTAGATATAGTTGGGGATAATATTGATACTAACGTTGATAAAGACACAATGATTACAGGTTTTGATACTTTTAAAAATATTATATTTAATTCAAAAAATATAAACAGTGATGATTTTATAGGCACACAACGTTTATACTTATCTGGTTATGATAATACTATTAATGGTATATATTATTTTGAATATTACAAACAAAGTTTAAACGAAATAGTTGATGCGATGGAAATAAACCTTGAATTAAAAGAACCAGAAATGGATAAAGAATTTAGTTTTTCAATCAATAACCCATACGAAGATACACAAATAGGAAAAGGAACTTACAAATATTAAGTTCCTTTTTAATAGGTTATCATGTTATAATATAATTATACGGAGGTAGCAAATGAAATACTCTACTAAAATAAAACTATATATGATTTCAAACGCAGATAAAAGAACTAAAATCATTACTAAAAAGAAATTGTTTAAATCTGTTGGTAATAACTTTTTTTTCCAACCGAGAATAATACCCGATGAGCCAAAATTAATCAGTTTTGGTAATAACGTGGTAGTTGCATCAGGAGTTACGTTTGTTACCCATGATGTAATTGATAAAGTGTTAAATAAAATGCAAAATAATTTTAATTATAATTACTATTGCAGTCCAATACTAATCGGAGATAACGTTTTTATAGGATGTAACGTAACCATTTTACCCAACGTTAAAATTGGTAATAACGTTATTATAGCAGCTGGTTCAATAGTTAATAAAGACGTGCCTGACAACAGCGTTGTTGGAGGAAATCCAGCCAAAGTTGTAGGAAATTTTAACGAATACGTTGAATCTAGAAAAAAAATCAACGACGAAATATTATACCCTTCAAATGATAATGCAACAAATAAAATATGGGAAAGGTTTTATAATGAAAAAGGTATTAAATAATTTTGATAAAATCTTTTTAATTTTTCTATACTTACAACCAGTATTAGATGTATCTTCCGGAGTATTATTACATTTTGGGTATGAAATTACCATAAGTTCTGCTATAAGAACGCTCTTTATGGGGTTATGCGTTATTTACTTAATTTTTTATGTTAAAAATAAAAAAATAAATTTATATCTTTTGTCATTATCTGTATATTTTGTTATTTTTTCTGGTATAACAATAGTTTCAAAAGGATTTGATCCTTTGCTTTATGAAGTTAAAAACTTATTAACAACTTACTACTTCGTAATTTTACTTCTTACTTTGGTTATGCTATACAAAAACAAAACATTTGATGTGAAAAACTTATTTATTTTATATTGTATATATTTATTATTTGTTTTTATACCTAATATACTTGGTATTGGCTTTGATAGTTACTGGCAAAGTAAAGAAGGTGCTGTAGGCTGGTTTTTATCAGCAAACGTCGTTGGTAGTATTCTTTCAATACTATTGCCTATCTTAATTATATACATAAAGAAAATAAACTTTAAGTTAATAATAATCTTCTTAATTAATTTATACGTTATTTTAAGTATTGGTACTAAAGTTCCCGTCCTTGCTTTTATAATAATAATATCAGTTAACGTTTTGTATTACGTAATATGCTTATTGATAAAAAAAGAATATAAAAAAATTAGCATTATATTAGTACCGGTAGTTATTTTAATAACAAGTGCAATAATAATCCTTCCAAAAACTTCATTTTATAAAAATATTATTATTCACATAAATTATCTAGAAGAAAAAAGTAACGGAAAAATAGAACCAGAAACTTTTATAGATCATTTTATATTTAGTCAAAGACTAACTTTTGAAAGAAATACAAGAAAGTCTTATAAAGAAGCTAACTTATTACAAAAAGTTTTTGGAATTGGTTACATTGAAAATTATGCGACGGATAACGTTAGTTTTAAAACCATAGAAATAGATTATTTTGACGTGTTTTATAGGCACGGAATAGTTGGATTCATATTATTCTTTATACCAATAATATACGTTGTTATTAGTATAATAAAGAATGTTAAAACATTAAATCATAAAAACTTAAACCTGTTATTATCAATCACGTTAATATTTATTTTAGCTTTATTTCAAGGGCATATACTTGTTACCCCAGCAAACAGCATATACGTAGCTTTAATTTTATCAATTGTTTATAATAATAGTTTAAAAGAAGCTTGTTAAACCAAGCTTCTTTTTTAATCCATTTCTACTATATATAATTTTTTATCTTGCTTTACAATTATCATGCTAGCTTCTTTTTCGTAGCCTAAATCTTCAACATAATCCCAACTAATTGAAACTTTATATGCGTTTTCATCTATCGTCTTATCAGAATACTTAAATTCGGTTTTTTCAACCGATACATCAGTGATACTACTAACTTCTGGTAACTCTTGGGTTCTTCCATCTATGACTTCAACATACTTATAAAAAGTACTTCTAGCTTCCTCAATAAAGTTATCCCTCATGTCTTCCTTTATAAACTCCGTGCCACCTATATCGTTTTTAGATAATTTATTATTTAATGTATAAAAATCTATAATAAATAACTTTGCGATTGATTTAGCATATTCTTCATAATCAACATTTTTTTTACTTAAAATCTTATCTAATTCATTAAATTCCGTTTTATATAATTCGGTTTCATTTTCTTTTAAATTATAATCATAGTCTTTTATACTTTTAATTATCTTTACCTCTTCTTGTGAGTTATTAAACACCGTTTTATAAACGATTAAACCTATTATAGCAATTAATATAATCACTATTAAAGATATTATAATTTTTCTACTTTTCTTCATCTTTTACTCCCGCTTCTAAATCATACACTATTATTGAGTCAGAAACTTCCAATAATTTGTTTGCGTATTGTTTATTATTTTCAATCTCATCTTTATTTACTACGCTATCTTTTAACAATAAGTATTCCTCTTTTTGCGCATTATAATACATTTTATCAGTTACCCAGTTACCATTCGGAAATACCACTATATTATCATGTTTACTGAAAATATCATGCCCTAATGCATACTCGTACTCAAAATTAAACATGTTAGCTAAAGTAGGCATTGCATCATACATTCCCATTACCTTATCTATGTTTTTATTTAAAAGAGTACTACCTTTACTATCTTTTGTCCATATTATAAAAGGTACTTTCCTATTTAATTCATAATTATAATAATCTACGTCAACGTACCTTTCATCATCTTTATCATACTGATCACCGGTTTCAAAATCATAATTATAAAAATATTTATATTCACTTTTTGATATTTTAGCATCATGATCACCATATATAACTATAACGGTATTATCTAATAACCCTTCACTATCTAAATCACTGATAAATTTTCCAATTGCATAATCTGCATAATGAACGGATTTAAAATACCTTCCTAATTCCGTTCCCTCCATGTATGGCAAACTTTTTTCTACTAAATTACCATTTTCATCAGTGGTGGTATATTTATAGTCAACCGTATAATCACCATACTTATCCTCGTCATCCCAAGGAGTATGATTTGTTAAGGTAATTAACGTTAAATAATACTTTTCGTGTTCTTCACTTATCTTCTTGATCTTTTCAACGGACTGCTTAAAGAATTCCTCATCTGATAATCCCATTCCCATTATTTTACTATCATCTGAATAATCATAGCTATTCTTAGAATAAAACTTATCATACCCTAAAGTTTCGTGCATAACGTTTCTGTTCCAAAAAGATCCATTATTAGCATGCATGCTCGCAGTATAATATCCCTTTTGTCTTAAAATATTAGGCATTGCTTCATACGTTCTGTCCCAATAATTTACAAAAACGGTACCTGTTGAAGCAGGTAAAAGAGAGGTATTAAAAGTAAATTCAGTATCACTACTAGTTCCAACACTAACTTGAGGATAATAATTAGAGAAAAACAACCCCTCTTCTGCTAACTTATTTAAATTAGGTGTTAATTCCTGATTATTAAAAGATAAGGTCATATCTTGCGTCATTATACTTTCCGCATGAATAACAATTATATTCTTACCTTCAAAAATATTAGAATACTCGTTTTTTTCAACAATTTCAGTTTTATCTTTTTCTTCATAAAATTCCCTTACGGTTTTTGCGGCATTGTCATAACCAAATAAACTAGTAAATTTAGATTGGGTACTTTTTATAGCATCATTTAACTGATATACATATATACCAAATCTTTCTACTAAATATTCCCTATTCCATTGTTTCTTAAGCCTACTATAATCGGAAGACTCCATCATAGTAATCGTTAGAAAAGTAGCTATAACGCCAAGAATTATGGTATTTAAAAACCTTTTTTTACCACGCTCTATTTTCTCCACTTTCTCATAATACTTTTTTTTCTTTAAACAAACATGCACAACCGGAAGAACGATTACAGGAAAAATTAACAATACGTCTTTAAAATTAATTAAAGTAGTTACTACCGCACCATCCATTTCCCCTAAAAAAGCAGCCGTTGATAATAACGAAAAAGAAGCAAAAGAAACATAATTTTCATAATAAATAGCATTTACTATACAAACCAAACTCATTATTACCGTAAGTGGCATCAAAACTTTAAATTGTTTTTTTGGTTTTAACAAATAAGCAAACGCACCTACTATTAAAATAAAAGCTAAATCGGAAATAATTGCCTTTATACTAAAGTAATTACCCATAGTTACAATTCTAAGCAACCAAGAATTAATTAAATTAATAACCACATATGTAATAAATAAGATATTAGTCTTAATATATCTAATAACGCTTATTTCCTTTGCCCTTTTTTTAATTCTATTACAAACATTAATTAATAAATTTTTCACTTTCATATTATCCTCCTAATAAAACCTAGAGTACTATAATTATACCACAAAAAAAAGTCTTTGAAGTAAAGACTTTTAATTTATAATTATTATTAATATTTATCATTTAAAAAAATTAGCGAAAAAACCCTTCTTTCTTCTAATAACGTTAAATTTTTCAACATCTTTATCACTAATTACATCAATTATATTATCACACGTTATTCTTTTAAAGCCATCCTCACCAACGTATTCTATAATTTTTTTCTTTATTTGATCAAAATTTGAAAGCACGTTGCTATCAGGTTTATGTATGTCTGTTCCCATGAATGATACCATGTTATTTTCCAATAAATACGTTACTAAGTTCATTGCATCTTTACCATACTGACCTATCACGCTTCCGTAATTACATTGAAAATAAACTCCGCTTTCGTATATTTTTTTTAATTCTTGCTTGTTTTGTTGGAAATATAAATATCTTTCCGGATGTGCAATTATCGGTAAATATCCCCTTAATTTAAGCTCGTATATAATGTCTTCTACGTTATTTATTTTATTATATAAAGGTAATTCTATTAATATATACCTTGTTTTATTAATGGTAAATATCTGTTTAGACATTATTAAATCATCTATTTCATCATTTATATAAACTTCATTACCTAAAATTAATTCAACATCTATTTCGTTTTCTTTTAATAATTGATTTATTAAATTTAACCTTTGCTTTTTTGTATCATTATCGCATACATAATTTGAACCTTTTATGTAATGAGGTGTTAACACAATCTTATCAAATCCTATTTTTTTCATTTCTCTTATTATTGTAATTGAGTCTTGTATTGACTTACAACCATCATCAACATCATATAATATATGCGAATGCATGTCTATCATAATAATCACCCTTTAAATTATAACAAAAAATTATTTAAAAAACCACACGTTATTAAAAGGTTGCCTTACAAAGCAACCTTTTAGTCGTAATAATAAGATCCATATTTACTTCTTGATTTTGGCATTTTATTTATAACAACACCAGCTACTTTAGCTCCAACGTTCTGCAAAGCTTTTTTTGTGTTTTCTAAATCGTTAATGTCAGTATAACCATGACTACAAACAACAATTGTTTTATCAACTATTTTAGATAAAGCCAAAGAGTCTGATAATCCGTTTACCGGAACCGCATCAAGTATTATGTAATCAAATACTTTTTCTAAATCCTTTAATATGTTATTAAACCTAGAAGAAGATAATAATTCAGATGGGTTAGGAGGAATTGTTCCTCGTGAAATTATATATAAATTTTTTATATCTGTCTTTTGGATGTATTTTTCATACTCTGATTCCTCATCAATGTTTGCAATTAGGTTAGATAAACCTCTTTTATTTGAAATTTCAAATATTTTATGCAACCTTCCTAACCTTAAATCGCAATCTATTAATAATACCTTTTTATCGTTTTGAGCAAAAGCAACAGATAAATTACTACTTATAAAACTTTTACCTTCCCCAGGAACTGAGCTTGTTACCATTAATGTTTTCATTTTTTCATCAACAGATGAAAATTCTAAGTTTGTACGAATTGTTCTTATGTCTTCACTAATGGTAGACTTAGGTCTTTTTTCAACGATTAATTCATCTTTCATACTATTTTCTTCCCTTCTTAATATCTTGAACGGTACCTAAAATAGGAAGCCCTATCTTTAACTCTACCTGTTCAGTTGTTTTAACCGTTCTGTCAAAATAATATATTACAAAAACAATTGCACAACCCAATACTAACCCCGCTATTAAAAATATTGCAGATTGCTTCATAACACTAATATTAGACGGAGAAGAAGCTTCTTCGGCCGTATCCAAGATATTTACGTTAGAAATACTATATAGTTCTGGTATTTCTTTAGAGAAAACCTCAGCGGTTTCATTAGCTATTTTAGCAGCTAACTTTTTATCAGTATCTGATACCGTAATTTTAATTATTTCAGTGTTAGTAATAGAAGTTACTTCTATACTTTTGTATAATTTATCATAACTATAATTTAGCCCTAAATTGCTACTAACTTGATTTAACACTTTCTTACTTTTAATTATTTCTGCATACGTACTAACCAAGTTCTTGTTTAACGATACATCATTATAAGTGAGTTCACTTTCATCACTAATTAAAACGATTGTCGAAGAAGATTTATATACTGGTACTTGAATAAAAATACCATATATACATCCAATTATTCCTACAATAACAGTTATCAGTATTATTAATGAAATTTTACTCTTAAAATAATCTAACATTTCTTTAATATCAATAGTTTCCAACTAGACCACTCCTTACATACCCAAATCCTTAAAAGTTTTACCACTAATTATAGCGTTAATCGTTTCTGAAGCTTTATTAACACTTTTTTCATTAGGCTCCATTACATATAAAACACTATTACCCCCACTATACGTATAATTATGAGAATCATATCCATCTAAGTTTAATGATTCTACCTCCCAACTAGGCATATCTTTTATTTGCATCTTAATAAAATCTTTAACAACATCATTAGATACGTTGGTTTCAAAATTCTCTTCTAAATTTTTTAGAATACTATTATATTTTGTAAGTATAACAGATGAAGTTTGAACTTTATTAATAATTGCTTCAATTACTTCCTCTTGGTTTTCTCCTCTATGTCTATCACCTGAAGCATATGACTTTCTTTCTCTTGCAAACCTAAGTGCGCAAGCTCCATCAACCGTGTTATTTCCTTTTTTTATGTTGCAAAAACTCAAGTCTTGATCTGAGTATATCGTTATACCACCAATTTCATCAACCAAGTTTACAACCGTATCAAAATTAACCTTAGCATAATAATCTATATCTATCTGTAATAAATCTTCTATGGTAGTAATTGATTTATTAACACCATATATACCAGCATGGGTAAGTTTATCTTTAGTTCCGGTAGTTCCGTTAAGTTGAACGTAATAATCTCTCGGAATTGATGTTAATAATACCTCGTGTGATACAGGGTTTATGGTTGCAATAATGTTAACGTCGCTTCTACTAACCTTTGAAATTGAGCCACCCGTATCAATACCACTAATGTACAAAATAAAAGGTTCTTTAGTTATGTTTTTACTACTTGTTTCTACCTTTTCTTCCTTTTTAATAGAAATCGTTTTTATTATTCTTACTTTTTTCGTAAAATCTTTATCTTCATTTTCTATTAAATATTCACTAATATCACTAATTATAATAGCACTAACCTTTTCATCATAAAGTGCATTAACTAATTCGTTTGTGCTATCATAACCATTTTTTTCGTATTTTATGTCTATTTTATCTATAACATCTTGAGATAAGTCATTAATTTGCCCAATTTTTTCACCATTTAAATCGTTAAGTTTGGTATATTTACTATCTTTCATTACAATTACGTAGTAATAATCATAATTTTCTTTTGAATTACCTATGTTATCAATAAAATTTATCGTGGAATTTGAATAATAAATACCAACTGAACACGCTATCATAATTAATACACTTATCACAAAAAAAGAAATTTTTAAAACATTCTTTTTAGTTTTTAACATTCCAAAAATTACTAATAATATTATTACTCCTACAAACACAAAAATAGATAATAATATTTTGTTTGATAATAACCCTAAATCATTTAACAAAAATGCTAAATATAAATAAAGCAAAAATAGTATACTACTTAATGTAATACCTATAATTTTCATGTAAATCACCTATTATTAATTATATCATAAAAAAATACTAAATTCTACAATATAAGCTATAAGTATAATAAAAATAAGTTAAGGTTATTTAACTTATTTTTACCTAAATTAAAATTTCAACCGCACCACAAGGTGTGGTTTTTTTGATACAATAAAAGAGCCCACCAGGCCAGGAGGAC
>CALVIG010000016.1 GCA_944329425.1 uncultured Bacilli bacterium
ATAAATCATCTCCTTATATTTATTATAACAAAAAATGTAGGCACTTTTTTTGTGTCTACATTTATCTTACAACTTCAATAATAATTTGATATCTTTTATTTTGCCATTTTTAATATTAAGAAAAGATGGTATAATAATCATATAACGATAGAAAGAGATGACTTTATGAAACAGACTAATGGTTTATCTAATGCTGAAGTAAAAGAAAGAATAAAAAAGGGGTTAGTTAATTATGATACTACAACACCAAGCAAAAGTATAAAACAAATATTATTTGAAAACACGTTTACGTTATTTAATTTTATAAATTTAGTATTGGGATTTATGATACTTTTGGTTGGTTCTTATAAAAATTTGTTATTTTTAGGTGTGGTTATATGCAATACTTTAATAAGCACCATTCAAGAAATAAGAGCTAAAAAAACGCTTGATAAATTGTCTGTAATATCATCTTCAAAAGCTAAAGTCATAAGAGATGGTAAAACTAACCAAGTCCACATAAATGAAGTTGTTTTAGATGATATAATAATTTACGAATTAGGAAACCAAGTTATAGCAGATTCCAAGGTTATATCTGGTTTTTGTGAAGTGGATGAATCTTTTATAACTGGTGAATCTAAAACTATTTTTAAAAAAGAGGGCGATACTTTATTATCAGGAAGTTTTATTGTAAGCGGTAACGTAACAGCTAAGGTTATTCACGTTGGGCTTGATAATTATACTTCAATAATTTCTCATGATGCAAAGATGTTAAATAAAGAAATTAATTCACAGATTATGAGTTCTTTAAATAAGATAGTAAAATATGTTTCTATAGCCCTTATACCAATAGGGGTACTTTTGCTATTAAGACAATTTTCAATAGATGGTAACACGACCCAAAATGCGGTTACGTCCGTTGTGGCAGCAATCATTAGTATGATCCCAGAAGGTTTAATACTGCTTGTTTCGACCGTTCTAGCAATTAGTGTTATAAGGTTATCGAGGTATAACGTTTTAGTGCAAGATTTATATTGTATTGAGACTTTAGCAAGAGTAAATACGTTATGCTTGGATAAAACGGGTACCATTACTGAAGGTAAGATGGAAGTACATGACGTTATACCAGTTGATGGTCATAAAATGAATGAGATTGACTCTATAATGGAAATATTGTCTTCTAATTTAAGTGATAAAAACCCAACTTTTTTAGCAATTAACGAAAAGTATGGTAACCAATCAACCGAAAAAGCAAAAGAAGTTATTCCTTTTTCATCAGAAAGAAAGTATTCTGGCGTTAGGTTTGACGGATATTCATACTTAATGGGAGCTCCAGAATTTATTTTAAAAGATGAATTATCAAAGTACCAAGATAAAATTGATGATTTGTTAGCTGAAAACAGGGTGTTAGTTCTTGTTAAACTAACAGGTAATAATAAAGATATATTATCATGCAAAAAAGAAGTTATTGCTTTGATATTGATTAGAGATAAAGTAAGAAATGAAGCGGTTGAAACCTTAAGGTTTTTTATGGATAATGATGTTGATGTTAAGGTAATATCGGGTGATAATCCCAAAACGGTTGCGGCCGTTGCAAAAAACGTTGGAATTGAAATTAAAGGCGTTTTTGATGCTAGAATGATAACGGAAGATACTGACATAAATAGTATTGTTGAAGAAAACAACGTATTTGGAAGAGTAAAACCTGATCAAAAAAGACTCTTAATAAGGGCTTTGAAAAATAACGGACACGTTGTAGCAATGACTGGGGATGGAGTAAATGATGTTTTAGCACTTAAAGAGTCTGATTGTGGAATTGCGATGAATTCTGGTTCGGATGCGGCAAGAAACGTTTCGGAATTAGTATTATTAGATTCAAATTTTGATGCTATGCCACAGGTTGTAAAAGAAGGAAGAAGGACCATAAATAACGTTGAAAGATCTGCTACTTTATTTTTATCAAAAACCATATACGCTTCTTTATTAGCATTAATCTTCTTGTTTATTAGTTATGCGTACCCATTTCAACCAATTCATATGACTCTTATTAATAGTTTAACCATAGGAGTACCTGCTTTTATCTTGGCGTTAGAACCAAACCATGATCTTGTAAAAGATAAGTTTTTATTGAACGTTGTAAGTAAAGCAATACCTAGTGGGATTACCACTGCCATTAATATTTTGATTTTAGTGATCATTACAAATATATTTGGTTTTTCAAATAATCAAACATCGACTTTGGCAGTAATCATAACAACATATACGGCATTATTACTTATTTATAACATAAGTAAACCACTTAATTTAATGAGAAAAACGTTAATGATATGTTTAATATTAGCATTTTTGCTTACTTTGATAATTCCTCAAGTAAGAAGCTTTTATTCGTTATCTTGGTTAACTCCTAATTCGCTTTTAGTATTATTACCGCTTATGTATTTATCTACTAGGTTATTCATGGCGTTAAACAATTTTATAAAAGTAATTATAAAAAAAAGAAGTAGGTGGTTTATATAATAAAAATTGTATTCTGTGATATAGATGGGACTTTATCTAAAAGAGGCGTTATATCTAAAAAAAATAAAGAATTAATTAAAGAATTTACCAAGAATGATAAAATGTTTATTTTAGTAACTGGTAGAACCGTTAAATACGCAGTGGAAATATCTAAAAGCGTTGGGGCTAGTAAATACGTAATATGTTGTAATGGAAGCATAATTTATGATTATGAAAGTAATAAAATAATTTATAAACAAGTAATAAAATATGATGACATGAAAAAGCTTTTTGAAATAGTTAATAAGCATAATTCAAGAATCGTAATTGGTGGAATTGATAAAACATTTTCAAATAAACCTAATTATTTAAAAGACGAAACATTAATTGATGATGTTACGGAAGCGTTTTATAATTCTACTCCTATCGTTCAAGTAACAATAAGCCATAAAGATAAAGGCGTTATAAATGACATAATTGATGAAATAAAAAACATTGATAATTTAAAAGTAATAAATAAGCACAGAAGCTTATACGATAAAAATTACAAAGAGGATGGTAATATATGGATAGATGTTGCCCCTAAAAACGTTAATAAAGGGTTAGCAGTAGTAACATTATTAAAGCATTTAAATATTGAATTAAAAAATAGCGTGAGAATTGGTGATGATTTAAATGACATGTCAATGTTTTTTGATGAAGGAATTAACGTTGCGGTTGAAAACGCGATTAAGGAATTAAAAAATAAAGCTGATACTATAACGTTACCTTGTGATAAAGACGGAGTAGCAGTTATCTTGGATAGAATTATTAGAGAAAATCTTTAAAAGTTGACTTTAATGTACTTCTTTTATATAATAACGTCGATTTTTATTAAAGGTGATTTATATGACGCATAAACAAAGATGGCTTAAAAATTATGCTTTAGCAAAAAAATATTATGAAGAACATGGTGATTTATTAATTCCTTTAAATTATACAATTGTTGATGACGATAATAATTTAATAAACTTAGGTAATTGGATAGGTAATGCTAGAAAAGCATATAAAGGTATTGGAACTGGTAAGCTAACTGAAGAACAAATTAACTTATTAAATGATATTGGAATGGTATGGTTTGCAAAAAATGGTGAAGGTATTATTTCAGATATTTGGTACAATAACTATAATTTAGCAAAAAGATATTACGAAGAGTATGGTAATTTATTAATTCCTTCAAGTTATACGGTTATTGATGACAATAATAATTTAGTAAACTTAGGTAATTGGATAAATGCACAAAGAGGAGCTTATAAAGGAACTAATGGCTGCAGGCTATCAAAAGAGCAAATTAAATTACTTGATGTTATAAAAATGGAGTGGACACTAAAAACAACCGAAGAAAACATATCACCTAATTGGTTGAAAAAATATGCTTTAGCAAAAAGATATTATGAGGAACATGGTGATTTATTAATTCCGTTTAAATATGAAGTAATTGATGAAGAGGGTAACGCAGTAAAATTAGGAGACTGGATAAATGCACAAAGAAAAAATTATAAGGGTAAATCCAAACATATACTTACTCCAAAACAAATCGAACTACTTAATGAAATAGATATGGTATATAGTGTTCATTATTACCATAAATTATTAAAAAGAATAGAATTAGAGTACTATTATTATGAGCATGGATTATTAGATTATAAAAACGTAAGTGATTTAATTAATAAAAAGATATTGGAGTATAAAGATAGTGAAATCACAAAAGGTAGTGCATTACTATTACAAAGAAATAAAATGGGATAATAATATAAAGTTATTGATACAAAATAAATAATATGTTATAATTTATTTGTTTTAAAGGCAGTGAAGAAAGAAAGTATGATAAAAAACCATTAAAAGAGAGCATAAGAAGGTGAAAGTATGCATGGAGAGTATATCATATAAATGGCTTTTGGAGCTTTTTAATCTAATAGGTTAAAACGCATTTCTTGCGTTAAAAGAATTAAGTTGCTAGGAAACTAGAACAAAGGTGGTACCGTGGACTTTTAAGTTCATCCTTTATTAGGATGAACTTTTTTTATTTAGAAAGGATGATTATAATGGATAAGAAAAAATATTATATTACAACCGCAATTGCATATACATCTGGTAAACCTCACATAGGAAATACTTATGAAATAGTTTTAGCGGATGCTATTGCAAGGTATAAAAGACAAAAAGGATATGATGTATATTTTCAAACAGGAACTGATGAACATGGTGAAAAAATAGAGTTAAAAGCTAAAGAAAAAGGTATTACTCCAAAAGAGTTTGTAGACGAAGTTGCTTCTGAAATAAAAAGAATTTGGGATGTTATGAATACTTCTTATGATAAGTTTGTTAGAACAACTGATCCTCATCATGAGAAAATAGTTCAAAAGATATTTGATAAAATGTATGAAAAAGGTGACATATATAAAGGAGAATATTCTGGATTATACTGCACTCCTTGTGAAAGTTTTTGGACTGAATCACAACTAGTAGATGGTAAATGCCCAGACTGCGGAAGAGAAGTTGAAACAAAAAAAGAAGAAGCGTACTTCTTTAAGTTATCTAAATATCAAGATAAATTAGTTGAGTATATCGAGTCTCACCCAGATTTCATCCAACCTGAATCTAGAAAAAACGAAATGTTAAATAACTTTATTAAACCAGGTTTGCAAGATTTATGTGTTTCAAGAACCTCATTTGATTGGGGAATAACGGTTGATATTGATCCTAAGCACATCGTTTACGTTTGGCTTGATGCCTTGACTAACTATATAACTAACATTGGATATGATCCTGATGGTTCATCAGATGAATTTAATAAATGGTGGCCAGCAGACCTTCATTTAATTGGAAAGGACATAATAAGATTCCATACCATATACTGGCCATGTTTCTTATGGAGTTTAGACTTAGAACTTCCTAAACAGGTATTTGGTCATCCATGGTTACTTACAAATAATGATAAAATAGGTAAATCAAGGGGTAACGCAATATACGCTGATGATTTAGTGGATTTATTTGGTGTTGATGCAGTAAGATACTACGTTTTACATGAAATTCCTTTTGCGAACGATGGTAACTTAACATATGAACTTTTAATTGAAAGAACTAATACTGATTTAGCTAACACATTAGGTAATTTAGTAAATAGAACGATATCTATGGCTAATAAATATTTTGATGGTGTTGTTACTAATAAAAACGTAAAAGAAGAAGTAGATAACGAGCTTATTAGTATGGTAAATGATTTAGATAAAAAATTGGAAAACAGAATGAATAAGTTAGAAATAGGTTTTGCATTAGATGAAATATTTGATGTATTAAGACGCTTAAATAAATATATAGATGAAACTACTCCATGGGCTTTAGCTAAAGAGGAATGTAAAAAAGAAAGGCTTGAAACCGTTTTATATAACTTACTTGAATCGATTAGGGTATGTGCTAATCATTTAAATCCTTTCTTAACTAAAACGTCTGACGAAATTTTAAAACAGTTAAATACTAGTGATTTATCAGTGATTTTTAACGAAAATAATACGTATAACAACATGAAACCAGAAGTATTATTTGTAAGAATAGATAAGGAAAAAAAGCTAAAAGAAATTGAAGAACTTAACAATTAGTGTTAAGTTCTTTTTGTAAACAAAATGTATATATGATTTTACAATCATTTTTAAATTATTTTACAAATGCTATAATTGTTTTAGTAGGTGATGACATGAACAGGATAATGATTTATAAAAAAGGAGATTCTTTGTTTGCAAATTTTTATGATGAGTATGAAGAAAAATATCATAAATTAGGAAATGATGATGTATTAAAATTACTCAATTTAATCAAAGAATCTAATAAGGGCATAACACACGTTTTTTATTCAGGTAATAACGTTAATTTTACTTTGCAAAATGTAAAAATCTCAATTAATGACATGGAAAAACTAAAAAAAGATAAAAGGTTTTCTTTTATCTTTAAGATGCTAAAGAAAAAAAGGTATAAAATAACGCGAAACACTATAAAAATAGTAAGCGTTATAGGATTAGGAGTTGCTATTTTTTCTACTGGTATAGTTACCATTAACGCAATTAATAAGATTGATTTTAATGATAAACTTTCTACCACTGTTACAACAAATTATAAAGATGATGATGTGTTAATTTCAAAGCAGCAAGGTATTATGGAAGAACAAAATGATTCATTAAAAAATAAAGTTGTTCAATCAAGTGAAAGTAAAACAGAAGTTAGTTTATCTACTGAAAGCAGTGAAACACAAAAAAGCGAAGATTATTTAATACATTCTCATATTAAAGAAGAATTAAACGTAGGTTCTTTATCAGAATCAGAAAAACTAAAATACGTAGAAGAAAATTACTCTGAAATCATAAATAAATATTCAGATATGTACGGTTTAGATGCTAATTTAATCACCGCAATTGCAACACAGGAAAGAGGAAAGCATTCAAATAGAGTTGATGATGGTGGCGCAATCGGTCTTATGCAAATACAAGTTAACGTATGGAATGGTGAAGATATAACGGTATATAATTATGAAACAGGTAAAGAGGAAAAAATTCATATAACTTTGGATAAGTTAAAAGATGTTAATTTTAATATAAAAGTTGGTTGTGCAATATTTCAAAATTATTTAAAGCAAATGAATGGAAATTTAGTTGCGGCCATTCAAAGTTATAACATGGGGCCTAAAAGCGTTAGGGAAATTATGACTACCTATGCAAATGAACGCGGTAAAACTTATTATGATGTATTAAATAACGATGAAGATATAGGGTGGCTTGATTACAGAAATTCATCATATGCTGGTGATCCAAACTATGTAGAAAACGTATCTAGATATTATAATGGTGATGTTCAAAAATTAAATGTTAGGTAGTTTTATGAAATTTGTTTTGATTTATATGATATAATTTTTACATGAGCAAGTAGCGTTTGATTTTTATTTAAAAATCTTTTTAGCGAGTCGCTAAAGTAGAAATTCTATTTGTATACGTTATATTGATAACGCTCGATGTATCATATTACGCCTTGCGTAAATGAAACATACATCTCGCTAGTTACAATATAAGTTAGTACTTGCTTGTTTAACAGGAGATGGTAATATGTGGAAGTATTTAACATTAGATAAATATAACGAAATATTACTATCTTTTAATTTGGTTAATACATCTAATATAAAAGAAGTAAATAAAATACTTTATAATATTAGTAATAATATAGATGCAAATTATAATGAAATAATAATTCGTAAAAAAAATAGAGGTCTAAGGTTTTTGAATGCTCCTGGAAAAACTTTAAAAAGCATTCAAAAACGTATACTAAAAAATGTTTTAGAAGAAAAGAAAACTTCAAAATATTCTTATGCTTATATAAAAGGTTGCTCTATTATAGATAATGCGAAACCTCATATTAATAAAAATAAAATTGTTAAATTAGATATAAAAGATTTTTTTAATAACGTTAATTTTAATATGGTTTATAACACTTGCTTCAATGAGACTTTATATCCTAAAAAACTTGGAATGCTACTTACTAATTTATGTACATATAATAATTCATTACCTCAAGGAGCTCCAACTAGCGGATGTATTTCAAACATAGTTTTAAGAAGCTTTGATGAAAAAATCGGATTATTTTGTAAAAATAATGATATAGAGTATACAAGATACTCTGATGATATGACTTTTTCAGGTGATTTTAATACCGGTGAATTAATTAAATTGGTAAATGAATTGTTATACGAACAAGGTTTTAGTTTAAACAAGAAAAAAATAATTGTTGTAAATAAAAAAAACAGACAACAGGTAACAGGAATAATAGTCAATGAAAAATTAAGTATAAGAAAAAGTTATAAAAAGAAAATAAGGCAAGAAATATATTACATTAATAAGTTTGGTTTAAAAAGTCATCTAATAAAAAGAAAAATAAAGTTAGAAGAAAAAGAATATTTAAATAAATTATTAGGTAAAATTAATTTTGTGTTACAAGTTGAGAAAAACAACTTAGAGTTTAAAAAATATAAAAGTTATGTAACCCGTTTAATTTGAAGAAATAAATAGATTTGTTTATTTTTTTTTGTTGCATTTTAATCATAATTTCATAAACAACTATAGAAGGTGATTTTATGAGGTTATGGATGAATAGTAAGATGATAAAACCTGGTGATTATTTTTTAGTTAATGGTGAAAATAAAGATTATGTAAAAGAAGCTATAGAAAATGGTGCTGTAAAAATTATTAGTGAATTAGGCTTTAATTATGACGTTGAAACTATTGTTGTAAATGATGTAAAAAAATTCATTTATGATTTTTATTACGACAAAATAAAGGATTTAGAACTAATTGGAATAACTGGGACTAACGGTAAAACTACTACTTGTTACTTAATATATCAAATGCTTAATATGCTTAATGTCAAAACCGCATATATAGGAACCATTGGGTTTTATTTAGAAGATAAAATAATAAAGCTAGATAATACGACTCCTTCTATTGATGTTTTATATAACATTCTTTTAGATGCTAAAGAAAACAATTGTAAAGCTGTTATAATGGAAGTATCATCACATGCGTTAAAGCAAGATAGGGTATATGGTTTATTGTTTGATGCTATTGGTATAACAAACGTTACTCAAGATCACATGGATTATCATAAAACGTTAAAAGATTATGTAAGTAGTAAAAAGAAAATAATAAGCATGACAAGAAATAAAAAAATATGTTTACTAAATAAAAAAAGTAAACATTATAAAAAATTTATTTCTAAAGAAAACGTTAACATAATCATTGGAAAGAATGTAAAAATAGATTTAATAATTAATGGTTTAAATAAAACTATTTTACTTGTTCGTGACAATAAAAAAAGGGGATTTATTATACCTTTGATTGGTGAGTTTAACGCTTATAACTTTTTGTTTGCGTATTATATTATAAAGTGTTTAGGATATGACGTAGATAACTTAAAAAAAGATTTTATGATGTTAAAAGAACCAAATGGTAGGATGCAAAAAATAACATATAAAAATAACGTAATATTCATTGATTATGCTCATACCCCTGATGCGGTATTAAAGGTTTTAAAAACGGTAAAAAAAATTAAAAATAAAGGTATTATTACGGTAATTGGTTGTGGTGGTAACAGAGATAAATCAAAAAGACCAATTATGGGTAAAATAGCTTGTAAATATTCTTCTTATGTTATTTTTACAAATGATAATCCAAGGTTTGAAGATGAAAAAGAAATAATGAAAGATATATTAAAAGGTGCTAAAGGTAAACATGAGGTAATATATGATAGATATGAAGCTATTAAAAGGGGAATTAACTTATTAAATGATAATATGATTTTAATGATTTTGGGTAAAGGCCATGAAAATTATCAAATAATAGGCGATACTAAATATTATTTTTCAGATATAGAAATTACTAATAGTATAATTGATAATATTGATGGATAGAATTTAATTTGTTATAATATTTATAGGATAAAATGGGGTAAAAAATGGAGGTTAAAATGTCAAATTGGGACAAAGATTATTTGAATTTATGTAGAAGAATATTAAAAGAAGGCAAAGAAGTTGAAAATAGAACAGGAATTAATACTATAAAAGTTCCTTCTCACCACTTTCATTTTGATCTTGAAAAAGAATACCCTGTTTTAACAACTAAACAATTATTTTTTAGACAAGCAATACTTGAAATGTTATGGATATATCAAGCTCAAAGTAATGATGTAAGATGGTTAAAAGAAAGAGATGTTCATATATGGGATGAATGGGAAATTGATGAAGATGGTAAATGGAAAGCTATTCAAAATATTTTTGGAGAAGATGGGAAATTAAATAAAATTGAAATTGAAAAAGATTTTGGAAAAGAATGGGCTCATACAATCGGAACCGCCTATGGATATATTGTCAACAAATTTAAACTTATAGATAACTTAATAAATAAAATAAAAGATAATCCAAATGATAGACGTATGTTGATGAGTTTATGGCAGGATGATTATTTAGATACCGCGGTTTTACCTTCTTGTGTTTGGTCTAGTGAGTGGGATGTGACAGATGGAAAATTAAATGCTTGGGTTCATCAAAGAAGTTGTGATGTACCTCTTGGATTACCATTTAATGTTACTCAATACGCTACTTTAGTTAATTTATTAGCACAGGTATGTAACTTGAAACCAGGAACACTTGATTGGAGTATAAAAGATGCTCATATATATGTTAATCAAATAGATGGCATAAAAGAACAAATAAAGAGAATGGATGAATTAGGAGATTTTCCTGCCCCTGATTTATATATTAATCCAGAAATTAAAAATTTTAGTGATTTTGATAATTCAAAAGATTGTAAAGATATAAAAATACTTAATTATAAACATCATGGAAAAATAAACTTTCCAATCGCAAAGTAGGTGACATAATGGGAAAAATAATAATTATAGCAGCAGTTGGTAAAAATTTAGAATTGGGTAAGGACAATAATCTTATATGGCATATAAAAGGAGATATGAAATTTTTTAAAGAACATACTATAAATCATCATATACTAATGGGGAAAAACACTTTTATTTCTTTACCTAAAATGCTTACTAATAGAATACATTTAGTATTATCAAGAAATGGTGATGATTTGCCAAGTGATGTTATACTATTAAATAGTATTGAAGATTTTATTAATTATTCAAAGAATATTGATGATGATATATATGTAATAGGTGGAGCTAGTATATATAAACAAATGATAGCTTTGTGTGACGAGATGCTTTTAACAGAAATAGACGATATTTGTAAAGATGCTGATGTTTATTTTCCTTCATTTAAAGATAAAGATTGGAACAAACAAATAATAGAAAAACATTTGGATAATAATCCTCCATATAGTCATATTTTATACAAAAAAAAGAGAAAAAATTAATTTTTCTCTTTTTTCTTTTTTGTAATTTCAACCGCACCACTTAATCATAATTTAATTCTATATCATAAGCACATTTAAAGTCAAA
>CALVIG010000017.1 GCA_944329425.1 uncultured Bacilli bacterium
AAACCCCAATTGAGTATAGAACTCAACTAGGGTTTAAATAAATCTTTTTAAGTGTCTACTTTTTATTGACAACTTCACAAATTATTATTGATATCTTTTATTTATTTTAGAATTTCCATCTTTTAAATTATCGCAAGAGGTATCACTAATAAACTTATAATATTCATATTCTCTTTTTATTAATCTACAAAATTGGTTATCATCATTATTTATTTTATCAAAGTTAAAATAAAACCATGAATACATACTTATTCCATCCGAAAACTTTAGTTTATTATTTTCATACTTACTCATATCTTTTGTATTTAAAAACAAAATAACTCTATCATAAAAGTCAAGTTTTTTTCCCGTGGTTTTCTTATTATCATTTTCTTGGCTGATTCTAAAATGTTCGGAAAATTCTTCGTTAGTAATTAATATTTGCCTTAACTTTTTAAGAGCCTTACCTTCAATTTGTTTTACCCTCTGAAACGTTATACCGAATTCCGTAGCCACCTTATTCAGACTCCAGCAGGTACCATCGTATAATCCATACCTTAATTCTAATATGTATACTTCTCTTAAAGATAATTTACTTTTTGAAAAATTAATTATCTTTTTTAGAAATTCTTTGTTAACAAAGTTATTTATACTTTCATCCTCATAAGCGATAAAATTTTCTAATTCAGTATCATTATCTTCGCCAACCAAAGTGTTAAGACTCACCGTATCTTTAATAATATTATTATATTCTTTAACTTCTTCTACGGAGCATCCCGTTTCATAAGCTAATTCCTCAAACGTTGGGTTTCTTCCTAATTCATTCGATAATTTGTTATTTAGGCGAATGTATTTGCCGTAATTTTCTTGTTTGTGTATTGGAATTCTTATGTTTCTACTAGTATTTAAAATTAATCTATTAATTTGTTCTTTTATCCAAAAAGAGGAATACGTAGAAAGCTTTAACCCTTTTGAAGGATCAAACTTATCTATGGCTTTCATAAGCCCAATATTACCTTCTTGAACTAAATCTAAAAACGGAATCCCTCTATTAATATATTTTTTTGCAAGGTAAACAACAAATCTTAGGTTTGATTCAATAATTTTTTTCCTGGCCGTTTCATCACCTTGCTTAATTTTTATAATTAATTCCTTTGTTTCTTCAGGTGCAAGTAAAGGTATTTTTGATATTTCATTTAAATATCTTCTTTCAGAAGAATCCAATTTATCATCTATTTCCTCAATTTCTTGATTAACATAATCAATGTTATTCGTGTCACAATAAAAGTTGATTAACAACAAAGTTGTGGTTGTTTGCCATTTCTTTGGTATATCCTTTAAGTTTATTTCATCACCTTTTATGTACGCTACTAAAACATTTTTAATGATGTTGTTTTTAGCACAAAAAACAATTAAATCAACGTCATTAATTTCATCAATAAATTGACACAAATAATATATTAATCTTATATCATTTCCGTACTTATTATATAAGTTAATAATATACCTATCAATAAACTTATAATCTTTATTATCTATATTTAATCTTATCCTATCAACTATTTTTCTATTAATAAAGGTTTTAAAAAAACTTTCAAAATCATTTCGAACATAATCATAGTCATTTAAACTTTCTTTTAAGGCTCCCATTAAAAAAGATTCTTCTTTACTTTTATCACTAAAAACAAATCCGTATTTATTATCAAAAGCGTTAATGACTTTTGTAAGTTTGCCATATAATTTTTTTAAATAATCATCATCAGTTTTAGCCTTATTTATATCATCAACACTAATCATATAATCCCCCAATAATTGAGAACTATAATATCATAATAACTGTTTATAGTCAAAAAAAAGATAATTGCAAATTACCTTTTTTTTGAAACATATTTTTCAAACATGTCAAAATCTGCGGTTTTCAAATTAGTCTGACTTAATTCTTCAAATAATTTTCGTTGTTTTCTATCTAGCTTATTAGGAACAACTACTTTTAATATTATGTACATATCTCCCGTTCCACGTCTTGATGGGCTTTTCAAACCTTTACCCTTTAATCTTTGTTTTTCTCCACTTTGACTACCTGGTTGAATGTTTATTATAACGTTACCATCTAAGGTAGGAACTTCCTTTTTACATCCAAGTGCTGCTTCGCTAACGGTAAGCGGAACCGTTACGTATAAATCTGAATCTTGTCTTTTAAATAACGGATGGTCTTTTACTTTAATTTCAATGTATACATCTCCATTAGGCCCACCATTATCGCCAGCTGGGCCCTTTCCTGCTACCCTTAGGTGATCTCCGGTATCAACACCAGCAGGAACCTTAACGATTATGTTCTTTTTAACTTTTTTCTTACCAGTACCTTTACAACTAGAGCATTTACTTGTATATGTCTCACCAGTACCTCCACATGTTGGACAAGGCCTTTGAGTTATAAAAGCGCCCAAAATGCTCCTTTGCTGTTCTTTTACGTATCCGGTACCATTACAATGAGAGCAAGTTTTAACTCCAGTACCACCATGACCATCACATTCATCACACTTATCATCTATGTTTAAGGTAACCGTAGTTTCAGTCCCAAAAGCAGCTTCTTCAAAGCTCATTTCAAATATTACACTAATATCCGGACCTTTTGTTGCATGATTTGATTTAGTTCTAGTATTACCCCCAAAAAAAGAACTTCCAAAACCAAAACCAGAGCCAAATATATCTCTTAATATATCACTTGCATCAAAGTCATCAAATCCAGAAAAACCGGCACCACCAAAACCACCATTTTGGTCAAATGCCGCATGGCCAAACTGATCATATTTGCTTCTTTTATCTTTATCAGATAAAACCGCATAGGCTTCTTGTGCTTCCTTAAATTTTTCCGCTGCATTTGGTTCTTTTGAAACGTCCGGATGATATTTTTTAGCTAATTTTCTAAAAGCACTTTTTATTTCTGCATCGGTTGCATCTTTGGAAACTCCAAGTACTTCATAATAATCTTTCTTATTCATCTAGCTTACCTCCTAACTATTATATAATTCTTTAAATTTATCAATGTATGAATCAAACATTTTTATCGTTCTTTCAATTACCTTACTATCTGTCATATCAACTCCAGCTACTTTAAGTTCTTCTAAAGGGTAATTACTTCCGCCGGTTTTTAAGAACTTTAAATAATTTTCTAACGCATTTTCTTTATTATTCAAAATACCATCAACTATATAACAAGCAGCACATAAACCAGTCACATATTTATATACGTAAAAATTATAATAAAAATGTGGTATTCTCATCCATTCATATCTAATTTTTTCATCGACTATAACGTCATTGCCATAATATTTTTTTACCAAATTATAATAATCATCACTAATAGATTCACTTGTTAAATTACATTCGTTTTCTTGCTTTTTATACATGTTATATTCGAATTCTGAAAACATTGTTTGTCTATATAAAGTTGCTTTAAACATATCCATTATATGATTTAAAACAAATAATTTTTCTTTCTTTGATTTAGAATTTTTTAATAAATAATTAGCAAGTAATAATTCGTTAACAGTGGATGCTACTTCTGCAACAAAAATTCTATAATTAGAATATACGTATTTATTATTTTTACATGAATATAAAGTATGCATCGAATGTCCTAGTTCATGAACTAAAGTTGAAACATCATCTAATTTTCCTTTGTAATTTAAAAGTACAAAAGGATTAGTATCATAAAAACCAGAAGAATAAGCACCCGTATATTTTCCTTTATTATAATAAATATCTATCCATTTTTCATCAAAAGCTTTTTTAATATTACTTATGTAATCTTCGCCTAAAATACTAAGTGACTTTAAAGTTAAATCTTTAGCTTCTTCAAAAGAATATTTTTTATCATAATCTTCAATTAACTCAGCATATATATCATATAAATGAAATTCATCTAATTTTAAAACTTCCTTTTTTAGCCTAAAATATTTATAAATTACATCTAAATTATCATTTACTGTTTTAATTAAATTATTGTATACACTTATATCTATATTGTCTTGAAATAAAGCTTTTTCAATCGCACTTTTATATTTTTTTAGTTTTGAAATTACTATATTTGATTCCATATTACCTACAAATAAATTAGTAATAATATTTTTGTAACTTTTATAACCATCATATAAAGAATTGAAAGCAGCTTTTCTTACTTCTCTATTCTTAGATACAATATAAGTTCTATAAACATTATCGTTAAATTCTATTTCTTTTCCTTTTTCATCTTTAATATTATCAAATTTTATATCTGAATATATAACAGAATTATAGGTTTCTGATGGATTATTTAATACTTTAGAAAACTCCTTAATCATTTTTTCTTTTTCTTCAGATAAGTTATGTTTTTTATGCCTTGTTATTTGTTCAAACATAAATTTATATTCTAATAGTTCATCGTTCTCTTTATAAAAATCATTAAGTTTTTTTTGATCTAATTTCATTATAGCAGGTACAAAAAAAGTGGTTAATTTATTGTATTTTATATTTAAATTTTTAATTTTGTCATACATTTTCTTATACTTTTCTTCTAAAGTATTTGCATCATGATTTAAATGAGCATAATAATATAACTTAGAAATTAATCTATCCACTTTTTCATCAAACTTTAAAAAAGCTAATAAATTATCAGCAGATTGTAAAAATTTTTTTCTATACAAAGCCACTTTTTCTAATAAACTTTGTGCTTTTTCATAATCTTTTTGCCATTTTTCTTCATTCTGATAAATAGTAGTTAAGTCCCACTTATACTTATCATCAATTTCACTTCTTAACTTAATTTTCTCCGTCATGAAATCTCCTTTTATAAACATAAAGTTCTAGTTTCCTAGAACTTTAATGCTTGATATTATTTTTTCTCTTCAAATTCTGCGTCAACTACTTCGGCATCATCGCCTTTTTTATTATCTTTTTTCTCGTTTTTTGCGGATTCTTCAGCAGCTTTTTTATTAGCTTCCTCATAAACTTTTGCACCTAATTGCATAGCTTTTTCAGATAATTTTTCAGTAGCCTTTTTGATTTCATCAATATCATCTTTTTCTACTTTTTCTTTTAATTCCTTAACTAACTTTTCAGCTTCTTCTTTTTCTTTTTTATCTACCTTATCACCTAAATCTTTAATGGCTTTTTCAGTAGTAAAGATCATTTGTTCAGCTTCGTTTTTAGCTTCTGCTAAAGCTTTTTTCTTTTCGTCAGCTTCTTTATTAGCTTCTGCTTCCTTCATCATTTTATCGATTTCCTCATCTGAAAGGTTTGTTGAAGCAGTTATTGTTATAGCTTGCTCTTTACCAGTTCCTAAATCTTTTGCCTTAACGTTAACGATACCGTTTGCGTCAATATCAAAAGTAACTTCTATTTGAGGAACCCCTCTTGGTGCAGGTGGAATATTTGTTAGTTGAAACCTTCCTAAAGTTTTGTTGTCAGAAGCCATAGGCCTTTCACCTTGAAGAACATGGATATCAACGGCTGGTTGATTATCTGCTGCAGTTGAGAAAACTTGTGATTTAGAAGTTGGGATAGTAGTATTTCTTTCAATTAAAGTAGTCATAACGTTACCCATTGTTTCAATACCAAGTGAAAGTGGTGTAACATCAAGAAGTACTACGTCATTAACGTCACCAGTTAAAACCCCACCTTGAATAGCAGCACCCATAGCAACAACTTCATCTGGGTTAACTCCCTTAGATGGTTCTTTTCCTAATTCCTTTCTAATAACTTCTTGTACCATTGGGATACGAGTTGATCCACCTACTAATAATACCTTATCAATATCACTAGCACTTAATTTAGCGTCTTTTAATGCTTTTCTAACTGGCTCTAACGTTGAATCAACTAAATCCTCAATCAATTGTTCAAACTTTGACCTAGTTAGCGTAAGCTCAAAGTTTATAACACCATCAGGACCTTGTGCCAAGAATGGTAATGAAATTTGGGTATTAGACATACCAGACAAATCTTTCTTAGCTTTTTCAGCAGCATCTTGTAACCTTTGCATTGCCATCTTATCACTAGTTAAGTCAGTCTTATACTCGTCCTTAATTTCACCAACCAAGAAATCAACTATTCTTTGGTCAAAATCATCACCACCTAAATGGTTATTACCAGACGTTGATTTAACTTCAAAAACGCCATCACCTAACTCAAGTATTGATACGTCGAAAGTACCTCCACCTAAGTCATATACAAGAACCGTTTGAGAGTTTTCTTGCTTATCAAGACCATACGCTAAAGCTGCAGCGGTAGGTTCGTTTATGATCCTTTCAACTTCAAGTCCAGCAATTTTACCAGCATTTTTAGTAGCTTGTCTTTGAGCATCGTTGAAGTATGCAGGAACCGTAATAACCGCTTTGGTTACGTTTTCACCTAAATAAGCCTCTGCCGTCTTCTTTAAATTACCAAGAATCATTGCAGATACTTCCTCTGGAGTATATTCCTTTCCGTTAGCCTTTACCTTTTCATTCGTTCCCATTAATCTTTTAATTGATCTTATTGTATCAGGATTAACAACCATTTGTCTTTTAGCTGCTCCACCTACAATAATATCACCATTTTTGAAAGCAACTACTGAAGGAGTAGTCCTTTCACCTTCTGGGTTAGCTATAACCTTAGCTTCCCCACCTTCAAATACTGCGACACAACTATTAGTTGTACCTAAGTCAATACCTATTGTTTTACTCATAATAAATCATTCCTTTCTAATTATTTATTTACTTTAACCATCGCTGGTCTAATAACTTTATCTTTAAGCATATATCCTTTTTGATATACCTCTAAAACAATATCTTCTTCCTTACCTTCGACTGATTCAGTCATAACGGCTTGATGAACGTTAGCATTAAACGGTTTTCCAAGTGACTCTATTTCTTTAACACCAAACTTTTCAAGCGCGGTAACAAGTCCCGCGTAAACCATCTTCATGCCACTTAAGAACTGAGATACTTCATCTTCCAAATTATCATCATCCATCTTGATAGCTCTTTCGAAGTTATCTAATACAGGAAGAATTTCTAAAACTAAATCTTCATTTGCGTACTTAAGTTTCTTCTCCGTTTCCTCGTCCTTTCTTTTTCTATAATTAATAAGTTCCGCTTGAGCTCTTAAGAATTTTTCTTCTGATTCCTTAACCTTATTATTCATTTGTTCTACTTCTTCTTTGGTTAAAGTAACAGATTCTTCTTTTTTTACTTTATTTTTTTCCTTTACATTCTTTTTTATTTCACTTTTTTTATTTTCTTCCTTCATAATCTACCCTTCTATATTATGCTTAATAAATTCAAGTAAAGATACAACCCTTTCATAATCCATTCTTTTAGGTCCTACTATAGCAATTGTACCTTCCTCTCCATTTATAACATACTTAGTTTTAATAATTGATACATCATCATCAAAGTTATTTTCATGACCAATGTACACGTTTATATCGTTGTTATCAGCTTCTATTTTCCTTACCATGTTATCATCTTCAAACTTATTTAATATTTCTTTTACTTTAGAAACATTATCAAATTCTCTATAATCTAATAACTTTGTTCTACCTGCCATATGCATATGGCTTTTAAAAGAAAACTCGCTAAACGCGTTATAAAAAGCTTGATACAACGCCTCATGACTTTTTACGTAATTACCTATTATTGGTTTTACTTCAAACTCAAGCTTTGCACTTATTTCATCAAGAGGAGTTCCAACAAGAAGCTTATTAATTAACTCAACTACCTTTTTAATTTCTGAAGGAGATACATCGTTTCCTACGTTAAGTTCCTTGTGTTCAACATGACCTTTATCGGTTATTACAATTGCTATTACCTTATCATCACTATAAGGTACAGCTTCAACTTGTTTTAATTTATTATATGAACTGTTAGCACCTAAAACAAGTGAAGTACAATTGGTAATTTCTGATATTATTTCCAAACTTTTGGTTATTACATCAGATAATGCTAATTGTTTATTATCAAAAATTCTTTGAAGCTTTAAAACGTCTTCACCAGTCATTTTCTTTGGCTCCATTAAGTTATCAACGTAATACCTGTAACCCTCTTCACTTGGCACCCTACCAGATGAAGTATGCGTTTTTTCAAGATAACCTATGTTTTCTAACGCTGCCATTTCGTTTCTTATCGTTGCAGATGAACAATCAAGACTATCACATAGCAGCGAAGAACCTACCGGATTTGCCGTTTTAATGTATTCTTCTACAATTAACTTAAGAAGCTTATTTTGCCTTTTACTTAGCATGTATCCACCTTCTTTTCGTAGTCTGTCATTATTATAATATGCTTTTTTAGCAATGTCAATACCTGAGTGCTAATTATTTATAAAAAAAATAAAAAGACTTAAATAATTAAGTCTTTATCTATTATTATCTTGTTGACTTCCTTTTTTATTCTTTCTAGTTTTTATATAAGTATTACCTTTTATATCAATTCCAGGAAACGCCTTATCTAAAGCCCTTGACCCCTTAACAGCTTCTTGCGCTGAATCTTTATAAACAACCGTGAAAGGTTGATAGTTATTGGTGGTTCTTAAAATTTTACCTAAGCTTTCTATCGGATTTTTACTTCTTTCATAATCACCACTTGTTATCAACGAGATAACAGCATCAAAATTATTAACGTTTATTCTTTTTTCAAAAACATCAATTAAAGCAATTACTATGTCTATATAACCGCTATTTATCATTTTACATAATTCAGTAGCAACAGATTTACTAACATTAGCTATTAAATTGGTTAGCTCTAATACGTGCCCACTTTCTATTACATCAATATTTGTTGCAACTTCAGATGCTTCATCTGGATTCTTTGCATCTGCTACTATTTTTGTTAATTCAACTGCAACCCCACTTTTTAATACACCAGTATTTGTTGCAACTTCAGATGCTTCATCTGGATTTTTTGCATATGCTATTATTTTTGTTAATTCAACTGCAACCCCACTTTTTAATACATCAAGATTTGTTGCAACATTCGATGATAAATATCCATTTTTTGCATTTGATACTATTTTTGTTAATTCAACTACAAAACCACTTCTTAATACATCAGTATTTATTGCAACTATCCATGCTTCATATGGCTTTTTTGCATCTGCTGCTATTTTTGTTAATTCGATTGCAAAATCGCTTTTTAATACACCAATATTTGTTGCAACATCCCTTGCTTCTTCTGGATTTTTTGCATCTGCTACTATTTTTGTTAATTCTAATTTTTTTTCACAATTAACATAAGGAGAATAGTTTGTTGCAACTGCATAAGAATTACTAGCATTATCTTCGTTTTTTGAATTTAAAATAGCTTTAAAAATTAAAAGTTCATTTGAGCCAAAAGGCTTACACGATTTCAAATATCTTTCTCCATAAATTAAAGCTTCACTATTTTTTGAATTATAAATAATTTTTAATATTTTTGATATGAATTTTGGTTTAATTTTTAAAAAATCATTAAATCTTCCAAATTCACCATTATCATTTTCTAAAATTAAAATTTGGGTTTTTAAATCCAAAGTGCTAAACAAACTATATTTAAAACATTTTTCTAACATATCAGTACTAATATCAGAATTTAAAATATAATCAATTAGCTCGCTATTTGCTGATAATAAATTATTCATTAAATCAGGACTAATTTTTTCGTTTTTCTTTTCATACTTATTAATTAGTTTTACAATTTGATCATTTTTCATTATTATTTTTCCTTCTTTTCGTTTTTTGAATTATTATACCACATAATTTAAAAATAGCAATAAAAAAAGTAATGCTACTTACATTACTATTTTATAAAACTTAAAACCTTATCAAA
>CALVIG010000018.1 GCA_944329425.1 uncultured Bacilli bacterium
GCCGGGATTTGGCTCTTTTATTGTATCAAAAAAACCACACCCTTTGTGGTGCGGTTGAAATTTCAATTTAGGAAAAATACTTCAAGCTTTATTTGAAGTATTTTTATTATGCATTATTTTTTCTAAATTTTTTAGCTTCTTTAGCACTCATTATTACCGTAACACCATTTAAAGTTACTTTTTGCATGTTAACTTTTTGTCTCATCTTAGTAGTATTTAAAGCATGAGAACGTTTGTTTCCAAATAATGGTTTTTTATTAGATACTTTTTTAGCCATATTTAATTCCTCCTTAAATACGTGTTTGCTTAATAACTTTAACATATTATGGTTAAATAGTCAAATTAAAATATAAAAAAAACGTTATTTGTAGTAAAATAGTATTAGAAAGTGAGGTATATTATGAATTACGTTCCACTTTGGATAAAAACTGATTATTCCATTTTATCTAGCTTAATAAAAATAGATGATTTAATTAACAAGTTAACCTCACTTGACATAAGTTCTTGTGCAATATGTGATAATAACTTATTTGGCGCGATGGAATTTTATAACAAATGTAAAAGTAATGGAATTAAACCAATAATAGGTTTAGAAATTAATTTATCATTTCCAGTATTACTTTATGCAAAAAACTATAAAGGGTATCAAGCTTTATGTAACATAGATACCTTAAAAAATGAAGGTAAATTAAATAATAAAGTTATATATAGCTATTTAGATGACTTACTTGTTGTTATACCTTTTGAATTTATCGATTCTGCTAGTGAATTTATTGGTGGTTTAAACGAATACTTTGTTGGGTACTCTAATTTATCGGATTTAGAAAAAATAACCGGGAATAAGGTTTACGTTAAAAAAACTTTATCACTTTCTAAAAACGAGGAACCTTATCTACCTTATTTATATAAAATAAAAGACGTTGATTTTAAACTAGATAGCGACG
This sequence comes from uncultured Bacilli bacterium, assembly GCA_944329425.1. Lineage (GTDB taxonomy): Bacteria > Bacillota_I > Bacilli_A > RF39 > UBA660 > Aphodocola. The sequence goes on from CALVIG010000018.1 coordinate 945, forward strand.
TAACTTTAGATGAAATGGTTTCTACGGAAATAAAAAAAGATACTTTATATTTTTCAAATATGTGTGATATAAACATACCAAAGCAAAGTAATTTATTGCCAGTATATAATGATGATAGTAATTTTGATGAAAAGAAATATTTAGTTGATCTATGTGTTTATGGGCTAAAAAAAAGACTTAATAATAATGTACCAGAAAGTTATGTAATAAGACTAAAACATGAGATTGATATTATTATAAAGATGGGTTTTTGTAATTATTTTTTAGTTGTTTGGGATTATGTTAAGTATGCTAAGAAAAACGGAATTTTAGTAGGGCCTAGAGGGTCCGCAGCGTCTTCACTAGTTTCTTACTCGCTTGGAATAACGGATGTTGATCCGATGAAATACGATCTTCTTTTTGAAAGGTTTTTAAATCCACAAAGAATAACAATGCCCGATATTGATATGGATTTTGATGCTGAAAAAAGGTATAAAGTTATTGATTATGTAAAGGAAAAATATGGATTAAATAGGGTCTGTGAAATAATAACTTTTTCTAATTTATTGGCAAAACAAGTTATAAGGGATCTAGCAAGAATATTTGATGTTTCTACGTTTAAAGTCGATAATCTCTTGAAAAACTTTGATGATAAGAAATCTTTAAAAGAGCAATTATTAAATTCTTCTGTTAAAAAGATGCTAGATGATCAAGAATTAAGAAAAATGTACGAGGTAGCACTTCATTTAGAGGGGTTAAAAAGACATACTTCAATTCATGCCGCAGGAATTATTATTTCTAGCAAGGATTTACGTAATTACGTACCATTAACACTTAATTCTGATGGGACTTATATTTGTGGTTATACAATGAATTACATAGAAGATTTAGGACTTTTAAAAATGGATTTTTTAGGTCTTAAAAACTTAACCATAATAGATAAAGTGCTATGTAGAGTTAATAAAATTAAATTTAATGACATTCCTTTTAATGACAAAAAAACGTATGATTTATTCGCGACTGGGGATTTAACCGGTATATTTCAGTTTGAAACGATGGGGATGAGAAAGTTTATAACTGAATTAAAACCAGATAACATAAATGATTTAATCGCGGCGGTTGCACTATTTAGACCCGGACCAATTGATAACATTCCTTCGTACATAGCAAGAAAACACGGTAAAGAAAAAGTAACGTACGTTAACGATTGCTTAAAAAGCATATTAGAACCTACTTACGGAATAATTATTTACCAAGAGCAGATAATGCAAATAGCAAGTAAAATGGCTGGTTTTTCTTACGGCCAAGCTGATGTTTTAAGAAGGGCAATGAGCAAGAAAAAGCAAGACGTATTGTTAGCTCAAAAAGATAACTTTATAAAAGGTAGTATAAAAAACGGATATGACGAAAAAACGGCTTTAAGCGTTTATGAGTTAATATTAAAATTTGCAAATTATGGTTTTAATAAGGCACACTCAGTTTGTTACGCCATAATCGGTTATAAAATCGCTTATTTAAAAACTCATTTTCCTTTGGAATTTATGTGTGAAATACTAAATAATTACATAGGTGTTTCATCCAAAACCAAAACGCTGTTAAACGAGTGTAAAAGATTGGGCGTTGAAATTATAAAACCAACCATAAACAATACTTCTTGCAATTATGAAATTATTGAAGGAAAAATAGTATATCCACTTTCAATGATAAAGGGTATTGGTACTTTAACTTGTAGACAAATAGTGGATGAAAGAGTGAAAAATGGTGCTTTTACATCTTACTTTGATTTCATAAAAAGAACTTATAAAACTGGTATAGATGTTATTAAAAACGTAATATTATCTGGAGCTTTAGACTTTTTTGGACACACCAGAAAAACCCTTATCGAAAACATTGATGAAGCTATTAACTATGCGGAGCTATGCTCAGGCTTAGACGAAAATTTAGTTGTTAAACCAGAATTAAAAGAGTATGAAGAATACACCCAAGAAGAATTAACTAAACAAGAAGAAAAATTATATGGTTTTTACATTAGTAATCATCCTACTAATAGATATATATCTGAAAATAGTATAACGACTGATAAGTTAGGTAATTATTTTGATAAAAACGTAGAAATGACATTGTATTTTGAAAGAAGAAAAGAGGTAAACACTAAGTCTGGTGATAAAATGATGTTCATAAATGCAAGTGATGCATTTGGAAACGCAGAATTGGTTATGTTCCCAAAAACCTATAATAAATATTTTAATATTTCCGTGCCAGGAGTATATAAAATAAAAGGTAAGGTAGAAAAAAGGTTCTCTAAACTTCAAATAGTGTTATATGACTTAGAAAGATGTAATTAATAAACTAGATTTAATCTAGTTTTTTTGTTATAATCTAATGGGTGATAAATATGGAATTGTTAGATAGATTTAATATTAAAACTAGTAATATGCATATTTATGATACAGCTTTTTCACATTCATCATATTGTAACGAACATAATTTAACCGAGGATTACCAAAGGTTAGAGTTTTTAGGTGATAAAGTACTAGACTTAATTATGAGTGATTATCTTTATAATACAACTGATTATGAAGAAGGTAAAATGACTAAAATAAGAGCAATGTATGTGTGTGAAAACGCTTTATATGAATATGCTAAACTTTTGGACTTTCCAAAGTACGTTAAGGTAGGTAAGGGCGAGGAAGCATCTGGTGGAAGGTTTAGAAAGGCAACTCTTGCTGATATGTTTGAGTCTTTTTTAGGGGCGGTTTATTTAGACCAAGGATACTTAAAAGCAAAGCAGATTGTATATGAAATAGTTATACCGTTTATAAAAGAAAAGCCAGAGACGTTTTTTATGGATTATAAATCAGAACTTCAAGAAATGGTTCAAACAACTAAAAAATCGGTTGATTATGAGGTTGTAAAAGAGGAAGGTCCATCACATGATAGGACGTTTACCATAAATGCCATCGTAGACGGAATCGTTTTGGGTACGGGAAGTGCTAAATCTAAAAAAGAAGCAGAGCAAGAAGCGGCCAAAAAAGCATTGGAAAAGCAAGCAAAGATTAGTTAGGAAGTGAACGTATGTATTTAAAGGAGATAAGAGCGGTAGGGTTTAAATCTTTTGCGGAAAAAATAACCATAGATTTAACTCCAGGAATATCTGGCGTTGTTGGCCCAAATGGCTCTGGTAAAAGTAATATTGTTGATGCCGTAAGATGGGTTTTAGGAGAACAGTCAGTTAAGCAGCTTCGTGGTGAGGGCGCAATGAGTGACGTTATTTTTTCTGGTAGTAAATCAAGAAGACCTGCTTCAAGTGCAAGTGTTACGTTAGTTTTTGATAATAGTGATAAATATTTACCTACGGACTATACGGAAGTTAGTGTTAAAAGGTGTATATATAAAACTGGAGAAAACGAGTATTACTTAAATAATGAAAAATGTAGGTTAAAGGATATTCAAGACTTGTTTGTTGATACTGGGGTTTCTAAGGAATCTTTTAACATTATTTCACAAGGTGATATAGGCGCAATATTATCTAATAAACCCGAAGAAAGAAGGGTAATATTTGAAGCTGCCGCAGAGGTTTTAAAGTATAAAAAAAGAAAAGATGAGGCTTTAAGAAAGTTAGATAGAACCCACGATAACATGAACCGGGTTAACGATATTATACTGGAGCTTGAAACTAATTTAGAACCTTTAAAAAAGCAATGTGAAAGCGCAAAAAAATATTTAGAAAACAAAAAAAAGCTAGATGAAATTGAAGTTTCTTTAATAGTTAGCGAAGTGGATAGCATTAACGCTGATTATCAAAACAATAAAAGATTGGTTTCTATTCTAAATGAAGAAATAATAAAATTAGAAGCAAGTAGTAACGTTGATAATTCAAAGATTGAGGCATTAAAACTAGAAGAAACTAAAAAAGAAGAAGAATTGTTTAAACTACAAAATTTACTAACTAAAGTATCATCGGAAGCGCAAAGCTTATTAGGTAAAAAAGACCTTATCGTTGAAAGACAAAAATATGATGCTAAAGATACTAAAGTTCATCAAAACGTTGTTAATTTAAAAGAAACTATATTAAGGAAAGAAAATGAAGTTTTCGGAATAAAAAATACTGTTAGTATAATCAATGGCAAAATTAAAACTTTAATTGAAAAGTTAACTTCTAAAGACGATTTGTTTAACGAAGTAAAAAAATTAAAAACAGAGAATGAAGAAAAACTAACAAAGCAAAACAGATTAGAAAACGAAACAACGTATAAAATAGAAATGCTTAGAAATGCTATTGAAAATAATTCTGGACTTCCTTATGCGGTTAAAATGGTACTTGATAACCCAAAATTAACTGGTATATACGGAGTTATTGCTAATTTATTAGAAACTGAAAAGGAATATGATGTTGCTATATCAACTGCTTTAGGAGCAGCTTCAAATTATATAGTGGTAGATGATGAGTTTACTGCAAAAGAAGCAATTAAGTACTTAAAAGTTAATAAATTTGGTAGGGCGACTTTTTTCCCGATTAACGTTATAAAACCAAAGGAAATTGATAACGCAACATACAAATTATTAAAGGAAGAAAAAGATTTCGTTGGCGTGGCATCTAGCCTTGTTAGATATGAATCTACTTATGATGGTATTATTAAAAATCAGCTTGGAACAACGATAATAGTAAATGATATAGATTCTGCTAATGATATAGCTAGAAAAATAAATTATAGATACAGAATAGTGACTTTGGAAGGAGAGCTTCTTCATGTTGGTGGTTCACTTACTGGAGGTATTATTAAAAATACAACCAACTTAATTACTCAAAAACATGAACTAGAAGATAACGTAAGAATACTTGATGATATACAAAAAAGTAGATCTAGGTTAGAAATATCCATGAATGAAATAGATGATAAATATAATAATGTTTTAGAAGAAAAAAATAAATTAATTGAAGAAAAAACAAACTTAGAGTTGTCTTTAAATTATGAAACACAAAAACAAAAAAACGTGGAAATAGAAATTGAAAGATGTAAAGAAGAGTTAAGGAACATAGATGGTTTGGTTAACGGTACTTTAAGTTCTGAGGAAGAAAAAATCGTAAAAGAATATTATGAAAAAGAAAAGGAAAAAAATGATGTTTTAATTAGAGTAAACGAGCTTAAATCAGAGGTCAATGACTTTAAACAACAAATAAACGAAATGGAAAAGAATTATAAAATTAATAATCAAGAATTTTATAAGAAAGGCTCTGAATTAAAAGAATTAGAAATTAAGGTTAATAGACAAGATGTTAAATTAGATAATTTGCTTAGTACTTTAACAGAAGATTATGGCATGACTTTCGAAAAAGCAAAAGCTAATTATTTCTTAGAGATTGATCCGTTAGAAGCAAGACAAATAGTAGATAAGTGTAAGCTTGAAATAAAACGCTTAGGCGATGTTAACGTAGGAGCTATAGATGAATATAAAAGGGTTTCTGAAAGGTATGATTTCTTAAATAACCAAAAGGCTGATTTATCCAAAGCAGAAGACACTATATTAGAAATAATAAAAGAGTTAGATGACATAATGAAAGAAAAGTTTTTAGATACGTTCAATCAGATAAAACAAAGGTTTAAAGAAGTGTTTAAAAAGCTTTTTGGTGGGGGAGATGCTGAACTTAAATTAACTAATCCTAATGACTTATTAACAACGGGAATAGAAATAAAGGCTTTACCTCCTGGTAAGACTTTACAACATATATCATTATTATCAGGTGGAGAAAAAACTTTAACCGCTATTTCACTTTTATTTGCAATATTAGAAACAAGAAAAGTACCATTTTGTATTTTAGACGAAGTAGAAGCTGCTTTAGATGAGGTAAACGTTGATAACTTTGGTAAGTTCTTGGGAGAATTTAAAAATAAAACTCAGTTTATAATAATTACGCATAAGAAAAAAACCATGGAATATGCAGATGTTTTATACGGAATAACGATGCAAGAATCTGGAGTGTCAAAGTTAGTTAGCGTAAAATTAGAAGATATAAAAAAGTAGGCTTATAAAAGTCTACTTTTCCTAAATTAAAATTTCAACCGCACCACAAGGTGTGGTTTTTTTGATACAATAAAAGAGCCCACCAGGCCAGG